>DYKF01000283.1 GCA_020722745.1 Caldithrix sp.
ATAATGCGGTTATTTTTGTTATCTACCAAAGCTTTTGTTATGAGACATAATGCGGGCAGGCCAAAGCTCTCGCGGCACGGGTGGAACGGCCAGGCCTCATAAAGACTAATTTCCAGACAAAATAAATATAGCCAATCCATAAGAACAAAGAGCCCACAAGACGTGGATGGATAATAGATCTATTGCCCTTGTGGCGACAAAATATCTCATTCAAGCGAAAATTCCAACCCCCTGTGCAACCTGTCTTCGCTATCTCGAAAATCTTCGCACTCGGTGGAAAACCAGGTTGCATTGCAGCTAAAAAAGACTCACTATTTTTCAGTATGGAACGGGCATAAATCGTGAAAATTCTTGACGGAATTGGAGAAATAAGTATTCTGTCTCCTTACATGTCCATCGATCCAGCGAATATAGACGAAACCGAAGAACAGAACCTGTGGATTAAGTATGGCAAGACACAGGATCCCAAAATCCGGGAAACACTGATCAAAAAATACGCGCCGCTGGTGAAATATGTAGCGGGGAAGGTAGCCGTAGGCATGCCGCAGAACGTAGAGTTTGACGACCTCGTTTCTTATGGCACGTTTGGCCTTCTGGATGCTATAGAAAAATTTGATCCCAGCAAAGAAGTCAAATTTAAAACCTATGCGATGACGCGCATACGGGGTGCCATTTTTGACGAGCTGCGAACCATTGACTGGATTCCGCGCTCGGTAAGACAGAAAGCCAAACAAATCGAAAAAGTAATCATAGAACTCGAGAACAAGATGGGCCGCACGGTAGACGACGAAGAAATTGCCGCCGAGCTTGATATCTCTCTCGAAGAATTTCATTCCATGGTGTCCAAAATTTCTGGGACCAGCCTTGTTTCGCTCAACGATGTCTGGCATAACAGCGATGATTCCGACGATCTCTCCTTTATAGAAACGGTAGAGGCATCTGCCAACACCAACCCAGATGTCATGGTGGAGCGCGAAGAAATCAAGGGACTCATCATAGACGCCATCAAAAAACTGCCAGACCGCGAGAAAAAAGTGGTCGTGCTGTATTATTACGAAGACCTCACGCTCAAAGAAATCGGAGAGGTTCTCGAAGTTACCGAAAGCCGCGTGTCGCAGTTGCATACAAAAGCCATCATGCGATTGCGTGGGCGACTTGCGCAGATGAAGGCCATTCTGTAATGGTAACCTCTGAGAGCAAAGCGGGCAGCAGACAAAAGTCGAAGGATGGACTTTTTCAGAGCTTAAGGTTTCCCAGCGGTAAAGATAAAAATAACGATTAAATTTTTTTTTCAAAAATTTTAATCAATAGAGGTTGCCTAATGTCGTCGGTTACAGAAGAACTTTCCCGCCTGGGCATCAGTGCACTTAAATCTTTGGGGCAAAACTTTCTTCACAATGATCACTCCCTGCAGGGAGCAGAGGAGCTCATGGAGCGCGCTCCTCTTCTTGAAATAGGGCCCGGTCTGGGCATGGTCACACAGTATTTTTTGAAGCGTGGTTTTCCTATGATACTGTGCGAAAAAGATAGAACCCTTGCGGCACGTGCGCGGGAAACGTATTCAGGAACGCCCGTGTACGAAGCCGATTTTCTGGAAATACCCGTTGAAACGTTTGAACGCGAGGGTGTCGTGCAGATTGTCTCTAATCTTCCTTTTTATATTACGTCGCCGGTTCTCATTCGAGTGATGCGCGATATGCCGTTTATTCGGCGCGGTCTGTTTGGAATGCAGAAAGAGGTGGCCGAAAGAATAGCCCATGGACGCGGCAGCTCCCTCGCGATTTTTACGGCGGTTACGGGCAGGGCTCGTGTATTTCGCAAGTTACCTCGCACGGCGTTTTTTCCCGTTCCGGGTGTAGATGCCCTGTGGCTCTACTGGGAGCGCCACGAGAACAACATAGATATGCGCGAATTTGAGGTTTTGCTGCGCGCAGCATTTTGGGGCAAGCGCAAGAGTCTGTACAACGCGCTGCGAAAAAATCCGCACTGGTCGCAGAGGCCAGGCTGGCTTTCGTGCGTAGAGGGCATGCATGCAAAAGGCGATCCCCTTTTAGAAAAACGCGCCGATGCTCTTTCAGTCGATGATTTTATTTCGCTGTATCATTATTTGCGCGATTGTTCTCGTTAAATTGCGATATTTATTTTTGGATGTTATCTTCTGAGTCTCTGTAATTTCCGGGTTTTTTAAGAGAACCTTTAAAAATTAATTTTTTACGCCTTCCTTGCGGAGTACATAAAGAGATAACTATAATATTTTGAAAAAATAGAGGCTCCCATAATTAAAATCGATTTTTTGTAAAACCCAAAGACATAGCTGACATACGAGAGGAAGCTTGCCAGAGGATACTTCGCGTACAGAACGCAATAAATTTTCGATGCGGGCAGGCAATCCTGCCTACACGGGGGGGGGGCACTTCGTGCAGATTTTGCTTGCAGACCCTGCGGGTCGCGTATTGTTACAAGGGCTTGCCGTTCTATTGCTCTTTGTCTCTTCCCTGTAAATTATTGCT
>DYKF01000284.1 GCA_020722745.1 Caldithrix sp.
ATTATGTCTCATCTGTAACGCTTGGTAGATAACAAAAGCACTCCAATGTGACATAATCTGCCTTTTCCACAGGTGAGCGATGGGAGAAAAAAAGTGGGCCGGGAGGCGCCATAGCATTTTGAAAAATCTAAAATTATTGGCCTGTAATTTTCCCCCAGCTATTTGCCAGGGAGGGGCGCGCAGGGATCGACCGCAGCTGCGCGAACCAAGGATCGCACCTCTATCGACAACCCCTGCCGGCGGCAAAACGCTGCCTGCGTAAGGCACCCCACTTAAGGGAAACTCTAAAAATTATTTTTTATGTTTTCCTCGCGGAGTATATAATAAAATAAATTTAAAATTTTTTCAAATTTTTGAAAGATTAGAGGTTGCCTTAAATCAATTGACAAACCAGGAAAGCAAAACCTGATGCGCCATGTCTAAGGAAGAGGATGCCCGTCAGGCAAAAAGATTTGATCGTTTTTATTTGCTCGAGGCCATTGGAAGCATTCGCCTCGGTTTTATTCTCGCCATTCTGATTTTTCTCACTCTGGCTGTTCTCGATTACTGGCTGCTGCCCCAAACGCGCGGTTCTGCCTGGATTGTTCGTTTTTCCATGACTGGCTTGCTGCTGCTGTTCTGGTTTCTGACCCATACCCGCAAATTCAGCGAATATTCGCAGTGGCTAAGCGCTGCCTCCACTACTTTGTCTGGCCTTTCCATCATGCTCATATTAATTTTAAGCAAAGATAACGAGCCAGGCAATAATTATTATTTTGCCACACTTCAGCTTATTTTTGCTTGGGCTGCCGGTCTTGGCAGACAGCGCTTTCGCTGGTATTTAATTTCGATGGGCAGCGTTTCGATTGCTTTTGCCGTGATGAATCTATTTGTCTACATAGACCGTGGTGCTGCTGTATTTTACAATGAGTTAAATCAGTTCTTTTTTACGTCTGCCGGATTTCTCCTTGGTGCTTTTTCATCCTTCAGCCACGAGAGCATTATGAAGCGCAATTACAACCAGCAAAGAGAAATCAAATCCGAATCCGAAGTTCTCTCCCATGCTTTTTCAATCGTTAAGTCTATCTCTGCTTCTCTACAGACGATGGCCAACGAGCTCAATGCTTCAGCTTCTCAGTTGGAGGCAACCATCAGCGACGAAGCCGCCATGGTACAGGAAATTAATTCCAATATGATTACCGTAACGGAGCACATTGCCGTGAGCGACCGTGAGGTATCTGCTCTTGTTGAAACCCAGCAGAAATATGCGACGACTTCTGAGTCCTCTGCCAATTCCATTAAGGAGCTCATGCGCAATCTCTTGAAGAGTGTAGAGGAGATTAGCGCAAAAACGAGCCTTATCGAAGAAATTTCGGATCAAACCAATCTTCTCTCTCTGAACGCAACCATTGAAGCGGCCAGAGCCGGAGAGGCGGGGCGGGGATTTGCCGTAGTTGCCGGAGAAGTCGGAAAGCTTGCAGACATGAGCCGAAAAGGAGCTCACGAAATTGAGCAGGAAATGTTTAATATCCAGGGACAGTCGCGAACCATGTCCAAGGCGATTGACGAAATTCTGCCTTACATAAGGGAATCCGGAAATTTATTCAGTAAAATTCACGGAAACACGGAAGAAGACAGCAAGCGTTTGGAAGGAATGCGGAGTTCCACCGAGAGCATTAATTCCTCTCTGCAGAACTCCGCCCAGATTGCATCGGCTTTTGTGCAGGCCGCCCGCAATCTCAAAGAGAAGGCTGCCGAAATGGAACACATTTTTGACGGAATGTCTAACAGTTGAAAGACCGGTGTCGTTTCCGGCCCTGGCTCATTAATGGTCCTGTTTTTTCTTGCCGTCTTTATGCGTAAAGTAAACAGCCATGGAAATTAAGAATATGCCAACCGCCAGCATCAAAAGATCGAGGCCTGATGAATACTTAAAGCTAACCGCATATTTAAAAAAAGTGACGATAAGCACCATGATCACTACTTTGGCAATTTTTTCTTTGAGTTCATCGAGAGAGTGAATGACGAGAATTCTCGATGAGATCTGGTCTTTTTCTGCAAACTCAATTTTGCTCACAAACAGTTCGTACAAACCAATGCCAAAGATAAGAAGCACTGTCGCAATCAGGTACGAATCGATTGCAGATATGATGTGAGTGATCACACTGCTGTGCTCCATATGTCCGCCATGAAAAATGGTATGGAACATTTCCGTCAAAATTAACCATACATCTGTGCTGCCAAGTCCAACGAGTACAATAGCAGATATTATACTGGCCAATGACGCAAAAACAATGATGAAGCGGCTTTGCCACAGAATCCATTCAAACGCTAACTCTATTTTTTTTAACATATTTACTCCTTTCGTTTTGTAGATTGTTTTTTAATTGCCTGTCGGTAACTCTGTTCGCGCAGAGGCAAAGCGATCCTTTATCGGATCTTACCTAGGTAACCTCTGAAAAAGTCCCTCCGTGGACTTTTTCAGACCGCAAAACCCTGG
>DYKF01000046.1 GCA_020722745.1 Caldithrix sp.
GAAGATTACTATTAAGGAGATTTTATGAAAAAGATAATTATTACATCGATTCTTTTAACAGCCCTGATTACAGGTGCATGCAGTAAACATCACCACGACGACAAAGAACACAGCTCTGTAAAGCTCACTGTTGTTCGGGAAGCGAACAGTTTATCTCTGGAAATGCGGAGCCATCGCGATGCACTTTTTGCACCGGGGAAAAAAGAACCACCAACGGGTGAGGAAGTTCTCTCTCGTTTTAGCGATTTAATCCGTCCCGATGGGGTTGGATGCGTTGTGGCAGATAAGAAAATTGATTCCGAAAAAAAAGGGCATCACGAAATTTATATCGTTTCGGCAAAAATTAACTGCCAAAGCGCACCACAGCAATTATCCTTTGGTTTTGCAGAGGTGTATCCTTCCGTTAAAGAAGTGCACGTTAAGATGGATCAATCTGGTGTTGCTGAAGAAAAAGAAGTAAGCGCAACAGATACGTTTAAGTTAAACTAATGAAAACAATTGAAGTCAAAAACGCCGTATACTCATACGGCGGAAATCACAACGTTGTATTGCCAGAACTTCAGTTGGGTTCTGGTGAACACATTTTTATTGCAGGAGCGAGCGGATCGGGCAAAACTACATTACTCGGGGCACTTGCGGGAACCCACATTGTAAAGGACGGAATTGTTCTCGTTCATGGACGCGAGTATAAAACGATGCGTCCTTCACAGCGTGATCGTTTTCGTGCGGATCATATTGGTTATGTTTTTCAACAGTTTAATTTAATTAATTATCTAACTGTGTACGAGAATATAGCTCTTGCTGCAAAGCTATCGCGCGAGCGCATGCAACGATTAAAAAATCCATTAAAACAAGAGATAGAATGGCTTTCCCAAAAACTTCAGATTGCTGAGCTACTTGGGAAAAAGGCTGGTCAAGTAAGTGTTGGCCAGTCCCAACGGATTGCTATTGCCAGGGCATTGCTCGGAGAACCGGAAATAGTTTTAGCGGATGAACCAACTTCAGCGCTCGATGCAGATAATCGCCATCGCTTTATTGACCTGCTTTTTGAAAGCCTTGGGAAAGCGACAACGCTTATTTTTGTCAGCCACGACAGAACTCTGGAAAAACATTTCGAGCGAACTATTGAGTTGAAAACTCTTCGGGAGGCAATAGTATGACAATTTTTGCAATAGCCTTTAAATCGTAGAACGAACGAAAACTTTCAGTCGCACTTGCTATTTTTTCGATTGCTTTGGGAAGTGCTTTGTTTATCAGCGTTGAAAAAATTCGCAGCGGTGTAAAGACGTCGTTTGCACAAACGATCAGTGGAACGGATATTATTGTTGGTGCACGCAGCAGTTCGCTCAATGTTCTGCTCAATAGTATTTTTCATATCGGCATCAGCGAAAACATGATTCAATATAATACGTTTACACGGTTTAAGAATCATCCCATGGTCGATTGGGCCGTGCCACTTTCTTTTGGAGATAGCTATCGCGGCAACCGCGTCATTGGTACAACCCAGGATTTTTTTAGACGCTATCAGTATCGCAATCACAAGCCTTTGGCTTTTTCTCAGGGGAGGGAGTTTTCCAAAATAACCGAAACAGTCATTGGATCTGCCGTCGCAAAGGAGGCAAATTTAATACCAGGAAGTACCATTATTCTATCACATGGAATCAGCGAGAATGCTGTCTTAACCCATGACGACAATCCATTTACTGTTATTGGTATTTTGGAAAAAACAAACACACCTGTTGACCATTCTGTTTTTGTTTCTCTTGAAGCGATCGAGGTAATCCATAAAAACTGGCAAAGTGGTGCATACGTAGAAAATGGCGAAAAAGTAAATATTGATAATCCAAACAATTACAACATCAGCAAAATCTCGTCTTTTTTCCTGGGATGCAAGTCGCGTCTTGACGTACTTACCTTGCAGCGTGAAACTTCACAATACATTGGCGAGCCATTGAGTGTGGCGATTCCGGGGATGGCGCTTGCGGAGCTCTGGCAGACTTTAAAAATCGTAGAGAAAGCATTGTTTAGTATTGGTATCCTTGCGGGTTTGGTTAGTTTATTGTCTATGCTTATTGCCGTGTTAACATCGCTGCAGCAAAGGCGTCGTGAAATTGCCATACTACGCGCTTTAGGTGTGGGTCCGCGAAAATTATTTTGGCTGATGACTCTTGAATCAGGATTTCTTTCTGCGTTTGGTCTTCTGCTTGGCTTTGTGCTTTCATACGGATTGCTCTTTCTTCTCCAGGAACCCATTGAAATGCTCACGGGCATCGAAATTGTGATTACTTTTCCGGGGACAACAGAGTTACTATATGGGGTAGCGTTGCTCAGCATTGGGTTCGGGGTTGGTTTTTTGCCGGGAGCACTTGCGTATCGCATGACGCTGCGCGATGGGTTGAGTATGCGTCTCTAAAAACGACGATCAAACATTTTCTACGTTGCATATATCTCGCAATAAATCTCCTTGACGCGCACCGGCAAAAGAAAAAGATGAACCAGATAAAGGGAAGGGGAATCCATGCAAAAGGATGCCTGCGCGTTCCGGGAACGGGATAAGCTGACCGGTCCATGGATGGACTTTTTCAGAGGTTCGCTAAAGACAAGGAGTACCATGTGAGATTTGTATTCAGTTGGATTATCCTGTTTGCAATATGGATGGCCCTCACGAGCTCGCTGCAGATACAGGAAGTCCTCACAGGCGTAATCACCGTTGGAATTGTAGCGTCGTTTACGTGGAAAAATTTTACGACAAAAGGGCTGCACTACTTGCACCCCCAAAGAATATTCTATATCCTCCTTTATATACTGGTTTTTTTGAAAGAACTGGTTAAGTCCAATTTTCATGTGGCATGGATTGTTCTTCACCCAAAACTCCCCATTTCTCCGGGGATCGTGCGGTTTCCCACAAGGCTGAAATCCGAAACGGCAAAACTGATCCTTGCTAACAGTATCACCCTTACCCCTGGTACTCTGTCCGTAGATATTAAAGATAATATGTACTACATCCACTGGCTCGAAGCCAAAAACATGACAGACGAAGAAGCGGCGCAAAGCATTGCGGGACCCTTTGAAAATCTGCTCATCAAAATATTTGAGGACTGACATGGAAACTTTCTACTATATAATCGGCGGCATTCTACTCCTCGCACTGGTGATTGCCGCCTTCCGATTCTTTCAAGGGCCAACCGCTCCGGATCGCGTTATAGCCCTCGATGCCATGTCCATTATCCTTACGGCGGGACTGGTCATGCTCGCTCTTGTGTTCCAGCGGTTTATCTACATAGACGTGGCGCTCATCTATTCCATTCTGGGGTTCATGGGAATTGTCAGCATTGCCCGCTGGATGGAGAAAGGAATATGAACATAATGACAATCATAGGCATGGCGCTCACTACTCAGGGCGCCTTGTTCCTTTTGTTAGGAGCAATCGGCATTGTGAGAATGCCAGACATGTACACTCGAATGCAGGCTGGAACCAAAGCAACAACGCTCGGAGCCATGTCTTTTATTCTCGGCATTGGTTTTATGGAACCTGCCTGGCTTTTAAAGACAATACTGATTGTAGTGTTTATCGCGTTATCGAATCCCATCAGCTCGCATGCGCTCGCAAGGGCAGCACACCGCAGTGGAATATTTCCCCTTTCACGTGAAAACATAGATCTCTATAAAAGAGATAACCAGGAGGACAAATCATGATGCTTCTTCAATGGACTCTAACGCCGGATCTGCTGTATCAGGCTGGCACGGGTATTCTGCTGTTTCTGCTGGTTGTTGCTGCCATCTTCTCGCTGGTACAGAAAGATCTCCTCATGGCAATTGTGGGAACCTCTCTGGTGAGCCTTATCCTTTCCGTTTTGTTCTTACTGCTGCACGCCCCCGACGTAGCGCTTACCGAAGCAGCCATTGGCGTTGCGCTCACCACTGTAATTTTTCTGATTGCTCTGCGCAAAACCGGGAGGTACGAAGAATGAAAAAACTGCTCGCAACATTCCTGCTCGGATTCATCGGCTTTTATCTGTATACGGCTTTTGCTGGTGTGCCATTTGGCGAAAGCAAAATGAAAGTTGGAAAAGACTATCTGGAAACGACAGTTCCAAAAACGGGTGCCGTAAACACGGTCACGTCCATTGTCGTTAACTACAGAGGGTTTGATACTCTTGGAGAAGTAACCGTGCTCTTTTTAGCAGCAACGGGTCTTGGGGCCATACTCTTTGGAATGAAGGGCAAACCAGAAGACAAACACCGCGAACCGAGCAGCATCCTCACGACCGGAGCAAAAGCGCTGTTTCCCATCATCGTCTTACTGGGTGCGTATATTTTTATCCACGGCCACCTTACTCCGGGGGGAGGCTTTCAGGGCGGTACCATTATCGCTACGGGTGTGCTTATGCTCATTTTGGGAATTAAAAAGTTCCACGCCAACCATGCGCTGCTGTCCATCATGGAATCCCTCGCGGGAATTACGTTTGTGGTTGCTGGTATACTGGGTCTCGCTTTTGGCAAAACTTTTCTCGAAAATATACTCCCACTGGGAACTCCGGGACAGGTGTTCAGCGCGGGAGTTATTCCTATCATTTATGTTGCCGTGGGATTTAAGGTGGGCGCAGAACTCGCCGGAGTGCTGGACACTATGATGAGCACGACAAGGGGCGAAGAATGATCTATTACATAGTCTCTATCATCGTGATGCTGATTGGCCTGTATGCCGTGCTCATGAAAAAAAATCTCATAAAGATTGTCGTTGGGCTTTCGCTTATAGATTCTGGTACCCACCTTCTGCTCGTGGCTATTGGATTCATAAAAGGGGGCACCGCACCTATTTATTCGGAACCAGGCCTCACGGCAGATGCCATGGTAGATCCCGTTCCGCAGGCTTTGGTGCTCACGGCCATCGTGATTGGGGTTGCCGTTACCGCAGTTGCGCTTGCCATGGTTATACGGATTTACGCGCAGCATAAAACTCTCGATATCAGAAAAATCCGCTCGTTGAAGTGGTGAGGAAACTATGCCAGAACTATTCCCCCTCTCGCCCGTTCACTATGTAGCCGCGCCACTGCTGGCAGCCTTTCTGCTTCCGCTCGTGGCAAAACTCTCTCGCAGCTTCATAAAAATCCTGCCTGGTTTAACGTTCCTGTACGTTCTGTATGTTAGCGCTGTGCTTTTTCCCCATGCATTGCAATCCCCCATCATTGAGCAGATTGCAGGCTGGGCTCCGCCGCTCGGAATCAATTTATATTATGGGCCAATGGCCGGACTTTTTGCTTCGCTCTTCTCCGCATTGGGTTTTATCGTCTGGTTGTACTCGCTCACCCAGATGAAACAGGAGCCACTGGACCGGTTTTACATTCTCCTCATGATGCTCGTAGCGGGTGCTACCGGCATAGTGCTAACGGGCGATATTTTTAACTTGTTCGTCTTTATGGAGATTACCGCTATTTCTGCCTTTTCGCTCACGGCGTTTCTTCGCGAAGACGACAAAGCCGAGGCCGGCTTTAAATATATTCTGATTGGTTCTCTGGCAAGTACGTTTGTCCTTCTGGGAATAGCAGTCCTCTATTCTTATACCGGCACTCTCAATCTGGCGGATCTTGCGCTCAGTATGGAAAAAGTTCCGCTGTCGGTTCGCGTGATCGTCTTTGGGCTTTTTCTGGTTGGCTTTGGAATAGAGGCCGAAATCTTTCCACTCAATGGCTGGGCTCCCGATGCCTATTCGGCGGCTCCGGCTCCCGTCTCTGCACTGTTTGCCGGCATTACCGTTAAGGCGGCTCTGTATGCTCTGGCCAGGGTTACTATTCTGCTGTTCCCGTTTGCGGGTTCCATGGCTCTCATCAGCATTCTGGGGCTGGTTACTCTCGTCATTTCTGAACTTGCCGCCCTGCACCAGAAGAATCTGTTCCGAATGCTTGCGTATTCTTCGATGGGACAAGTCGGCCTTGCCATAGCAGCTTTGGGGCTGTTTACGGCAGAAGGGGTGTACGCGGCGCTGTTTGCCATGATCAACCACGCCATCGTAAAAGGCATGCTGTTCCTTGCCGTGTTTGCCATGGCGGGAGGCTCTGCTAATCTCGATAACCTGAATGGAATGGGGCGCAAAAAGCCTGTATTATCTTTTATGTTTACTCTGGGGGCTTTCGCGATTATTGGCCTGCCGCCATTCAGTGGCTTCTGGAGCAAGCTCAGCGTACTTACGGCCATGGGGCAAACAGGAAATTACATCATGATTGCTATTGTTCTCGCTACGACCATTGTAGAGGCAACGTATTATCTAAGAGCAACGGGTAGATTATACCTTAGCGAAGGAAGTCCAGTAGAAAGCAAAACACCGCTTTCCGCCATTGCGGCTGTGGCTGTGCTTGCAGCCGGCATTCTCTGGATTGGATTTTTCCCGGGCAGCATCGATGAAATATTGACGGCGGGAGCGCAGGATCTGCTCGACACCGCAAAATACACAGAAGGCGTTCTGAAGGATTGAATATGGACATTACAGGCATTCCATTTTTTCTTGCGGTTTCTTTTGGAGGGGCATTCTTGGCTTATCTGCTGCACTTTGCACACAGATTTTTACGCAATGCTGTGGCTCTGCTCACCGTATCCGTATCGGCTGCTTTGCTCTTTTGGCTCGGCGATGAAACCTTTTCCATAGAGATGGGAGGGTTTATCCTCACGCTGGGAAAGACTCCCTACAGTCTATTTTTTGCCGGGATAGTCGCGCTGCTTGCCGTGCCAACGGTTCTCTTCTCGTTTACATACATGGCAAAAGAAGAGCGGCCCGCAATGTATTACTTGAACCTTTTGATCACAATTGCTGCCATGTACGGAATCCTGTTTTCTCTCGATTTGCTTTCCCTGTTTATCTTTTGGGAAATTATGACGTGGTCTTCTTTTCTGCTCACCATTCACAAGGGAGGGAACGCCACTAAGGCAGGTGTTAAATATTTTCTCTACAGTGCCGCCGGAGCGTATGCCATTCTATTCTCCATCGTAATTCTGTTTAATATGTCGGGTTCTCTCCTTATAGAAGATGTGGCCCGCAGTTTTGTGCTGCAAAATCCGCTGATGCAGCTTATGCTGGCAGGCACTCTGCTGTTTGGCTTTTCGGTTAAAGCAGGGCTCATGCCTATGCACGGCTGGGCCCCCGATGCCTATGCAGAATCGCCCGCTCCGTTTACTGCGTTGTTCTCGGGTGCTCTCTCTAAAATGGGAATCTTTGGAATGGGGATGGTTCTCTATCAGATATTTCTGCAGTCGCCTTTTTCTCTTCCAGTTCGCGAGCTGCTCGCGTGGGCTGGTGGTATCACCTCGGCTCTCGCGACTCTGCGCGCCATCCAGCAGACAGATGCCAAAAGACTATTAGCGTATTCTTCGGTAGCGCAGCTTGGTTACATTGTCATAGGTCTGGCATTGGGTACTCCCTTGTCCATGATGGCGGCGCTGTTTATTGCTCTGTTGCACGGCGTATTTAAGGCCATGCTGTTTTTTGCCGTAGGCGCTGTGTATTTTCGCACGGGCCTGACCGATCTCAATGAGCTTCGCGGGCTTATTCGCAGAATGCCTGTCTCTTTTTTGACGGTTCTCATGGCGATTATTTCTCTGGCCAATATTCCCCCGCTCGGCGGATTTGTTGGCAAGTGGCTGCTGTATGAATCGCTGATCCAGTCGGATCACTATTTCCTCGTCATCGTTGCCTTCTTCTCTTCTACCGCTTCGTTTTTATACGTCTACAGGCTTATCTTTTCTATCTTTTTAGGCCAAGAGGAGAAGGAGTTTGAACACGTGAAAGAGGTGCCTTTTTTAACAATGCAGTTACCCATGCTCGCACTGGCTGCGGTTACATTTATCACAGGAATTTTTCCGGGGATTGTATTGGCACCTATCTCCTCTGCGCTCACATACCTTGGCTTTCCGATCTACCACGACATGTGGAGCATGTCCATGCTGTTTAACGAGTGGGGGAACCGCATAAACCTTCTCGCCATGATTTCTGTCATTGGAACCGTGTTTCTAACTGGTTTCACGATTTTGTCTCTGTACCGCATGCGTCGCACACGTTACGTCACCACTAAAGATATCCACACATCTGGTGAAGTTCCAACCGAAAATGAGAACCTGACGTATGCCATTAACTTTTACCAGCCCTTTGAGCGTGCAGTCTATCCGGTTCTCAGTAAAAGCATTCGCGCATGGATCGATTGGATAGGGCGTAGTGTTTCCGAGTTTGGGGACTTTTTGCGCCATATATATACAGGTGACGGGCAGACGTATGCTTGGTATGTCGTTCTGTTTTTAACGTTCATGCTCGCAGCAGGCAGCTGGCTTTTATAGGAGGCAACTATGGAAACTCTCAAGACAATATCCGGATACTTTGCCACGATTGGTGTAGCCTTTACTGTGGGATTTCTCTTTATGGGTTTTAGCCGCATTTTAACGGCACGGGTGCAGAACAGGGTTGGTCCTCCCATATACCAGAATCTGCTCGATATTATTAAGCTGTGGAGTAAGGAGTCGGCGATTAACCATGGACTGATGCAGCACTTGGGCCCTGCTTTTGCCGTCACGGCATCGGTAACTACTCTTCTGTTTATTCCCGTGCTGCGCATTGGTAACTGGTTTCAGAATTTCTCCTTTGAAGGAGATCTCATCTTTCTCCTTTACATAATGGTGTTTGGACAGCTCGGAATGGCCTTAGGTGCCGGCCAGACGGGCAATCCCAATTCTGCCATTGGTGTTTCGAGGGGTCTTTCCCAGGTCGTGGGTTATGAAATCCCTTTTGTGCTGGCTCTTACCGCGCTTATGGTATACCACGAAACCACGAGCCTGCACGAGATCATGGCGGCGCAAGATAGCATTGGTGCCTGGAATATTTTCGTGAATCCATTTGCGTTTGTCGCTGCCATTATTGCTTTTTTAGGGATGACTCACTATACCCCTTTTGATGTCCCCTTTGCTCCGGCGGAGCTTGCCTCTGGGCCACCCTCTGAATTTGGCGGAAAATATCTGGGTATGATGATGACTTCAGGTTCCATTTTTGCTTTTGCTAAGCTGACTCTTTTTGTGAATCTCTTTCTGGGTGGAGCATCGAACCTGCTGGAGCTTCTGGCCAAAACGCTGGCTCTGTATTTAATTCCGGTGATTATAGGAATTGTAACGCCCCGTTACCGTACCGAACAGGCCATTGTCTTTTTTTGGAAATGGCCTACTGCTTTTGGCATTCTCTCTATTTTATGGGTTGTGTGGATGCGCTAAGGAATGACTATGGAAATGAACGACAAAGATACTCTCACAATTGTAGAGCACATAAAGAATTTTGCAAGGCGCCATTCACTCTTTGTCCTGGCTTATGGAACGGGTTGTGGCGCCATCGAGGTTCCGCCTACCATGACATCGCGCTACGATGCCGAGCGTTTTGGAATTGTGGGCCGCGCGACGCCGCGCCAGGCCGACGTATTGCTTATCACAGGTTATTTATCTGTAAAAACCCTGAAGCGTGTAATCCGCACGTACGAGCAAATGCAAAATCCCAAGTATGTAATTGGTTTTGGCTCCTGCACCATCAATGGCGGGATGTACTGGGATTCTTACAATACGATAAAAGTTCTCGATCAGTATATGCCGGTCGATGTTTATATCAATGGTTGCATGCCTCGACCGGAGTCTGTGATTTCAGGTTTTATTAAACTGCAGCAGCTCATTAAAGCGGGCAAAGCAGACGGCTGGAAAAAATACCAGGAAAATCTGGATTGGTACAGAACCAACCAGAAGAAAGTTATTAAAAACTGGAATATGCCGGATTACAATTGGTGAGGTCAACATGAGTGATAATATTCAGAATCTGCAAAAATCTTTATCAGAAAGGCTTCCCCAGTGCAGTGTAAAAATCCGAAAGCATGGAGGCGTAGAGCTTAATTCCTCTAAAGAAAACCTTGTGGGAGTTCTGGCTCATCTGCGCGAACATTTCGGTTACCGCCACCTATCTCATATTTCGTGCGTAGACTGGTTGGAACAAAACCAGTTTGAGCTTGTATACATTCTCTGGAATTATGAATCCAGAATACAGTTGTTTGTAAAAGTTCGCCTTGCGCGGGAAAATGGATCGGGCATCTCCATTCGACATCTTTGGCCCCAGGCAGATACATACGAGCGTGAAATTGCCGAAATGTATGGTCTTCCATTTGATGGAAACGAAAATCCTCGCGAGCTGATTTTGGAAGACTGGGATGCAATGCCCCCCATGCGGCGCGATTTCGACACGCGCGCGTATTCCAAAGAAGCTTTTTACGACAGGCCAGGGCGGGAAGACGCCAAAGATGTTCGCTCTGTCATATCGGGGCGCTCCGGGGAAGAAATTCCCGAAATTGCCATACCGTATACGAGAAAATAGGGAGCAAAGAGTGAGAGAAAAAGAAACCACGCTGTATTTAGGGCCACAGCATCCAGGCATTACCGGTAATATGATGGTGAAGCTCAAGGTGACCGGGGACACCATTGTTCGCGCGGAAACTCACGTAGGATATCTGCACCGTGGGTTTGAAAAACTCATGGAAGTGCGGAACTGGATGCAGGTCTTTCCCATCGTTTGCCGTATCTGTGTGCCAGAACCAGACCCGAACGAAGAAAATCTCGCGCGTGCTATTGAGACTCTGGAGGGCCGCGAAGTGCCGGAAAGAGCTCAGTACATTCGAGTCATGGTTTTAGAGCTTGCGCGGCTTGCCTCGTACCTTCTCTGGTTTGGCGGCCAGTCTGGTTCTGCCGGTTTATATACCATGCCGCAGTGGTCAGTGGGAGATCGCGATTATATACTCGATCTTTTTGAAGAGCTCACCGGTGGACGAGTTTACCATATGTATATTTGGGCGGGGGGAGTGCGCCGCGATCTGCCCGAAGGTTTTGCAGACAGGGTTCTGCGCGTAATGGATTATCTTGAAAAAAGATTAAAACATTATGACAATCTTATGCTCGATAATTCTATTTTTCAGAAGAGAGCGCAGGGCGTGGGAGTCATAGACCGCGAAAAGGCACTCGACTGGGGGATTGTCGGCCCGCCATTGCGTGGTTGTGGATTTAAGCACGACGTGCGCATAGATGATCCTTATCTCGTGTACGATAAATTGAAGTTCGAAGTTCCTACGGAAACCGGCTGCGATGTCTGGGCTCGCGCTCTTGTTCGCCGCCGCGAATTTGAACAATCCATCTCTATTATCCGCCAGGTTATGGAAAAAATGCCCGGCGGGGATTTTTACAACAAGGTGCCCAATCCTCTGCACTGGAAAGTGCCCGCTGGAGATGTTTACGTTAAAACTGAATCTGCACGAGGAGAATTTGGATACTATGTTGTGAGTGATGGAAGCGACAAACCGCGCCGCGTCCATGTTCGGGGCCCCGCATATGTTCACGGGATTACTCTACTGGAACATTTGCTCCAGGGTGCCAACCTAGCAGATGTTTCTTTCATAATGAACAGTCTGGGGACATGTCCTCCCGAAATGGAGCGCTAAGGAGATATCATGGAATTCAGTATAAAAGGAATGCTCAATCCTCTCTTGGCTTTGCAACAGGCCGGAAAGCGACCACATACTATTCAATTTCCGTTTGAGGAAAAAAAAGTTGCCGAGCGTTACAGAGGCCTTCATTTTAATGACATTGAAGCCTGTATTGGGTGCGGAACCTGTTCTACCATCTGCCAGAATGAAGCCATTGACATGGTAGAAATTCATCCCGGCGATTCTGAAAGCGCAAAGCCGGGCGACTCTGGACTTCGCCCGCGCGTAGACAATGGGCGCTGCTGCTGGTGTGCACTTTGCGTAGAGGTTTGTCCCACCGGTTCACTCAGTCTAACGTCTCATTACAACTATGTCTCGGAAGATCCTGATTCATTTTTATGGACTCCCGGGGTCAGTAATCCGGAAGGTCGCAAAGAATTGTCTTTTGTTTCGGATACATCGCATTCTCTTCTCGATTATGCCCGCGTTCCCATGAGGGAGCTTGAAGGCAAAGAAAGAATCAAATCGTTTGCCGAGGTGGTTCTCGGGTATGCCGACGAAGAAGCCCAAAAAGAAGCGGCTCGGTGCATTGGCTGCAGTATCTGTACGGAAGTCTGTCCCGTTCACATGCATATTCCAGAATATATCAGCGCTATTGAGCACGGGAACAACGAGGACGCGATTCGCATTATTTACGACAATAATCCAATCGGTGAAACCTGCGGAAAAGTCTGTACGCGGCGCTGCGAAGAAGTGTGTCCGCTCGGCGCACGGGGCGAAGCTATTGCCATTCGCTGGCTCAAGAGGTATGCTACCGAGAAGGCAGAAAATGCAGATATGATCCGCGAGATCGTAAATCCAGAGATTAAGCCGCCCAATGGAAAAAAAGTCGGCATTATCGGTGCAGGCCCGTCCGGTCTCACTGTCGCATATTATCTTGCATTGCGGGGCTTTGACGTAACTATTTACGAAGCCAAAGCAAAAGCAGGCGGGATGATTATGTACGGAATTCCAAAATACCGCCTCCCTTTAGACAGCCTGGACAAGCAGGTTGAGTACATGCAATCTATTGGTGTTAAAATTCACTTTAATACCAAAGTGGGAGAGCAGATCAGTTTTTCAGAAATTGAAAAGAATCACGACGCTGTGTTTATTGGCATAGGTTATGAAGTGCCCTATACGATTGGAATAGATGGCGAAAATCTCGAGAACTCTATCCAGGCAGTAAATTTTCTGCGCGATATTAATGCAGATAAGCATGTAGACATTGGCAGTCGCGTTGCAGTGATTGGCGGTGGAAACGTCGCCATAGACGCAGCCCGCGTTTCTCGAAGACTTGGCGCAGAAGTGACTATTCTTTATCGTCGTCGCGAAGAAGATATGCCGGCAGACTGGGAAGAGATTGAAGGCGCTAAACAGGAAGGCGTTATCATTAAAACGCAGGCCATCCCGCTAAATGTGGTGGACGATGGATCTGGCCGCGTGAAGGGAATCCGCTATGGCAATGCCAGAATGGTAACAGACGAGAAAGGTGGCCGTCCGCGCCCCGAGCTGATAGAGGGCGACGAGCATGTATTAGAACTTGACACAATTATCGGTGCCATTGGACAGGAAGCCGATTATTCTTTTATCCCAGAGGATCTAAAAGAAAAAATAGGTTTTAAGAGTGGCCGAATACTCACCAACGAATGGCAGCAGACTTCTGTGCCGCATATTTTTGCGGGTGGTGATATAGTAAACAGAACTGCGGATGCGATTAGTGCGGTTGCAGATGGTTATAAAGCCGTTAAAGGAATTGAACAGTTTGTTTTTGGAAAATAATCACCCGTCGGGATCTGGTTATAGTGGACGAAATCAAAGGAGAAAACCATGAATTCAGGCAATATTCAGTCTCTTGAACAGGCAATTCAGTTTGCCATAGAACGCGAAACAGAAGCAGAGCAAATGTACCAGAAGCTTATCGGACTTGCGAAAGACCCCAAGGCAAAAGAATTATTCGAAGATCTTCGCGATATGGAAGCGCAACATCGCCAAAACCTGCAAACCCTGGATGTAGCCGGCTTTAAAGAAAAGCACAACCAGGAACGGGTTTATAACATGCAAATTGCCGATTATCTCATAGACAAAAAAATTGACGATGTTCGTACATTCCAGGAAGGCCTGATGCTTGCTGCCCGCCGCGAGCAGATGGCGTATCAGTACTACAGTTTGCTGGCAGAAACCTATCGCGATAATCCGGGCCTGTTTGAATTCTTCTCTGTAATGGCGCGGGAAGAGCGGTCTCACCAGAATGACATGGAGAAGGAGTACGACGAAAACGTTCTCCTTTACAATTGACGCATTGGGCGAAAAAGCCAATACGTCAATTGGACTTTTCCGAGCTTATCTACTTTCTTCTGCGGGAGCTTTTCCTCTGGGATGCTCCGCCGGCGGTTTTTTTCGCGGCTTCGCTGTCGCCTTTGGGACTTGGGGCTTCGTGTCTTACAGACATGCCAGGCATTCCGCCGGTCTGGATATTGACCGGCTGAAGCATAGAATCTACGCTGGAATGAACGGCGCGGCCAACTTGTTGGTATTCTGCCGGGACTTCTTCTCTAAGCGGGCCACGAATTTCTGCGCGGAAGACAAATTCAATTGTTTCTTCTTTAGCTGTGCTGACCATTTCTTTGAATAGATTAAAAGCCTGCATTCTGTACTCTACCAGAGGGTTCCTTTGGGCATAACCAAGTGTCCATACACCCTCGCGGAGTTGGTCTATGGCATAAAGATGGTCTTTCCACTTTTGATCAATTACCTGAAGAGAAACCATTTTCTCGAGAATATTCATCTGATCGCCGTATTTTGCGCGCTTTTCATTGTAGCGCGCTTCTATTATGTCGGACAATGCTTTGCGGGCTTCATCGAGATTCAGGGTTTCCATTTCTATCTGCGCGGCTTTGATATCTATTTCAAAAGCATCGTGAAGCCAGTCCGCAAGTCCTTCCAGATCCCAGTCAGATGGATTTCTGTTCGAGAGATAATAGCCAAAACGATCGGTGAGAACATCTTCCATATATTCGCGCAGCAGATTTTCTATGCTTTCATTGAGCAGAATTTCGTCGCGAATCTGGTAAATGTATTTTCTCTGAGCGTTCATAACATCGTCATATTCGAGAAGATGCTTGCGAATATCGAAGTTATGACCTTCTACTCTTTTTTGGGCTCTTTCAATGGCTCCCGAAACCATACCGTGTTCAATGGCTTCTCCTTCTTCCATGCCGAAACGTTGCATGATAGGAGCAATCCGGTCAGAGCCGAATATACGCATCAGACTGTCTTCCAGAGACAAATAAAATCTGGATGATCCTGGATCTCCCTGTCTCCCGGAGCGCCCCCGCAACTGGTTATCGATACGACGCGATTCGTGGCGCTCGGATCCAATAATGTGAAGACCGCCAAGATCTCGCACACCTTCTCCGAGTTTAATATCTGTACCACGGCCAGCCATATTTGTGGCGATAGTTACTTTTCCTTTTTCGCCTGCCTCTTTTACGATTTCGGCTTCGCGATCGTGGTGCTTGGCGTTGAGAACGGCATGAGGTATTCCCCTCTGGGAAAGCAGTTTAGAGAGCTTTTCGGAATTTTCGATGGAAACGGTTCCTAAAAGAACGGGCTGTCCCTTGAGATGCCGCTCTTTTACTTCTTCTGCAATCGCATTAAATTTTTCCCTCTCTGTGCGATAAATTTTATCGGGATGATCGATACGGGTAACTGGCTGGTTTGTGGGAAGAACTACGACATCGAGCTTATAGATTTTTCTGAATTCCTCGGCTTCTGTATCGGCCGTTCCCGTCATACCCGCTAATTTCTCGTACATGCGGAAATAGTTCTGGAAGGTAACCGTTGCGAGAGTCTGGTTTTCCTGTTTGATGGGCACATTTTCTTTGGCTTCCAGTGCCTGGTGCAGCCCGTCTGAATAGCGGCGGCCCTCCATGAGGCGGCCCGTAAACTCATCGACAATAATGATTTCACCGTTTTGAACAACGTAATCAACATCCTTAGCGAACAGGTGATGAGCCTTTAAGCACTGGTGCACATGATGGACGAGCTCTACGTTGGCAGGATCGTACAGGTTTTCTATGTCGAGAAGTTTTTCCACGCGCGCCACACCCATTTCTGTGAGCGTGACATTGCGCGCTTTCTCGTCTATATCAAAATCGGTTTTATCAGCCAGACTGGGAATGATTCTGTTCACGCGCACATAGGCACCGGTATCGTGCTCTGCAGGCCCGCTGATGATGAGTGGAGTTCTCGCTTCGTCAATGAGAATGGAGTCTACCTCGTCGACTATAGCAAAGTAGTGACCGCGCTGAACGCGAAAGCTTACGTGCTCCACCATGTTGTCGCGCAGATAGTCAAAACCAAATTCATTATTAGTTCCGTACGTAATATCCGCTGCGTAGGCTTTTCGCTTTTCGGCGTTGGACATGGAGCCGGTGTTAATGCCCACAGTGAGGCCGTGGAAGTTGTAAATAGGCTCCATCCATTCTGCGTCGCGCTTTGCAAGATAATCATTCACCGTTACGACATGCACGCCGCGCCCGGTAAGAGCGTTTAAATATATGGCAAGTGTAGAGGTCAGTGTTTTTCCCTCACCTGTTTTCATTTCGGAAATTTTTCCCTGATGCAGAGAAATGCCCCCCATGAGCTGAACGTCAAAATGCCGCATCTGCAGGGTCCTGCGGGATGTTTCGCGCACAACGGCAAACGCTTCAGGGAGAATGGAATCGAGGGATTCGCCTTTGGCAATTCTTTCGCGGAACTCAGTTGTGCGACCGCGCAGGGCTTCGTCACTTAGAGCTTCTACTTGTGCTTCGAGTGCGTTAATTTTTTCGATGACGGGCCGCATGGCCTTAATGTCTCTCTCGAATTTGGAGCCAAAAATTAATTTAAAAATAAACTGGAGCATAAATCCTCACTGTAAGTCATTATCTCGGAAAACTTTTGAATCAGAGATTGTTTATGATAAAGTTAGATTGGGAAACTATGCGGCAAGTATTTAAGTAGCTCACTGCGCGTTTTGAGCCTGCGTAAGTTATATGCGACGGAGGTATGCCCTACCTACCTCGGTATGCCTACGGCTACTCGGCATAAATTTCGTTTGTCCTGACAAGCATGCCCTGAGCCCGTCGAAGGATGCCTTCGTCTCTG
>DYKF01000047.1:0-14892 GCA_020722745.1 Caldithrix sp.
GTCAAATTTCTAACAATTCTCTTCAGAACCTTAAAGCCTTTACCGCAGGCGCATGATCGAATCAAATATTGTTTATTAATTGCTTACAATTGACATGTTGCGGCCGCAGAAACTGGCACTATTATTGAAAAGGGATGCGCCAACGAGGGCGACAGAAATAATAAGAATCAGAAAGGCGCTGCATGGGATTTGCTGCGATACTGTTCCAATTCACTTAGGACTGTTCGTGGTGCAGGGTATTTGATGAAGTTAGAAAAACATCCTGACCGAGGGAAGAAAGGAGGTGATACTCGTGAGAAGAATTCTTTGGCTATTTCTCGTTACTGCAGCATTTGTCGTTGCAGGTGTTTTGTCACCAGCACATGCTCAGGCAATCAGTGACGTAGAGCTTTTCGCTGCGGCATCGCAGGTGTCGATCTCAAGTGTGGATCAACCCGGCACGTCGAATCAAGAAGCACTAACAGCGTCCGAAAAGACCGAGATGAAACAAACCATGCAGGCATCCAGCGCACTTGCACTAGATGCAAAAGCGCAGTCAAGCATCGAAGCCAGCGCCCCCGTGAATCCTGCAAAAGCGCGGATTGAGGGAGCACCACTCGAAGGCGTCGAGGGACCAGATCTGGATGGACCTGGCGGCTCTACCCATGAATTTGAGGGTGAAGAGACCGGCGACCATTAATAAATAAGTGATGCTTTTCCCAAGATACCCTGCACCCGGCACTTTTTAAATGCAGAAAGAAAAGGAATCCATCATGAAAAATAGAATAATGCAAAACTCTATGGCGATCACAGCGATCTTTCTTATATCTGCGAGCATGGCTTTAGCACAGAGATATAACAATTCTCAGCCTCAATCGCCTTCTTTTTTAAATCGATTCGGATATCAATTTTCTTTGTATAATCTTGGTCGATTTGATTCTAACATTCTTCGGCTTCGCTCGAATAGTTATGATCTGGCGGGCGGGCTGTATCCGTCCTTAGCAATAGAATATCCGTTCTCATTGTCCACAAAAATGATTGGAAAATACAGCTTTGGCATTAATCAGTTTGCTTCTACATCATTTCTCAACACAACGTCCCATTGGGGATTGCTGCTCCTGTCACATCAATATAGCAAGCAATTGGAGATAGATCTGTATGGTCTATTTAATCGATCCAATCAGCCGGATGTTCTGAACACCCGTTCCGTTTACACTTTTGCTTCTTACACTCAGGATGGAGAGGGGGTAAGGTTAAAGTGGAAAAAAGACTCTACAACAATGATCGCCTTCGAATACTCGGTGCAGCATCGCAATTACTCAGGAATTTTTATTGATCGCTACACCAGGCAGAAGGACAACTTGTATTCAGCAGGGCTGAGTTGGTCCCATCTTTTTTCTCCGAAAACGCTGGGTTACCTGAGAGCCGCTTATCAATTTAGCGCATCAAACAATGCGCGATACCGCTTTTCAGAGCCAGTACTGGACCTTTATGTGGCCCAGGAAATCGGCCATGGTATTCAATTGCAGTTTCTAAACAAGCTCAGCAGCCTTTGGTTCTATGAAAGACCTGTGAGTATCAACATGGCCATTTCGAGAAAAGATCTCATCAGCACTTTTATGATTGGCATGGAAAAGAAAATCGGAGGTTCGGTTGCCCTGAACGCACGATATTACTTTCAGAAGGATTTTTCGAACGAGCCGCTTCGAAAATTTACAGATCACACATTGAGCCTGGGTTTACAGTTTGCACTTGGCAGGTCGCCCTCTCTTGATTACCTGGAAGAAAAGGATGTCCTGGCTTCGTCAGAGATTCATCCTGAAATGAACAAACAACTCACGGCCGTAAGATTGACGAACCTTGGCTATACGTATCTGCTCAAACGGGAGTATGATAAATCGCTTCAATATAGTCTGCAAGCCCTTTCGATTGATCCGGACGTTGAGGAAGCCCATATAAATGCTGGAATCGCATATTATAAGAAGGGTATGCTCACAGAGGCGATTCAAGAATGGTCCAGTGCCACAAGTTTGAACCCTAATAATCATCGAGTTCAAGCACTTTTAGAAAAGGCCAAGGCTGAGCGATAGTGGAACGATTCTTCTTTATCATTGCTTCGCTCGTAAAACCTCACCAATGGGTGGAGGCAATCTCGTTTGCAATCTCAGTTTGGGAACAAGATTGCCCTTCTCCCACCTGTAAGTGAGGTATTACCGTCGCACCTCGTATTTTCACCTTATTTTCATGTTTAATTTTTAATTTTATGAAATTTTATTGAGCAAAAAGGGTATCGAGTCAATTTGGCTTTATTGGCAAAAAGGGCGGATACATTTGAATAGATGATAATGAAATCAAAAGCGACAATTTTAGGATGGATCGTCCCTTTCTATTTGATTATGATAATCTGCTCGATAGCTTTATCACAACCCCCTGGTCAAGTGAAGATAGCCGTCTGGGGCGATTCTCGTGAAAACAAAGATAATGCTACCGAAGGTATTATCAATATCCTGCTAAATGAGATATCAGATTGGGATTTTACGATCCATACCGGGGATTTTACTCATAAAGGCAGGGATGAAGATTGGCAACGTTCGCTAAACATAAAGGGTATGAAGCAGTTATTCGTATCTGGTAAGTTTCTTTTATGCACCAGCAATCACGATGAAGGTCAAGCAGAGTGGGATAAATACACCGCCGGAATTTTACCTATTAATAACGCGGATAGCACCACGCATTATTATGCGATTCAAAAAGAAAATGTGCATGTCATATTCTTAGATTCCATGTATTCAGATTTTGATAAAATGCAGATGTGGCTGGATCAGTATTTAATAAACGTTAAAAAAGAAGAATGGCTCATCGGCGTCTGGCATATTCCCTGCTACGATAGATTGACATATAAAAAAGGTATTTTTGATATGTGCGAACCCTGGCTGAAAAGCCTTTATCGGCATGGTGGTGATTTTGTTGTGCATGGTCATGCACATGTGTATCTGCGCACAAAGCCATTGTCATCTGAAGGGGCTGTTGATCTTGAAAATGGAATGGTGCATATCATTAATGGAACCGGGGGCGCAACGTGGAAAAAGGCTCAAAATTATACTGAGAAAACAGCTTTTACGCCAAATACTACATCATTTCCCTGCATTGTTTTTCTAACAATAAAGGGAAACATAGCGAAAATACAAACGGTTGATGCAAGGCCGAACAGTAAATTAGCTATTATTGATGAATGGATTTGGGCTAGATAACATCGAACAAAAAAAATTGCATTGCCTAAGAAGAGAACGTGGTATGCACCCTAAAGAATGGAAATGCATTTTTACAAGTTAACAACATAAACTGGCTCAAAAGAATACTGAATCATGAAAACCGCACAAATTGTACTAATTTTATTCATAATCTTTGCAGCAATCGACCATTTCTGCTTTGCGCAGTTATTGGACCCTGACCCACTCGCCAGAGATTGTCATCAGCAACTCGAAACAAAAAAAGCTCAAAATGAGGTAACTGTCCCAAACCAAAATTATTGGAAGGGCTATCCGGCGGATATCAAGAAGATCCTCATTTCACCGTTGCATTGGAAAAAGCACGATTGGTTGAATGCATCTCTCATAATAGCCATAACAGCGGGACTGTATACGCAGGATCAGGAAATACAGAGTTGGACGCAAAACCATAGAAACAAGACAAGCGATGCGATCTCGAGATTTGCCAAACCGTTCGGCGATGGCCGGTATACACTGCCTCCCTTAGCGATTTCTTTTTTATATGGGCATTTTTTCCATGATCATAAAGCCGAGAGAATTTTTGCTCTCGGCTTGGAAAGTTTTGTAATATCAGGGATATTTACCGCGGCCCTAAAAGCGACTGGGCACAGACACAGGCCAAATGTAGGTGATCCTTATGATTCCTGGGATGGTCCTGGTCTTTCTTCCGCCAATGTGTCTTTTCCTTCTGGGCACTCATCGTCTGCTTTTGCCATAGCAGCGGTGGTCGCATCGGAGTATCATAAAGCTTTTATTGTACCGCTCGCTCTTGGAATTGCAGGACTCACGGCTTTTTCACGGGTGAATGATAACGCCCACTGGAGCTCCGATGCATTTTTGGGCTCTGTGATCGGCTATTTCACAGCAAAAGCAACAATCAGATTACACCAGCGATACAAAACGTGCGGATTTGCTTTTCTACCTGCAACGATTGGGGATCATGTTGGATTTGTTGTATCTTATCAATTCTAGGAATATTCTTTTTCAAAGAGAACTGTGCGCGGGAATAACCGTCAAAGTGTGATCATCGAACATGAGAATATTAATCATTGAAGATGATAAAAAAATTGCGGCGGCTCTTCGCAAGGGTCTTCGGGCTGAAGGGTTTGCTGTGGATGTTGCATCAGAGGCTGAAACCGGCGAAGAGCTTGCCGCAGTTAATGACTATGATGTAATCATTCTGGACATTCTGCTTCCCAAACAGGATGGTTGGGAAATCTGTGCAAATCTTCGCCGCGCCAAGATTCTTATCCCAATTCTTATGCTTACCGCGTTGGATGATGTGTCAGATAAGATCAAAGGTCTGGAACAAGGCGCTGACGATTTCCTGGCAAAACCTTTTCATTTCGGCGAGCTTCTCGCCAGAATACGGGCACTTATCCGCCGTCATAGTGACGTGCGTTCCGCTATTGTGGAAAAGTACGGCCTGAAGCTCAATCTGAACACACACAAAGCTGTCCGCGAAGGCAAAGAAATACCGCTTTCAGCAAAAGAGTTTGCACTATTGGAACTTTTTATGATGAATCCGGAAAAAATACTCTCACGACAGATGATCTCAGAGCATTTATGGGATATGAATTTTGACCCGAGAAGCAATGTAATCGAGTCCTTTATAAAATTTCTCCGGCAAAAGATAGACAGGGATTTTGAAAAGCCGCTCATCCATACGATCCGCGGAGCAGGTTATATGTTTTCAGAAAGCGGGCGGTAATTGTTTTCAATAAAATCTAAAATCATTCTGGCCTATACTTTCGTTTTCGGGCTGGTACTGGTCGCTTTCGCATTTATCATAACTCCCAAAAAGCTGCTCTTGAAAAGCTGGATGCGCGTCTCCAAAGTTATTCGGCATCTCTGAAATCAGAAATTGAGGAACAATTCAATGAAAACGAGCCTCTCAATATCAATGAATTGAAAAGCCTTCCTGCCAATGGATTATCTGAAGTGGAAATGCAGCTCATCGATAATACTGGAAAAGAAATCATCCCAAATCCTTTGCTCGATGACCATTCTTCGGGCAATTGGCAGTTGGCAGCTAAGGGCATTTCGCAATACAAGACCATTTATCTCAATGGGCGAAACTATCGATGCCTGTGGAGTACGGCAGAGACGAAAGAAGATACATCCTACGCCCTGATGGTCGCTTCTTCTATGGAAGAAATCCATTCTGATTTACAGGGATTACTTTTCATTTTTTTTGCGGTCATTCCGCTTGCCCTCATTATAACAGGTCTGACCGCTTATTTTATATCCCGGGCGGCCTTTCGTTCAGTCACTCGAATGGCAGAAACTGCCCAAGAAATTACCGCCAGTAGTCTGAACAAGAGACTTCAGCTCCCCAAAGCTCACGATGAAGTGCGCATGCTCGGCGAAACCCTTAACGACATGATTAAGAGGATTGACAGCGCCTTCAAGGCACAACAGCAATTTATCGCTGATGCGTCTCATGAGATCAGGACACCGTTGACCATCATTCAGTCAGAGCTGGAATTGGCGGAAAGAAATTCTACAGATACACTTATAACGGAGAACATAAAGATCGCGCTCTCGGAAGTGGATAGTATGAGCAGCCTGACAAATTCCTTGCTGACGCTTTCCAAATTGGACTCTATGCAGATGCGCCTCGATAGACAGCCGGTGCGGCTGGATGAATTGCTGGCGGATTGTATCCAATCCATGAGCGCTACGGCTGCAAAAGAGAATATCCAACTCTTTTTTCATATCTCCGAGGCCATTGAAATCCTTGCTGACCGGGAAAAATTGAAAAGCATTTTCGTAAATCTTATTGATAATGCCATCAAGTACTCGCATACCAATTCCGCTATATCGATAAAAATGGAAAAAGCAAACGATGATCTGGCTGCGATTCTGATAAAGGATCATGGGATCGGCATTGCAGCGGAAGAATTGGCCAATATTTTTAAAAGATTTTATCGTTGCAGAGAAGTCAGGGCTCGGGTCAGAGGCAACGGTTTGGGTCTGGCGATTGCACAGGAATTTGTGGCGATGCACAAAGGAAAAATTTTGATCACAAGCGAACCGGGCAAGGGAACGTTGATAACAGTGCAACTGCCAATTCCTTAGTTGGATTCAGATTTTTTGAGGATCCTCTCACCTCAAATTTTCATCCTGATTTCATGTTCAAGTTTTAAATTATAACTGATGATGGGAGCAATCCCATCGAAAGTTGGATGGCTTTGGCCGTCTTGCGGCCAATGCTTTGTTGTGTATCAAATATCCTAACGGAAAAATCGAAAGAGCAGAAAAATTAGTGCAAAATTCGACTGTCGAATATGAAGTCGTTGTTGAAGTAGGCGAGCAGAATTATGAGATTGTTCTCGATGCCAGCGGCAAGATCCTGAAAGCTGAAATGATCGGCGAGGAAGAAGAAAAGGAAAAAAACAAAGCGCAGGGGAAATAAAATTCCAAAGGAAGATGGAATAGAAGCACGCTATGCTGCGAGGAGCGGATGCTCGCTCGCAACATAGCCATTTTTATATCGAAGTATTTGGTACTGTTTCTTTTTAACCATCGTGATCTTAATTCTTGCAGGTGATGCAGGTAAAAAGGTATGCTTGGTCTGCGAATTCTTTTCATTAACTCCATTCAGATGTGGGGTGGCGGCGAAGTTTTTTTGCTGGATGTGATGCACGGACTGCAAAACCGCGGACATCAGGTCACTCTCGTTTGCCGCCCGGCAACGATTTTGGAGAAAAACGCAAAATCGGAGGGTTTTGAGGTCATTCCAATAAAAATGCGCGGGGATTTTGATCCTATCGTGATCTGGAAGATTGCGCGCATCCTACGTCAGAAAAATATCCAAATAGTCAGCACCAATATGGATAAAGAATTGCGATTTGGTGGCATAGCAGCCCGGCTGGGCAAGATCAAAGCAGTCATCCCGTCACGCGAAGTGGATTGTCCGCTAAAGAATAAACTTCGCTATCGCTTTAGCTATAATTTTCTGGCCGATTATATTATTGCGAACTCGGTCTCCACCAAATCCACGCTTTTGAAAAGTGCTCCGTGGCTAAAATCGGACAGAATCGAAGTAGTCTACAAAGGCATTGATCCTTCTCCCTATGTGAATCATCCAGAGCAGGGGATGGCATCGCGGCAAGAGCTTGGCCTCACTCCTGATGAGTCGCTGGTTGGTTTTGTCGGACAAATTGTGGAACGCAAAGGCATTCCGGATATCATAGAGAGCATTCCTGTTGTTTTGCACCAATTGCCGGACGCAAAGTTTTTATTTGTCGGCGAAGGTAATCTAAAGCACTATTTGCTTGACAAAATAAAGGAATTTGACTTGGATAAGCAGGTCATCTATGCCGGCTTTCGCAAGGATATTCCTGCAATAATGAAAGCCATAGATGTACTCGTGCTTCCCTCCATAGTAGAAGGATTTGGCTACGTGTTGGTGGAAGCGATGGCCGCTGCCAAGCCGGTAGTAGCTACCAACGTGAGCAGTATCCCGGAGATTGTCAAACATGGAGAGACAGGGCTGTTGGTGAATGTGCATCGTCCCGATGAATTGGCTCAATCTATTATTACTCTCTTGCATGATAGGGAAATGGCCCAATCCATGGGAGAGAAAGGTCGCCAGCGTGTTCTGGAACATTTTACTTATGATAAGATGCTGTCACATATAGAGGCGATTTTTTTAGAAAAGGTTTATGGTCTTGGTTAATCGGATGATCATTGAAGCCATCATCAAGAAAATGAATGAGAGATCGCGTCGATGAGCAGAATTTCGGTCGTCATGATTGTCTGGAATGAGGCCCATCGAATAGAGCGAGCTTTGAAAAGCATTACCTGGGCCAATGAAATCGTCATCATCGATGCCTTCAGCACGGATGAGACGGTATCTATATGCCGTAAATATACGGATCATATATACCAGTACCCTTGGGAAGGATTTGCCAAACAGCGCCAAAGATCAATCGAACATGCAATATTCCCATGGATTTTCAGCATTGATGCCGATGAGGTTGTCTCTGAGGATCTCAAACACGAGATTTTGGAAACGATTCATCAGGAACAGGTCCAGAGCGGCTACTGGGTTCCACGGAAAACCAGGTATCTTGGCAGATGGATTGAGCACTCCGGGTGGTTTCCGGATTATCAACTGCGCCTGTTTCAAAAGTCCATGGTATTGCTCGAGCCGCGGTTGGTTCATGAGGGTTTTTCGGTGCGGGGCGAAACAGGTCGATTAAATGGTGTGCTCTCTCATTATTCCTATGATTCGATTTCACATCATATCGACAAGATAAACGGCTATACTACCTTAGACTGTCCGCAAAAAATAGTACGCCGGAATAACAAGCCAGTCCGATGGTACCATCTCGTTTTTAATCCCCTTTCACGATTTTTAAGGATGTATCTCGTAAACCGGGGGTATAAAGATGGATTTCAGGGTTTTATTCTGGCGCTTTTGTCTGCTTTCTACACCCAGTTGCTCTATGCAAAAGTATGGGGAAAAATGCGAGCTGGTTCGGCTGATCATAGCGATCAACACCGGTGAGGGTTCTGCCAAATGGCTGCCTGCTCTTTAATCATTGCATTCTATAATCGCATCGATTTTCTTCGCCTCGTGTTTGCCAGTCTGGAGCGGCAAACGTTTCAAGAGTTTGAGGTCATTATTGCCGATGACGGCTCCAGCAACGACGTAATGCAAAGCACTAAAGCATTGCAAAGCTCGGTGTCATTTCCGTCCAAACACGTCTGGCATGAGGATAGAGGATTCCGAAAAAATAAAATTCTTAATAAAGCAATTCTCGCTGCACAAAGTCCGTATTTGATTTTTATTGATGGTGATTGTATCCTTCATAGAAATTTTATCAGAGAACATTACCTGCATCGCTGTGAAAAAGTCTGTCTGACGGGAAGGCGGGTTAATCTATCGCAAAAACTTTCCGCATCTTTGACACCGGAAAAAGTGCGTAATGGTTACCTGGAAAGCAATGCCTGGAAGCTCTTTGCTGACAGTGTCTGGGGGAATTCGACTTTTGTCGAAAAGGGATGGTACTTTTCGAATTCCTTTTTGCGTAAAATTGTAAACTTTAAGCAGCGAGGTCTGCTCGGCTGCAACTTTTCTTTGTACAAAAGGGATGTGCTGGCAATCAACGGCTTTGACGAGCGTTACGAGTTACCATCGATGGGCGAGGATACCGATTTGGAATATCGATTGCGCTTGAGCGATGTAACAATACGCTCCTTGAATAATATCGCTGTTCAATACCATCTTTTTCACCACCAACAACCTCGCCTCAGGAAAAATATCGAACTTTATAATAAGATCCATGGATCGGGTACGGCATATACCGCTTTCGGAATAATAAAAAGCTAGATCGAATATGATTGACTGATCTTTGCACCTGTAAAGAATCCCTGGAACGATAAGTTCCGGAATTGTTTGTAAAATTGGAGCCATGCATTTCACGGCGGAACGGGGCAAAAAGAAAGACGCGGGCAAATCATTGAAGTTTATAAAAAGAATATGCGTGAATAAATGTTTGGGATCCGGACTGATAATAATCTTTATATTTTCGATCAATCTAGCACAATCTGCTGCACATGTCTCAAATGGCTCCGTTACAGGAAAAGTGGTTGAGAAATCCAGCCAAGCGCCAATGGAATTTGCAAACGTTGTATTATTCAATGCAAAGGATAATTCCCAGGTCTCGGGTGTGACAACGGATAAGAATGGCGTTTTTGAATTCTCTAATCTTACCAATGGCATGTATTATTTGCAGATTGGTTTTATCGGATTTGAGACCCTTTTAACCCGATCATTCCTATTAAAGAATGACAAAGTTGATCTGAACACCCTCGAAATAAAAGTGAGCCCGATTGCCCTGGGAGATGTGGAAGTGACAGCCGAAAAACCAGTATTCAACTACTCCATTGACCGCAAAGTCTATAATGTGGAAAAAGATATTCTCAGCCAAACGGGTTCCGCCAGCGATCTTTTGCAAAATATTCCCTCGATCTCGGTCGACGTGGACGGAAATGTCCGTCTCAGGGGCACATCGAATGTAAGCATTTTTGTCAATGGAAAGCCTTCATTATTGATGAGGAAAAATAGTGCGGCAGCGTTGCAGGCGATGCCGGCGAATACCATTGAACGGATTGAAGTGATTACCAATCCTTCGGCAAAATACAAGCCGGAAGGTGTCGCAGGCATTATCAATATTGTGTTAAAAAAAGAATCCCGGCGCGGACTGAATGGAACCGTCATCGCCAATGCCGGCAACATGTACAGATATAATGCAAATACCACTTTAAATTACAACCCGGGAAAAGTGAACTTGTTTGGCAGTTGCGGGCTGCGCCGCAACAATAATCCCCGTTTTTCTGCCGATTCGAGAATAAAAAAAGATTCCTCAAGCGAGATATTGAGCTATTACGACAACAGCAGCTCGTCCTCCGTCAAGCCCATTGCTCATATTGCGGACCTGGGCTTGGATTATTCACTCAACGCCAAGAACCAGATAGGCATAACGGGCAATTACTTTTACCAGCATTCCTACCACAGCCAAAATTCTCAAACCACCTTTGCCGACGGCTTGCACACAATCACGACCGATTTTGCAACCCGTAGGACAAACGATGAATATGAAAAAGAGGGTGAATTAAATTCCAGTTATGAGCATGACTTTGACAAAGAGGATCACAAGCTGCAGTTCGAGTTCAACTTTTCCAGCTATGATGAAAAAGAGGACAATCATTATCATGAAGCCTATACTGCTCCGGTCTTTACGAATGCGCTTCGTCATTTCCTGGTGCGAAAGGGCGGGCGTCTTGCTGAAATTTATGCGCACTATGCCTGGCCCATCAACGAAGAAACTCAGTTGGAGGCGGGTTATGTTGGCGAATTTATGAAGGATGATATTCGTTATCTGGGGGAAGACTATAATCCGCAGCAAGAGAGCTGGATAAGGGACTTTAGCAAAACGAACAGGTTCCTGTTCCGCCAGAATATCCATGCACTCTATGCAACTTTTGGTCACTCGATTGCGAATTTCAGTTTTTTAGCAGGACTGCGGGCGGAACAGGCGTTCATCTCTTCAGACCTGGTAACAACAGATTTGACCGTTTTCGATAACTATTTCAAGATTTATCCTACCTTGCATCTAAAGTACGATTTAAGCGACCGCCAGGAATTACAGGTAAATTACGGCAAAAGAATCCGGCGAGCGGATAGCGATGAACATAATCCCTTCGCTGAATATACTGATCCCCGAAATATGGAAGCCGGCAATCCAAAAATCAAACCGGAACAAATCCATTCGTTTGAATTCGGTTATCAGCTAAAAGAGGATCGTTTTTCCGTTTTGCCCAGTCTTTATTACCGCTACCAATATGACGCTTTTACCGAAATACATCAGTTTGTTAATGACTCTACCATGCTCACTACCTTTGCGAATCTTGCCAATGATCGGTCCGCCGGGTTAGAATTTATCGTTACCGGTGATATGACCAAATTTTTGTCATTGAATTTCAGTGCCGATGCATATTACCAGGAAATCGATGCTTCAAACCTGGGATATTCCAAAAACAAATCCACTATTTCGTGGGATTCAAAGTTGGCTGCCAATCTTCACTTGGGAGAATCGAATTTAATTCAGGTAAATGTTCATTATCGCTCCACCAGGCTCACTCCTCAGGGCAAAACGTTGCCGCAATTCCTGACAAACCTGGGTGTCCGTCAGGATCTGCTCAATCAAAAGGCATCGCTAACACTAACCGTATCTGATCTTTTTAATTCACTAAAATATAGCCGGCGGATTGACACGCCGGTTTTGTACCAAAACGCTGCCAGCAAACGAAATTCACAAATATTCTATCTTGGATTCACTTACCGCCTTGGGAAATCAGAAGAGAAAAAAGAAGAATTGAAATTTGAAGACACGATACAGTAGGATGGCTTGGCGGGTCGAGCCACACATAAAATCACTTTTGAATGGTCAAAAAGCTGAGGAATGGACAGTGTGAGATGTGTATTGATATTCGCTATAGTTTTTTATGGGGCTTTCCTTCGGGCTGCAGATTCTGCTGCAGTCTTTCATGCCTGCAGAGCGACATTCTTGTAGGTCTTGTTTGGGTGATGCAGCCCGGAGAATTTGACCAAGAGTGAGTCATCAAGATAAATTCTAAAGCCGGAGAGGCCATAGCCGCCCAATGCATAGAGGCCGGTGATCGAGGGTACCAGCTCGCCGCTCCAGCGAACGGCGAAATTATCGCTGTCCAATCGACTGTCCGGGGAATCATCCCACCAATTGAAATCGATTTGCTCATCCACTCTGGTGAAGACCGGATCGCCTTCAAGCTCGTTGTTAGCAAAGTATTCTGCGGTGAGTCCGTTTTGTCTTTGGCCGCTAACAGTAGTGAAAAGAGCGGAGGAAGGAATGACTTCAAAACAAGGCAAATTCTCCGCCCATTCGCAGCCGAGGCTGTACGCCACTTTCGTTGTTGCCGAAACCTTTTGCCGAATGCCCTGTAAAGGCGTCACCGGATTGGAAGGAAAGCCATTGTAGTTGCCCAGCAGAACCTCCACATCATCGGCATTGGGTCCAATGACGGCAATGGATTTCAGATCCTTTTTCAGCGGCAGCAGGTTGCCTTCATTCTTCAGCAGGACGATGGATTTGCGGGCGGCCTCCAATGCTAATCTTTGATGCGCCTCTGAATCCAGCACGCTGTAGGGGACTTGAGCATAAGGAACCATTTCCGACGGATCGAACATACCCAGTTTGAATCGGGCAACGAACAGCCGGCGCACCGCAATATCGATTTCCGCTTCGCTGATCGCGCCATCTTTCACGGCCGCCAACAAACCTTGATACTCCTCGCCGCAACACAAGTCGCAACCGGATTTGACGGCTAAGGCAGCGGCTTGCGGCAGCGCTTCCACGACCTTGTGGCGTGCGCTGATGTCTTCGATGGCGCCGCAGTCGGAAACCACATAGCCGTCAAATCCCCATTCGTTGCGCAGAATATCCGTCAGCAAAAACGAGCTGCCGCAGCAGGCCTCGCCGCGGTAGCGGTTATAAGCGCACATGACCGAGTAGGCCTGGCCTTCGCGGATGGAGGCTTCGAAATGAGGGAGGTAGCTGTCGCGAAAATCCCGCGTGTCCACTTGCGCATCAAACTCGTGCCGTGACGGCTCGGGACCGCTGTGCACGGCGTAGTGCTTGGCGGTCGCCACGACTTTCAGGTATTTAGGGTCGTCCCCTTGCAGACCTTTGATAAAAGCCACAGCCATCTTGCCCGTGAGGTATGGATCCTCGCCGTAAGTTTCCATGCCGCGGCCCCAGCGGGGATCGCGGAACAGGTTGATATTCGGCGACCAGAACGTCAGTCCCTGGTAAATACCACGCTTGCCGTGGCGAACATATTCGTGATGCTTGGCGCGGGCTTCATCGGAAATGGCGGCAGCAACGCGGTGCATGAGCTCCGTATCCCAGGTGGCGGCCAGACCGATGGCCTGCGGAAAAACCGTCGCCTTGCCCGAGCGGGCCACGCCGTGCAAACACTCGTTCCACCAGTTGTACTCGGGGATACCCAAGCGTTCGATTGCCGGCGCGCTGTTCATCATCTGAGAAACTTTTTCTTCCAGCGTCATGCGGGCGAGGAGGTCATCGACGCGCTCTTCGATGGGAAGGGAGGGATTTTTGTAGGCCGGTCGATCTTCTTTTTTCCCACAACGGCTACCGGCAATGACGACTAAGAAGCCGGCTGCCAATAGCATCAAAGCTTTCACCAAATGCTCGGACATGATTTCGTCTCCTCCAATTTTTCCTTGCAGTTCGTGAGAGTACTCAGAAGACTAAAGCGGCGAAAGCAACCCCCGCCTGCAATTTCAATATTGCAGAATTTTCTGCGAAAACCAAAACATTTTTCGTGAACGGTGCGAATGTAACGTGCCGATCAAGGGTTGATGGTCACATCAAACCTGAAAAAGCAAATAGCAAAATGACAAACCAAAAATCAAGACGGTGTTTGACTGTAGAATTGTTATTCTGTGCCAGCATGCAGAAACCGGCGCTGTCCTGCATTCCAACATTGCGATTTGTGATCACACATTTTGACATGCGCACGGCGGAATTTTCGCAAACGGCCCCTTGTTATTAGCCGTAGTTTGTCGAGCAAAAGGATCATGAAGATGATGGTTTCTTTTGCTTTTTGGATGTTTCTCGAGCTGAGAAGGAATCTTTTCAATCACCCGCACTGATCCTCGTTAGCGGCTCATCGTGCGCGTGTGAAAAGATGCTGCTGGCATGATATGCCACGCTGGCCGCGGCCGCCCTAGCGGAGAAATCTGGCCCACACAAACTGAAACCTGGGAGAGGAGACTCTGGGCCCTTTCACCGGTCCGTTGCTTTTCGGATATTTCTTACCGCGATGATATTTCGCTTTTCATAGAGGATACAAATTTCTTTAACTGACCGAAAGCCCGCACGCGGGAGTGTCCGGCTTTTCGCAGCAACGATCCTAAGCGAAAACGTACAAGCTTGTTTGACTGGGCGCATCCAGCAGCTCTGCCTGCACCGAGCCACTCTCATACTTGCAGCTAGCAGGTGTTGATCTTTCGGCCTTGGATGCGAATGATTCCGCTTTTGGCCTTCGGAAATAATTTCCGGTAAAA
>DYKF01000047.1:14992-16460 GCA_020722745.1 Caldithrix sp.
GGCCTTGGATGCGAATGATTCCGCTTTTGGCCTTCGGAAATAATTTCCGGTAAAAAATCCCAAGCAATGTTTAACCAGCAGAAAGGAAAACCTATGGAAATAAGCAAACGTTGTTCGGGGGCGGATTGGAGAATCCGGCTCGCTTTCCTTACTTTTTTCACCGTCGGTTTGTTCTATGGACCGGTTGCCAATCCGGTTCTTGCCTCGCAACAGACGCCGCCTGTTAGCGTCGACTTAAAACCGGTTTCGGGACAAGAGGCGTTTTCTTTAACCGTGGAGATAGTCATCACTGCCAACGTTCCGGTATCGAATGCCATTTTTGTGATAGAGACCCAGGCGCCGGTTAAATCCGACACCATGCGGCTCCCTCTCCAATTAGAACCCAAAAGGCCTTTTCAAACAAAAATCCGGCTGATGACGGAGAAGGAAGGGGAGCACGTGCTCAATTTTGCCATTAAGGCGCAGGCCGAAGGGTACGTGACTGCCGGGACCAACGAGCGCCGATACTTGGTGGTCGATGGCAAAAATCCCGCGCGCCTGCTGACCGGCGAAGAACTGCGCCGGGAAAAGCGGGAAGGGGTCATCAAAAAGCTGAACGAGCAGTTGAGAAAAGATCCGAATAGCGGCGTGACTTTAGACACCTATTTGGCCGGTCGACTCGAACAGGTGGAAGGGCCGATTCGCATTGAGGTACGAAAACCGCAGGCGCTGGTATCTCCTGCGCCGGGGATAGAGCCGTGGGAAAAAGGAATCGTCATCGACAACAGCGACAAGGTGATGCGCGACCTTGACCCGATCACCGTGACGGGCCGGGTATTGTTCCGTGATCGTAACGGCAATCTCCAGCCCTTTGTCAACGCCACCATCGATATTCGCGACGACGATTTTGGGCCGGATGAGCAAATCACCTCCACCATCACCGATTGGAATGGTGACTTTAGCGCCGTCGTCAACAACGACGATGGTTGGTTCCAGGACGGGCGAGACATTTATGTTCGCATCAGGGCTACCAATTCGCGCTTTAGAGTGCAGGACTGCTCATACTGGCCGGATTGGACCTATGACTGGGTCGCCGGTACCCGCGATAATCTGAGCGACGGGACGGTCGTTGATTTCGGCAGCTTTTGGCTGGTAGACTATCAGGAAGCCGCCATTCTTTTTCAGGATCTGAATCAGGGTTGGAATTTTCTGACAGCTACCGGGGGTCAGGATCCCGGCTTTGTCGATCTGTGCTTTCCGGAGGGCGCCAGCCAGTACAGCACCTTTTGGGAGGAAATCGACATCGAAGACGGGGACGAGGTTGCCAGAGACATCGTCCTGCATGAATACGGCCATGCCACCATGCATAACGCCTACGGCGGTGATTGGCCGTCGAACACCGGCGGGTCGCATGGATTCGACGACATCTTGAACACCAATTTCGCTTTTACCGAAGGCTGGGGCACCTTCATCGCCTTGTCCATCAATG
>DYKF01000285.1 GCA_020722745.1 Caldithrix sp.
CGTAGCAAGCCGCAGGCAAAAAGTCCACGGAGGGACTTTTTCAGAGGTTACTTAATAATGGATATAGGTTCCCTATGACGAATTTTTGATTTTTGCATATAGAAATTCCGGCGGAAAATTGGTTTCGCATTTCTTAAAATACTTGTACCCCTGAACGGAGTTTGCAAAAAAGCACATGCCGGTCATAACCATCCGCGAAGCACTCAACCAGGCCATCGACGAAGAAATGGCTCGCGACAAAAATGTTTTCATCATGGGAGAAGAAGTAGGCCATTACAACGGTGCTTACAAAGTAACCCAAGGTCTGCTTGCTAAATACGGCGATAATCGAGTTATCGATACACCCATTGCAGAAGAGGGATTCGCAGGCGTTGGCATTGGCGCTGCGCTCACGGGTCTGCGCCCCATCGTAGAATTTATGACCTGGAATTTTTCCCTTGTGGCTATTGATCAAATTATCAACAATGCCGCTAAAATGCGCTATATGTCGGGAGGACAGTTCACGCTGCCCATGGTGTTTCGTGGACCACAGGGGGCAGGCGGTTCTCTGGGGGCACAGCATTCGCAGATTTTTGAAAACTATTTTGCGTATGTTCCGGGCCTTAAGGTCATCGTTCCGTCAACGCCGCACGATTACAAAGGACTGCTCAAAAGTGCCATTCGCGATGACGATGTCGTAATTTTCATGGAGGCCGAAAAAGCCTACAATTACACGGGCGAGGTTCCAGAAGGAGAATACCTTATCCCAATTGGCAAGGCAGAGGTTAAAAAACAGGGAACCGATGTTTCCATTATCACATGGGGTATCATGCATTTTACGGCCGTGCAGGCTATCGAAAAACTGGAAGCAGAGGGAATTTCCGTGGAGCTCGTCGATCCCCGCACGCTCAGGCCGCTCGACACAGAGACAATTCTTTCTTCTGTTCGCAAAACAAAAAGGGCGGTGATTGTACAGGAATCCTGGCCGGTTGCTTCGTTTGGGGATCATATTGCAGCCCTCATATCGCGCGAAGCCTTTGACTCTCTCGATGCGCCGGTAGAGATAGTGTCCGGTGAAGACGTGCCCATGCCCTATGCGTTTCCTCTGGAAGATGCCGCATTGCCTTCGGTAGAAAAAATTATCGCTGCCGTAAAAAGAGCGCTTGCGTAAATTTGTAAAACCCAGAGACATAGCTGACAAGCGAGAGGAAGCTTTTCAGAGGATACTTCGCGTACAGAACGCAATAAATTTTCGATGCGGGCAGGCAATCCTGCCTACACGGGGGGGGGTGCACTTCGTGCAGATTTTGCTTGCAGACCCTGCGGGTCGCGTGTCGTTACAAGGGTCTGTCGTTCTATCGCTCTTTGTCCCTTACCTGTAAATTGCAGCAACAATGAGAGGGGAAATTTCAGAAATAGGCAATTTAATAGTTTAATTTTTTGCGTTTTTAGCGCAAAATAATAATTAGATTAATTTTACCTTTTATTATGTTCTATAAGCAAGCCCCCAAAAATCTCTCCGTGGATTTTTTGCCTGCACCTTGCTACGTATTTAACTTAACCGATAAAACACCAACTTAGCAAAACACTGCTTATTTAGCTTAACGGATTAAAAATATTGGCGGCAAAATTCTCAATGCGCTGAGGCTACTTCTTGTGGGCAATCCTGATTTAGTATATCGTAACTTGCTATGCCGCGTCAATTCTGCCGGCTGCTCACCGGAGTTTCCAAAATTCGCGGCATTCATTTTGCCGGCCTCATCGCACAGGCTGCGTGCCTTGGCTTTCCCAAAACTCGCTACGTCCATTTTGCCGGGCCACTTGTATCGGCGGCTCGCATTGGCTTCCCAAAATTCGCGGCATTCATTTTGTCGGCCTCATCGCACAGGCCGCGTGCCTTGAGTTTCCAAAAGCTCGCGGCGTCCATTATGTCGGCCTCATCGCACAGGCCGCGTGCCTTGGCTTTCCCAAAACTCGCTACGTCCATTTTACTGCCCTCTTGCAACGATTGCTCATCTTGCGTTTCCGAAAGCTCAGCCCGCGAACCGGCATCAACTTTGTCGGCCACTTCGTATCGGCTACTCTACCGGAATTTCCAAAATTCGCGGCATTCATTTTGTCGGCTACTTCGTATCGGCTACTCTACTTGAGTTTCCAAAACCTCGCGGCATCCATTATGCCAGCCCTCTCGCATCGGCTACTCTACCGGAGTTTCCGAAAGCTCAGCCCGCATAGTAGTCTCAACTTTGCCTGCGGCACATTTCACTGTTTTGAGCCGTTAAAAAAAAAATTCACTTTTTTTGCAATTTCGCAAAAAAATTTGCAGAATAGCGAAAAAATCGCTCAGGGAATCACATTATAATAATATGCAATTCATTCGACAATCCGAGCGCAGAAACACATCCATAACCCTCACGCCAAGATGCAAACGGCGGCTGCTGGCCGCGCAGATCATCC
>DYKF01000286.1:0-154 GCA_020722745.1 Caldithrix sp.
AAAATCTTTGAGCGGGATTTATGTTCAAAATCCCGCATCCCTGGTTCGTTTTCTGCTGCCGCATCACTCACGCAGTGAACAGGATTTTTACTCAGCTGCTTAGTTTACACCGAGCTTGTCGAGGTGCAGAACGAAGTATCGAGAGAGTTTACCT
>DYKF01000286.1:254-2426 GCA_020722745.1 Caldithrix sp.
CGAGTAGCGAAGCGTATCGAGAGAGTTTACCTCGAGTAGCGAAGCGTATCGAGAGAGTTTACCTCGAGTAGCGAAGCGTATCGAGAGGAGGGGAAGGCAACCTTTTTCCGAGCATAGTGTAAACGGAACCGCGAACCCCTCCAAATCGCTTGCCGGCGCGTTTCGGAAATAGCGAGCTCCCATGTGACCTTCCCCTCTCATCATTTTGATATTGACGGCATTCTCAAAGAACGATTCGCGATGGATGCGTTCCGTCGCGGGCAAAGAGAAATTATTGAGTCGGTGCTTTCGGGAGCAGACACCCTTGCGGTAATGCCGACCGGAGGTGGAAAGTCGCTCACCTACCAGCTTCCCTCGGTGGTTCTCGAAGGAATTGTCATCGTCATCTCTCCGCTCATTGCGCTCATGCAGGATCAGGTGAGCTCCCTCCAAAAGGCAGGGATTGCCGCCGGTTGCATTCACTCCGGAATGATGGATGATCAAAAACGAATTGTATTTCGAGAAATGAAAGCGAGCTCTCATTACATCCTTTTCCTGTCGCCAGAGCGCGTGCAGAAGGAAGGTTTTGCGGAGTGGGTTGTAAGACAAAAAATTTCCCTGCTGGCTGTTGACGAAGCGCACTGCGTGTCTCAGTGGGGGCACGATTTTCGTCCCGACTATCATAGAATTTCTGACCTGCGTGCGCTTTTGCCAAAGGTTCCCGTGCTCGCGCTTACGGCAACCGCCACACCAGAGGTCCTTCTCGATATATCTAAACAGCTCGGCATGAAAAAACCTCATCGCCATATTTACGGGTTTTATCGTCCCAATTTATACTACCAGGTGGAAATCCTCGAGTCGGAAGAGGAAAAAATAGAGATTTTACTTTCGGCATTGAATCAGGTACAACAGGGGCGTATTCTTATCTACTGCGGAACTCGAAAGCAGGTGGAGATGCTCCATGAAGAGCTTGGAAAAATTTATGACGGTGTTGGGTATTACCACGCCGGCCTCTCTTCGGCAGAGCGCGAAAAGGTTCAACGGGATTACGATGAAGGGCGACTGCGTATTCTTACTGCGACAAATGCTTTTGGGATGGGCGTAGATCATCCCGATGTTCGCCTTGTCATTCATTTTCAGATTCCGGCCAACATTGAATCTCTCTACCAGGAAATGGGGCGAGCAGGGCGGGACAGCAAAAATTCTACCTGCCTTGTTCTTTACACCAAAAAAGATAAAGGACTTCAGTCGTATTTCTTGCGAGAATCCGACGCGCCTGCAGAAGTCCTTTCCAGGCGATGGCATGCTCTCGATACGCTCATTGAGTTTGTGGAAGGTGGCGAGTGTCGGCATTCAGGAATTCTCACGTACTTTCGCGATTCGCAGCGCATCAGCCGTTGCGGCCACTGCGATATTTGCGATCCGACTTCCCCCCGCAGAATACAGCGGTTTCGCTCTACTCAGATTTTCGCGAAAAAGAAAAAGTCTGTCGACCTGGGCCCTTTATCCCCCCGCGAGGAAATTGGCAAGCTGGCTCTGGAGGGCTGGCGGAAGGATTACGCCAGCGAAAACGACATACCGGCTTTCATGGTTTTCTCTAACAAGACGCTTCTTGATCTCGTGAAAAAAAATCCTTCTACCCTTTCTGAGCTGGAGCAGGTGTACGGAATAGGCCGAGGCAAGGTGGAGGAATTTGGTCATGAACTTTTGCAAGTGTTGCGCAGTTCAGGGTAGGGGATGCGCATTGATCTGTTTCTGCCCTTGTCCTGGGAATTAGCAGAAAGGAAATCCATCAATCGGATATCTCTTTGAGCAGAAGTGTTTCGAGTTCTTTTCTCTTGTAGACTTTTTCTGCAGAAATCAATCGATTATTGACAGCAAATCCTGGACTGGCCATAATGTTTAGTTCCATCATTCGTTCCATATTTTCCACTTTTCTGACCGTTGCCATTTCTGCAAGCCCCATAGAGTGAACTGTCTCTTGTGTAAGTTCATATAGTGCCTTGCAGCTACGGCAACCAAACCCAAGAATTTCAATATCAAGCTTTTTCTTATTTTGCAATTGTAAACTTCCTTATAGAATACAGTCTATATAGAAATTCATTTATATAGACTGTCAATGATTTATTGTTGAGAACATATGCAACCCAGAAGATATCTGACAGATTTTTAGGGGATTTTGCTTGAAAAGTA
>DYKF01000287.1 GCA_020722745.1 Caldithrix sp.
AGAATTGCTTGACCAGGCCGAAAACAGATGGTTCGTGGTATCTCTAGTAAAGTTCCTAGTGACTCGTTGGTGGAGTCATTTGAAATCTAAGAGTTATCCACAGTTTTGTGGGTTTTATTTAGTTTTTATTAGTTTTAATAAAGATTTAGGTGGCAAAAATAAATAAAAATCTTTTTAGATCAATAGACTAAGTTTTCTGCTGGTGTGCAATGTACGGGATACGGTGTGTAAAGTACGTAATCAGGTGTGCAATGTACGGGATACGGTGTGTAAAGTACGGGTTATCCACAGAAAGGGATGTTTTTTGTCTCAACGGTTCCAAGAGGGGTTTTACATAGGGCTGTTTTTCCGTACTTTACACACCAAGTTTTAGGTGTCTGCTTCTCGGTGTTTCATAAGCATCAGCGGTCCGGACTGTCCTTCTTCCTCCTGAAGGGTATATTCAGGTAGATCATTGGCTTCAATTATGCGTCTCAGAATTCGACAGAATTCTTTGAATGTTCCCGCGCTACCACTGCGGTCATAAAGAACCTTGAATGACCATTTTGCTTCAGTTTTGCCCGCTGCTCGCCGCGCTAATCGATAGAGAAAACGACCAATACCAGGATCGATCAAAAAATAGTCGGGATGGACTGTTAACACATCCGGATTCTTGCCTTCGGCGATTTCGCGATACATCCAATCAGCCAACTCAATCTCAATGTACTCTGGCCTTCCCGTTTCGCTTTTGACGACCTTGTAGCGGCTAATCAAGGCTTCGCCTTCAGATATGGTTACTACGCGACCGTTTTTCGCTTTTCTCGTTCGCTGCATGGCAACGTGCGTGGTATTTAATCGAATGCAAGTTTCTACGAGATCATCTTTCTGCTTGCCACCATCAGCTCGACGACAAAATTTGAGGACATCCGCAACGTGTGGACGGAATACGCGGCCAGGTTTGTCTCCCTTCCCCTCTCGGAACCGATTCATAGACTCTGTGAGGTGAGAAATTGCCATCAATACAAGGTCGTAGTCCCAAATACTAGCCATACCAGCTGACCCAGAGGATACTTCTACGTATCCGTCCGTAAGCTCGTAGCGTATCACTTCACCAGCTCTTCGGTCTCGCTTAGACAAACGAAACACTGCCACATCCATGATTGAGCGGCTATCACGAGTGCCCACATCGTAGAGGGCTGGGATGAAAAAATCGGTTTGATTATCACCCTTAGGCGGTTTTCTAATTGATGATCCAACAGATTTTACAACTTGTGATGCTTCATTATGATCCCGGTCGAACGGGCGCCGACTTTTTTTGGATTGTTTTTCTTCTCCTCCTTGCTCCTGTGAGGCTTGGGCTGCCTTCAACCTCTCCACTAGGTAATCACCGAGCGTCATTCCAATTTGCACTGGACCGGATGGTTTTTCTCCGCTCATGTCGAGCTCCCAGATCAGATGATTTCTGTTTAGATGTAAAATCGTTTAATCGTATTTACACATTTCCATATTTCTGTAAAAGAATCTCGCGCACCTCATCAGCGATTTTGGTTCCACGTGCTGCACATTGCATCTTTATATTTCTGTGCAAGCTTTCTGGTACATCAATTGTCAGCCGTTTTGTGGTTTCTTTTCCGGTAAGTGCAGATTCCCTATTTTTAACCCACTCATCAACGGCAACTTTGCCAGTTGGTCTTGACCCTATTTGAATTTTCTTCGCGCTCATTTTGTAAACTCCATCAACTCGGCTACCAATGCAGAAACTTCTGATGCTGCAGGTCCTGCAGCATCAATCTCAAAAACAGCTTTCCCTAGGGCAGCGGCTTCTGCGTAGATAACACGTTGTGTCACGGTCGCTTCCAAGATTGGCACTGGAAAAGCTGCTAAGGCCTCACGCACATCACGGCCTATCGCTGTATTTGCGATTTTACGATTAACAACAAATGCACATTTCATGTCGCTTTTATATACGATAGCCTCTTGTATGAGCTGTACAACTTCGTCAGCCGCCCAAATATCATACGGTGAAGGTTGTACTGGAATCAGAACTAAGTCACTAGCCATGATCGCGCTACGGGCTAAGTCTGTAACTCTGGGCGGACCGTCAATAATAATGTGGTCATAACCCGCGCCAATCTGCCCAAGCTCCTTGTGGATAGATGCACGAGGCAATCCCACGACTGAAAAGAGTGGTTCATCTTTGCGTGTAGCTGCCCAATCCAAGCAGCTTCCTTGTGGATCCGCATCAATCAGTAAAACTCGTGAGCCTTCTTGTGCAAGAAAGGCTGCAATATTCACAGATAACGTTGTCTTACCAACACCACCTTTCTGATTCAATACGCCAATAATCATTTTTCTCGCCTCATGTGCTTCTGTAATTTTACGACGAAACTGAAAGCAGAGTAAACACAATTAATGAATTAAGTTTTATCGTTGCGGTCCTCTACC
>DYKF01000288.1 GCA_020722745.1 Caldithrix sp.
ACCTGGTGCCATCTGATTTCCTCTCCGACAGCATACGGGGCAATAAATCCATTGCGGCGGCACTCAATGAGTACCTCCCTCCATTTTTTCAGCAAATCGGTGGGAATTTTTGACCGATACGTGTCCCAGCTCCTGTTGTCTCCCATCTGCTGGTATGATAGTAAATATTTGACCATACCATCCTGTTCGTCATGATTGAATATCCGTCTCATTATCTCGTTGGGCATCTCCTGCGGATTGATTACCGGCGGCTGCCTTAAGAGCTTTCCGACGCTCATATTCTGCGGTGATTGCGTCGGCCTCGGCGAAGGCGCGCTGTATTGCCGCATAACCGGGGTCTCGCTGATAGGTGTCATAGGGCTTTCGTTCATATCTTCCTCCTTGAGGGATAGAGTTAGTTTTTAGTGGAAACACTCCCTGCCATGAATTTTCTATGCTCTGCTCGAGAATGCGGTTTGGATCGCCCTCCATGTTTGCCAGTTTCTTAATGATGGATTTTTGAGCATAGAGGGTTGCTGGCTTCTTGATCGCTTTTCGCATCTCTAGGAATGCCTCCCAGACTTCCGGTTTGATGGTTTCAGGTAGGACAAAATCTGCCTTATTTATTTTATTCTTTTCATTCTTACATTCTTTACATTCTTGTTTGTTGTTAGTTGCTTGTTGCTTGCTTGTTAGTCGTTTGTTAGTTTGCTTGTTAGTAGTGCCATTGTCTGCCTGATAAATCTCCCAATTTACAATAGAAATCACCGAAAATTTGTTTGTTGATTTGATTGTTAGATTTTCCTCTCTTTTCAAAAATTTTAGAATTGTGCGAATCTGTTGAATGGATAGATTTAACTGTTGTGAGGCGGAAGCCAGACCAAAGACAAATTCGCCTGGTTTTAAGTGGACGGTTTGGTTGCCAATGATGACATCGCGTTCCTGATGCGCTGCTCGCAAGAGACACCACGTCCAGAATACCCACAATTCATGGTTAGCAAGCCAACCCTTTTCCAGGGATTTCCTCCACAGCTTTATATAACCGTTCTGATCATTCATCTGAAAGGTAGCCAAAATAGAAAAGAGCGCACCACGGCGAGGTTAGGCAAATGCTGGTTTGCCAATGGGATTTCTCCCATACCGTGTTGCGCTCTAATTTTAAGGTGAGTTCCCAGCATAGATCCTAACCTCTAACAATAAGTTATCACCTGTGGTTGCAAATGTCAAGAGGAATTTGCAATTATTGTCCTCTCAAAAATTTTGAAACCGCCCTCTTTTTCATTTTCCACCATTTTCGGGCAAGCCAACTTGCCTGGAGCAAATGATTCTGGCGGGCCGGGGAGCTCAACCAGACAAACACTTCTTTATCGTTTTCACCGTAGAGTTTCAGTGGGACTTTCATTAAAAAATTCACCTCCCTCAATTTCGTTAGGCGATGGGATGTACAGATGCAAATACTCTGCGCTCCAGCGCACAATCTCATCGCAATACTGCGAAAATCTTTTTGTATCCATAGCTGCTGTGCTCTCTGCCACCATGAGGCCATCACGATCCCGCTCCGGGATTCGAGCAAACTTTTGGCGAAGCGCGAAGTGGCATTCGTCCGCCGTGTATCCCAGGTGCTCGCTAAGCATCCGCACAATGACTCCCCAATACCAGGCGTTCTGATTTAGCGTTCGATGTCGCTTCTTTTTGCGTAGCACCAATTCGACCTCTTTGCCCTCGTTTTTTGCCAGGAGCAGGCGAAAACGATTCGGATCCTGTAAGATCAGCTTGCCTTTTTGAACTTTGCCCTCAAAGATTTGATTCATTTTAGACTCTCCAACTTCTCCACCAACAGCTTCAGGTCTGCGGCGAAGTCATCCAGGGCCTTCGCTAGCTTTTTTATGAACACTTCGTCTCGCTGGACTTCTAGTATCAATGGCGGGAGGGAAGGATAGTATGACATGAAATAACACAGTTTCCGCTCGCAGACATACAGCTCCATCTGGCACTGGGGAAAATACTCTGCCGGAAGCGTCCCGTCCACAAGATATTTTACGTGCGTTTTCAAGGTGGGACTCTTGATTTCTAGAACGGCATTCTCCCCCACAAGACCGTCGGGCGAAGCATGATACAATTTGGTTTCGTCTCGATAGACAATCCCGACTGTCCGCACTTCGACCCCATAGATCATCTCGAACAACGACCGTGCCGCATCCTCCCTCTCAATGCCATTCAACATGGCTTGAGTCGGAGGAATCTCCTCAGAATGGCCGGTTAGGAGTTCGCCGGCCATCTGGTAGAGATAATCTGTCCGTTGTCTAGAGATTTCACCAGAATTGGTGATAATCTTAGAGACCGAACTTGCCCCGATATTCCCAAGCCGGGCCGCAAACCATTCCGGGCTACGCTGCGGGAAACTGTCATCAATGATTGCCATGACTGCCTCCTTCCCTTGT
>DYKF01000289.1 GCA_020722745.1 Caldithrix sp.
AGAAGTATTACCGCCTCAAGGCTCGTCGAGGCGCCAAGAAGGCTATCATGGCGATCGCTCATCGCATCCTTCTGGGGATTTATCACGTCATCAAGGATGGCGTCGAGTTTCGTGATTTGGGCGAAGAGTACCTGAAGAGCAAAAACAAATCACAAAGGGTCGTGCAGCTTCGCAAACAGGCGCTTGCTTTGGGATATGATCTTGTTGCCCAGACAGTTAAATGACAGAATTACAAACAAGACATTCATGAGGGAGGTCGATTACGAACTGAAGCCTTTGAGCGCGTTATAAACATGACCGATCAGCTTTTGCACAACAAATTGTCGGCGCCCCCGTGGCGACCACGAATATAAAAATCCGTATTCAAGCTGATTATTGAAAGTGAATGTCGCTAATATATCACGTAGCAGGCGTTTTTATTTACACATAACCACCATACACAGGTGGGCACAGCAAACAGTGAAAGAGCGGCTTAATGTTAATAAGATACCTGAAACGATTTACTGGTAGAACACAAATGAATACATCGTAACATATTGATAACGTGTGCTAATTTTCTATTTTCATATAAAAATATTGGAGTTAAAGTGATGAAACCCTCAGTCACAAAGGAGCCGGAAAATGGCTTGAGTGCCTATAGACTTGACGGCAGGAATGATTATCTTACCTTTGATAGCCCCCGATTTGATAAGAAGGGTGGAGATACTGAGAGTACTTAACGGGTCCGTATTGGAAGCCGGTGTTCAATTTTTTAAGAACAAAGCAATGTTGCAACGAGCACACAGGTGAATTTTTTACAATCTCTCCGGCCACCTGTGAACCATTAAAAGTTTTTTACGGGAAACAATGAATACAACAAGTTGGAGGTACATTTTCAGGTGAAAGATTGTGCTGATATTAAAAAACTCCTTTATCCATATTTGGATGGTGAGCTGGACCCCATACTGAACCTGAAATTTGAACAGCATATTCTGGATTGTCAGGAGTGTAGTAACCTTCTTGATGAAGAAAGGCGCTTTCTCTCTCTTATTGAAAACGGATCTCTCCGGGAAGCGGGTCCGGAATCGTTGAAGATAAAGATTGAAAGAATGCTGGAGAAAAAGCAGCGACCTTTCTTTCATATTTTTACCAATTATCCTCTTAGAATGGCCTTCGCTGCCGCTGTGCTGTTTTTATTGATCGGCTTGTGGTTTTGGAACGAGCAAGGGACGGTTCCCCCATTTGTTAAACATTCTGTAGCAAGCCATATAAAATATATACAAGGAGATCTGCCCCTCGAAATAACCAGCAATGATCCTAAAGCCGTATCCGGCTGGCTTAAACAGAGGATGAGTTCCATGCCGATACTGCCGGTTCTGAAAGATGACAGGATCGTTCTTGTGGGAGGGCGAATTTTAAGATTTGGAAAAGATCCCATGGCCCTGGTCAGCTATCAGGTGGAAAATAAGCCTGTGACCATGCTGATTATTCCCGAATCTCCAGAGGCTTTTGTCGAGAGCGATGAGCACACTTTTTTGCACGGCAGAAGATTTAATTTTTCTCGTATGAACGGATTGAATGCCATCGCATGGAACGACGCTGGCAATAACTTTGTGCTCGTTTCGCCGCTTCACTCCCGCGAAATTAAAAGTTGTATCGTTTGTCATGCGAAGGGATCCGGGCTGGTAGATATTAATGCATTGCTTAGTATCTGATGAATTTATACAGGTGTCAAAATGGACAAAATTATTTTTCCAATAGTCAGAGATGAATTTTCGGAACCGGACTCTGCCAGGCGTAAACTGCTTACCGCCATGGGATGGGGTTCTCTGGCTATTGTGGGCGTGACAGGAGCGGTTTCAACCCTGAAATTTATGTTTCCGAGGGTTTTGTTTGAGCCTCCCGCATATTTTAAGATCGGGCCGGCTGGTCAGTTTGTACCGACTGAGCAGGCTGATTCTCATGGTGTATCCATGGTTTTGTTGCAGTGGAAGAAGTCCAATCGAACCTGGATTGTTCTTGAGCCGGATAAAATGTACGCAATTTTTGCAAAATGTACACATCTTGGGTGTACGCCCAGTTGGTACGAAAACGACAGGACCTATAAATGCCCCTGTCATGGCAGCGAGTTTTACAGTAACGGGTTTAATTTCTCCGGGCCCGCTCCTCGCCCCATGGATCGATTTAAGATATCCCTTGGTGATGATGGTCAAATTGTTGTCGATACAAGTACTTTATTTACCGTTAAAGATTTCGATAATCCCAATGCATTTGTAGCTCTTAGCCGAATAGTCTGATTTTATTTCAATTTTCATGCCGGGGCCGCACCCTCAAACGATGAAAATGTGTCATAAGTAGATCATGATACGCTTTTAACTTCAAAAACGTAAGAAAAATTCTCGTTTTTTCATGATCAAGAATTGATGGCAAGTTG
>DYKF01000048.1:0-10699 GCA_020722745.1 Caldithrix sp.
TCGAGTGCCTGCGAAGCAGGTGTATCGAGAACTAAACTTAGTTAGATGATCTAATTAAAAGTTTAGTTCGAGTGTTTTGCCCGCAAGGGCAAAATGTATCGAGAACTAAACTTAGTTAGATGATCTAATAAAAAGTTTATCTCGAGTGCCTGCGAAGCAGGTGTATCGAGAACTAAACTTAGTTAGATGATCTAATAAAAAGTTTATCTCGAGTGCCTGCGAAGCAGGTGTATCGAGAACTAAACTTAGTTAGATGATCTAATTAAAAGTTTAGTTCGAGTGTTTTGCCCGCAAGGGCAAAATGTATCGAGAACTAAATGCTTGCAGTAGAGCCAAACACTAAAACTCCTTCTTACTCAAAACAGGCAAATCTTCTTTCCTGCTCTCAATAAGAGCTAACTTTTTCTTTTTGCTCCATTTCTTAATCTGCAGCTCCCTCTCGCGGGCAAGGCTTCTGGAAGCAAGCCTCTCTTTATAGACAAGCTTAACAGGAAGCCGGGATTTTGTATAAACAGAGAGCCCGCGTTCATGAGAGCGGATTCTCCTCGGAAGATCGGCAGCTATGCCTGTGTAAAATGTATTATCTGCACATTCTATAATATAGACAAAAACCATGGTCAAATGGTCGGAAAAAGGAAAGCGGATGTTTAGATGCCTGTCGCTGCGCCAGCGATGTGACATAATGTTCAGTACGCTTCATCTACTCCGCCACTGCTCTTTTCTGGTTGACGGCAAGCATTGAACACGCACTATCAGCGTTTATGCTGGCAGTAAAGGGTGTATTTGATGGGAAAAAAATTGAATTAACCAGAGGTTCTATTCCAATGGAACCGCAAGAGGTTATCGTCGTGTTTCCTGACAGTGACGCGGCGGGAATCCAGGAGAATATTTATACGGCGCTTGAACACGGACATAGTTTCGATTTCTTGAAGTCCGAGCCGGATCTTTATTCCGATGCTGATTTAATAGAAGTATATAGATGACCAAGGGGAAAATAGTTCTAACTTCATTTCCGTTCACAGATTTAAGCGGGAGTAAAAGGCGACCAGCACTTATCGTCAGCAAAGAAAATTCCCGCGAAGATGTAATTGTCGCATTTATCACATCGAGGCTGTATAAAGAATCGGAAACGGACCTTTTGATTAACAATGAACATCCAGATTTTGCGAAAACTGGATTGAAGGTCCCATCCCTGATTCGGCTATCTAAACTCGCTACTCTGGAAAAAGCATTGATCGTTGGGGAAATTGGTTATTGCGGTGATAATCTGTTAGTGCAGATAAATAGTAAGCTAAAGCTAACTTGTGGGCTTTAATTTTTGGTTTTACATGGGGGCCCCTTTGCAGGAGAGCGGATGTTTAGCTGCAGGGTTTTGTCTGGCGGACACGGCCCTGCAATCCTGCGCGAATAGAAGGGCTTGACAAGCAATCACAAATGCTGCACAGAAAATAATGAACGCGTTATCTGCCAGAGTAGAACAGCTACCCGAAAATCTTGCGCGGGAAGTAGAAGATTTCATTGATTTTCTGGAAATAAAATACAGCCATTCAGAAAAAAAAGGCTGGAGCGAAATTTCGGAGCAAAGCCTGGAAAAAATTTGGGCGAATGATGACGACGATATCTATGCTGAGTTACTCAAAAAATGATGTTGTACTCGTTCGCTATCCCTTCAGTGATTTTTCTCGGGGAAAGGTGCGCCCTGCGGTTTGCCTTAGCAATGTTGGGGATAAATACGACGATCTCTTTATTGCTCCGCTAACGAGTAGAATAGATAAACTTTCTGACAATGAGTTTCCCCTGCTTGAGTGGAAAGATGCTGGGCTCAATGTGCCCAGTGGGATCAAGAGAGGAATTTTCCTGATTGATAGATCGTTAATTGTGCAAAGAACAGGCAAACTCACCAGGGAAGACAGTGACAGACTCCACCTTACTGTAAGAAAGTGGCTGGAGCTCGATTAACCTGTTTGGGGCGAAGTACTTCGACTTCTCCAGGAATTAGTTTATTGTCTATAAAACGGCGAGTGCCGGCTTTGCTGTGGATTTCCCTACAAAGGATTTTAAGGGCATCTCGATACGCCCACTGCGTGGGCTGCTCGGTGTAAACTATCAGCCCTTGAACCCCACGGGAGGGGACGCACTTGCGATATAAATTTCTGGAAAATATTTATTCTCTGCAAAAAAGTGCATTAGAGCGGTAGCCCCTCTGGCGACAAAACTATAATGCTATCCATCCCTGCCCGGGTAGGGCTCCTTTGCCCTGCCCCACTCTTCACTTCAACTCTTTTGCCGCATAGGTATAGATATTCAATTCTGAAATATTTGTCTCTGCTGCAAATCCGCCTTTTCGGAGCAAGGCGTCTAAAAAGCTCGCCGGCTCTGTCAGGCTTTCCCATACAGAAGGAAGAAACGTGGACCGACGCAGGCCGCTGTTCAGGATAAGTCCGGGGCGCTCCTTCTCTAAAAGACTAAGAATTTCTTCCCTGTTTGAGACAATTCTACGAACAGGCGGCGTGAGCACGGAGATGGAGAGATTTGTATGCGGCCACTCCTCTTTTGTAAGCGGCAGGAACCGCGAATCGTGGAATGCCGCCCGCACTGCGTTTTCGGCCACGTCGAGCGCAATTGCCTGCGATGGTTCTAACGAGCCTATACATCCTCTCAGAGAGTGTCTCTCTCGCAGAGTAACAAACGTGGCTCTTTTTTCGGAAAGTTGCTTCGGAAGACTGCTTAGGTCTGGAATATATTTATCTCCGTTTAAGCCAAAATCTATTGCCTTGCGCGCAATCGTCAGGAGTTCTTCTTTGAATGGCTCAAAGCTGTTCACTGCTCTTTCCCCTCTGCAAATGCCCAGGCTCCATACCCTACCACTCTTTCCCGGTTTCCTGTTTCGTCCCCGGAGTTGTAAAGCGCGAGGCGAACGGCCTGCATCTGCTTTGCTTCTGCCGATTTCAACAATCCTCGCAGTGGCACATAACCGCACGCTCTGTCTCCCGTTATCTGGCCATAAGAATAGTGCTCAATGTAATCTGCTGTTTCTGCGTCTATTTTTTTTGTCTTTTCGTATTTGTGAAAATGGGACAGATCACTGCTAACGACTATTCCCGTACTCTCTCTGGACAGCAGATTTTCCAGGACTGCCGCAGCCTCTTCTGGTGTGCATTTTCCCATTATGACTGGAATCAGATTCGCCTCCGGAAACATGTTCTTTAAAAACGGAAGCTGCACTTCGAGTGAATGTTCGCGCTCAAAGAAAATGTTCTGGTGTACGGCTCCCGGCAATTTGGCCAGCTCTTTTACGGCCTTTGTATGAACCGGGACATTTCCCAACGGCGTCGCAAAATATTCAAAGTCTGGAACGGCAAAGCCTGGCAGTGGGTAGTAATGAGAAGGCGCGAGAACAGCAATGGTTTTAAAGTTTCCCTGTTGCAGCACTTTCCACGCGAGCCACGCGGCGCGGCCTGAATATTCATAGCCGGCGTGGGGGGCCACGATGGCCCCCACGGATTCTGCCTCTGGAATTTTATTTTTCCAGTATACCTGGTAGCCGAAAAACAGCTTCTCGATCTCTTTTGCGTTGGCCGGGTAAAACCTGCCTGCAACATTTTCTTTTTTTATTCCCGGCACGCGCGTTTTATGGCTGACAAGCCTCAGACGGTCAAGCAATTCGCACTATGAACACCACAACCATTCGATGCGACATTTGTCCACGCGCCTGTCGTCTTAAAGACGGCGAGCGCGGCTTTTGCCTGGTTCGCGTTCGTCACGGTTCTGAGGTCGTTTTGAAACCCTACGCCTACAATTCCGGCATTGCCTTAGACCCAATAGAAAAAAAGCCTCTGCATCATTTTTTACCGGGGACATCTGTTTTGTCGCTTGGAACCATTGGCTGCAACCTTGCATGCCGCTTTTGTCAAAACTGGAATATATCCAAAAAGGAATCTCACCCAGAAGACCGCATGCAGCATACTTCTGCAGAAGAAATTGTCCGCATGGCTTTAGAGCAGGGAGCCTCTTCCATTGCCTATACTTACAACGATCCCGTAACCTGGTTTGAATATGTTCTGGAAATCGCAGAACTCGCGCGGGAAGCAGGCCTTGCCTCTGTGGCTGTTTCTGCCGGCTATGCGACAGAGAAAACTCGAAAGCTTTTATTTTCTGCCATGGACGCCGCCAATATTGACTTGAAAGCTTTTACCGACAATTTTTACCGAACTATGACATCGGGCAGAATTCAGCCTGTTCTCGATACAATTCAATACATCGCGAATCTTCCCAATACTCATCTTGAGATTACCAACCTCATGATTCCCGGATTAAACGATTCCCCCGAAGAAACCCGCGCCCTCAGCGAGTGGGTTTTCAACAACGCCGGCAGAGACACTCCGCTTCACTTTTCCGGATTCACGCCACACTATAAGCTTATGCATACTCCGCCCACGCCCACAGAAACCCTGTTGCGGGCCCGCGACATTGCCCGGTCCGTCGGATTGCGTTATGTCTATATTGGAAACCGGCACAGTGCGAACGGCAGTAATACGCACTGTCCCTCTTGTGGAGCTCTGCTCATAGAACGCGATGGCTACTCCATTCGCAGGAACAGAATAAGCGAAGGAAAATGTCCCCAATGTGGGTGTTCCATTTCTGGAACTTTTTCGCTTGCCATAGGGCATTAATTGCACACAAGATTTATTCAGGAAATGAACACGAAGGCCGACGAAGAACCAACCGAAGATATCCAGACACTGCAAGAAAAGCTGGAGAAGAATCTTCTCTATCAAAAAAGAATCCAGAAAAAAATGGAGAGTCTACTTGTGCTTAACAGGGAGGTACACATACTTTCTGAAAAACAACTTTGCGACCGTGCCCTCGATATTGCCGTAGAATTAACCCGGAGAACAAAAAGTGCGCGAAGGGATAGAAAAATCACTCCGGCAGGAGGCGCTACTCGTCCAGCAGTCCAAAATGGCCTCCATGGGCGAAATGCTTTCCGTGATTGCGCGCCAGTGGAAGCAACCTTGGAACAGCATTTCCCTGTAAATTTTTTTTGCAACAAAAATGTAAAACTACCATCTAACTGGCAAAGAGTAGCCGATTTTGCCGCTTAAAAAGCGAACTTTTCGGGGATTACTTAAAGCCTTAACGGGCAATTCAACAAATGAGGATATAAACTATGGAGAATACCACTGCATTACCACTCCCCGGAAAAGAAAGGGGAAAAATAAAAATCACTTCGGAACTTGGTTTCGTAACTGTACACTTGCTTCCGCTGCTTGCCATTTTCACAGGAGCCACAACATTCGACTGGATTCTGATGGCTTCCCTGTACTTTCTGAGAATGTTCTTTGTGACAGGCTTCTACCACCGCTACTTCTCGCACAAGTCTTTCAAGACTTCCCGCATTTTTCAGTTCATTATGGCGTTTTTGGCGCAAACGTCTGCCCAGAAAGGAGCTCTCTGGTGGGCTGCTAACCATAGAATCCACCACAAATATTCAGATAAACCAGAAGATCCCCACAGCATGAAGCTCTATGGATTTCTGTACTCCCATGTAGGCTGGATCATTGGGCCAGACTATAAAGCAACTCGTTGGGAAAGAATTCCAGAAATGAAACCAGAAAAATATCCGGAACTTGCGTGGCTCAATAAATACTACCTGGTACCGCCCGTAACTCTTGGATTCTTTGTGGCCTTTCTTGGCTCCGTAGTAAACGGCGGCCACACTGGCTGGGATATTATCCCCGGAATGTTCTCTAAAGATGGAATGTCAGCTCTGCTCATTGGCTTTTTCCTGAGCACCGTTCTGCTGTACCACGGTACATTTACCATCAATTCCATTATGCACAAATTTGGCAAGCCGCGTTACGAGACAAACGATGCTTCCAAAAACAGCCTGTGGCTGGCTCTGTTGACACTGGGCGAAGGCTGGCACAACAACCACCACTACTACCAGGCCTCTACTCGCCAAGGATTCTTTTGGTGGGAGATTGACATTACCTATTACCTGTTAAAGCTGCTGTCTTTTACAGGCCTCATCTGGGACATTAAAGAAGTACCTCCGCACATCCTCGCTTCCCGCAACAAGGAAGATGCCCGCAAGCTTGCCGCTCAGGCAGGCAAAGCCAACGACAAAGAGTTGGAAGAACTCGCAGCCTGATTTTAGGGGGCCATCTGGCCCCCTTTTTTTTCCCAATCAATAGCCGTAGCCGCCTTTGCAAAAAGATTCTTTTTTTAGAAAAATTTCAAAAAAACTTTACAGTTTTCTTTTGTTTTACATATAGGGTTTGTCTTAATAGACAAAAATACAATAATGGAGATCACAATGAAGAAAACCACAAAGATTATAGCGTTTGTAGCGGCTGCCGCTCTTTTCCTGACTGCCTGCCAGACACAACAGGCGCAAATCAAAGGCGCACCTAAAGGCAATCCAGCTGTTTCTAAAACACAGCACTTGTTCATCTATGGTCTAGCTGGCCAGCCGGCTGTCATTGACGCTGCTGCCGTATGTGGTGGTGCAGACAAAGTGCAAGCCATAGAGACTCAAATGAGCTTTATCGACGGGTTACTCACTGGAATAACTTATTCCCTGTACACACCCCGCACTGTAAAAGTTTACTGCGAAAAATAATTGCAGGCACTTTCCCTGCCCCACCGGGGCAGGGTTCACCCAAAAGCCCACCGACAACAGCGGGTAGCCTTACAAAAAACACGACGCAGGGTTCTCCTAAAAGCCCACCGACAACAGCGGGTAGCCTTACAAAAAACACGACGCAGGGTTCTCCTAAAAGCCCACCGACAACAGCGGGTAGCCTTAGAAAAAACAAGACGCGGAGTTTACCTAAAAGCCCACCGCTAAAAGCGGTCTCCATTTTTACAAAATTTTTAATATATTTCAAAATCTTGTTCTTTTATACTCCACAAGACAAGCCTAAAAAGTTACCTTTTAGCACTTGCTTAATGGTGCTTTACCAGCTTCCGCCAGCGCCGCCTCCGCCAGAACGGCCACCGCCAAAAGAACCTCCACCAGAAAATCCACTACTGCCACCCGAAGAGGAAGACGACGAAGAAGAGCAATCTATCTCTGGAATCGTATAGCGCTTTTTTTCAGTGTGGTTGCAATGCTTGCATTCATACGTTCTCTCTCCCACACCCGAAGATGAACATGTAGCAGATGTGATGGTCCTGTTTCCGGACTGGTAATACGTTTTATAGCTGCACGAAGGGCATTTCTGGTATTGGGTAAACCAGGCATCGTAGGGTTCCACTTCTACATGCTTGCACGTGGGACAAATCCATACATCGTAATTAATGGATCCTATTTTCTCTTCTACCTTTTGACCATCGTCCAGGAGCACGTCGTCGTCGGTCTCGTTCTTTTTTTCCATCAGGGTATTACACGCAGGACAAACGCGCGGTTCATTGCGCAGCTTTTTGAGACGCCCAAGCAGCAGCAACCAGTAGGGAATGGCTATAAACGGCACCAGCCAGATCAGCCCTAAAAGACCCCAGCCAATTTCCTTGCGCACTCCCAGATATTTCTGGTACGACGTTTTATCTTCTCCAGTGGCTTTTTTATAGGACGCCAGAATGGAGTCTATGGCGAGATAGGAGATGATCCCGTATGCCAGAATGAGCGTGAGTTTTAAATTGCCCGTAGCGAAAAAAATCAGGAAAAATACAGGAATGACAAACGCTTTGCCCCAGTACCAAAAGGAATCCCGGAATCCCGGTTTTTTGGCCATGAATTTTTTGGCACCCGGCGAAACAGCGACCGCATAAAAATACGCAGCTATGCCGAACAGTATCGCAAGAGTCCAGCCCCAGGGCGTTTTTTCTACGGGCGTCTTCTGAGAAACTTCTACGCGGTATTCGGGCGAACTACTCACATCCACGCCCTCTATTTTTTTACTGACCTCTTCGAGGACTTCGTAAATCCCCTGTCCGATCCTTTGCTCCCGAAGGCGAGGAACCAGAAAATTCTCGCCAGCGCGCTTCAGGAATACGTCTGGCAGATCGCCTTCCAGGCCGTACCCTGTTTCAAATTCCCAGCGACGCGCTTCCATTACAAGCAGTAACAGTAGACCGTTATCTTTATCCTTTTTCCCAATTCCCCATTTGTTAAAAAGATTGGTAGCAAAATCTTTGGGAACCTCGGAGCCAATCGAGTTCACCGCAACGACGGCAATTTCGGCTGTCGATTTTTGCTCCAGGCCGGTGAGCAGGCCGTTAATGCGCGCCTCCCACGAGTCGTCTATCAGGTTATCTGGATCCGAAACCCAGTATTGGCTGCCCCACAGTACCTGCGGGTTTGGAATAGTTTCCACCGTATATTCGGTAGCAAAGACTGGAACAAATACAAAGAGCAGGTGCACTGCCAGTTGGATTACTTTGCGCATCCGCAATAATAGCCAATGCTTTAGAGCGGCAAACTTTTTTTGCGGGCAAGAAAAAAGTGGGCGCTGCGCGCTGGGATTTTTCCGCCGGAGGAGAAGTATTCTTCCGCCAAAGTGGCTACAGTTCTATTGTCTTATATATATACGTAAACTTTTGTCTCTTATTTGATCGCAAATTTGTTTCTGCACATCCACAAATAACTCCCCGGCTACGAGCCCGTGGTGGGCAGTTGATTTAACCCCCATCGCGGAAGCCGCTCACCTACCCCTGCCGGGGATTGATGAAACTGGAAGCGTACGGGCAAGTATCTGCACTCGCCCACGCGTGAGTAACAGGGATGGGATTTCTGTGCAAAATCGTGTTAGAACAGGCTATCGAGAATGCCACCCACCAGAGACGTTTTTCTGCGCGAGCGCGAAGACGGACGCGAAGATTTTACGCCAAGACTACCTAAGAGGCCGCGTGCAACTTCGCGGACTACAGTTCTGCCTATGTCACGCACGAGCTTATTCTCCGAGACTTTACTGGCTAAACTCTTCTCTTCCCGTTTGGCAGATTTGCCAGCCTTCACTTCCCCTTTTTCATCTTCTTCTTCCGATGCTGCCGCATTCTCTGCTTTTGCCGAAAGCATTTCGTAGGCGGATTCCCTGTCTACGGTTTTTGCGTATTTGTCGCCAAGGCGCGACTGCTTCATGTGCTCTTCTACTTCGGCTGGCTCCAAAACACCAATGCGCGACGATGGCGCGGTAAGCATTACGTGCACGGGCGGCGTGGGGATGCCCTTAGGATTGAGGGTGCTCACGAGCGCCTCGCCAACTCCCATCGTCGTGATAAGTTCGTCGATCTGGTAAAAATCGGAAGGCGGAAAGTTATCTGCCATTTTGCGAATAGCTTCGCGATCCTTTGCCGTAAATGCCCGCAGAGCATGCTGCACCTTAAGTCCAAGCTGAGACAAAACATCTTCTGGAATGTCATCGGGCCGCTGCGTGATAAAATACAGGCCAACACCCTTAGATCGAATCAGTCGCGTAACAGAAACAATCTGGTTGAGCAGGCTTTTGTTGGCATTACTAAAAAGAAGATGGGCCTCTTCAAAAAAGATGGCGAGCTTTGGTTTATCGAGATCGCCCTCTTCCGGAAATTTCTCGTACACTTCTGCGAGCAGAGAAAGCATGAACGTGCTGAACAGGGCCTGCTTGCTCTGCATATCATCCAGGCGCACAATAGAAATTTGTCCTTTTCCGTCCTTATTTGTATGAACCAGATCTTCTACGTCAAAGCTGACTTCTCCAAAAAATTTATCTGCGCCTTCGCTTTCAAGCGCTGCAATTTTGCGCCGGATGACGCCAATGGTAGCAGACGACACGGCACCGTATTCTTTCTCGAATGCTTCTTTTCCGTCTCCTTCAATAAACGTGAGGGCCGCCTTAAAATCGGCGAGATCCAACAGAAGAAGTCCTTCGTTATCGCAAAACTGAAAAATTACAGACAGGACGGATTCCTGTGTATCGGTTAAATCGAGAATCCGCGAGAGCAGCACGGGGCCAAACTCGGTAACTGTGTTTCTAATCTGGAATCCCCGTTCCCCCGAAAGCGACATAAATTCTACCGGGTGAGCGGAGGGTTCATAGCCAATGCCAATTTTTCCATGCCGTTCTTCTATTTTTGGATTCATGCTGCCGGGCGCAGCAATTCCGGACAAATCGCCCTTGAGATCCATGAGCAACACGGACACGCCCGCATCGCTTAACAGCCCGGCAATGTTCTGTATGGTAATTGTTTTTCCCGTTCCCGTGGCTCCGCTAATGAGCCCGTGTCGACTAAGCATGGAGAGAGGAACGCGAACCAGTTTGCCAGTGCGAACCTCGCCCTGGTACATGGCTCCCCCAAGCACAATGGAATTGTCTGAAAAGGAAAAAAGGGAGTCTATCTGTTCATCAAAACTTTCTGTTGTTGCTGCCATGGTTCATTCTTCATCCTGCCTTGATTGCGAACACTTTTTTTTACTTCACACCAGTCGCTTCAGAAGTTTTTCTACGGGAAGTACAAGGACCCCTTCGGATGCCTGGTATTCCCGATCTCCTTCAAAATGCACCTGCATTTTCCGCATTATGTCACATACTCAAAGTTTAGTACCTACTCACAATCTCCGCATTATGTCTCATCGCTGGCACGCCCCTGCATCGGCACCCACTCCCTCCCGGGGGGCTTAAGGCCTGCGGCCTTAAGAATCCGCTTCTGGGAAAAGTGCGCCGGCACCCACTCCCTCCCGGGGGGCTTAAGGCCTGCGGCCTTAAGAATCCGCTTC
>DYKF01000048.1:10799-16315 GCA_020722745.1 Caldithrix sp.
TGGGAAAAGTGCGCCGGCACCCACTCCCTCCCGGGAGTTCAAGGGCTTAAAGTTTACACCGAGCAGCGAAGCGCGTCGAGGTGCCCTTGAAAATCCCTTTTAGGGAAATCCACAGCAAAGCCGGCACCCGCCATTTTATTATGCAACAATATTTTCATTTGTAAAGCTCTTTCCGCACCTGCATTTTCCGCATTATGTCACATACTCAAAGTTTAGTACCTACTCACAATCTCCGCATTATGTCTCATCGCTGCCTACGACTTTTCTTTCATCCGCCCTAGCCGACGGCCGAGTGCCATATCATCGCAAATATTTCTTGACCCTGCATAATCCCAAACAGGAAAATATGTCCATGAAGAAAATCATCCTGTTTCTGCTGCCAGCTCTGTCTTTGTTTGCCGACTATGCCGGCCTCGCAAAAGAAATTGAATCGACCAGCAAAAATCCTGAAATTCGGAAAATTGCCGTTCTTCCCTTCGAGGTTATATCTGGCAGTTACGCAAAAGGAGCAGAGGTCCAGGATGAACTCATTTTTGCTTTTGTTCGCAATACATCGTTCACAGTACTGGAGCGTTCACAGGTAGACAAAGCCATTGCGGAGCTGGAGCTTTCCTCAACGGGTCTCATGGACCAGCAGACGAGCCAGAAAATTGGTCTCGGTATTGGTGCGCAGGGACTCATCATGGGGACAGTAACCCAGATTCCCGGTGGCTATAAAATTAATGCGCGTCTGGTAGAAACACAAACCTTCACCGTGCTCGCGGTCGCCACTACGGAGATTGCACCCTCTACCCCAAGCCAAACTAATACGTCTTCAACAATACCTTCTATTCATCATTCGTCCAATTTAGAAATTCTGGGTGGGTATTCATTTACCAACATAAACCTGCGGGCGGGCGATGTTTACACGACCTATCCGCCCGTCCCTTTAGAAGACCTGGGGCTTTCTTCGACGGACATTGTTGAATCTGTAGAGCTCGACAATGTGCAGCACAAACCGGTTGTACCCGTTGCCATTCGATGGCGCACTTTCACAAATGGTCTTGGTCTAGGTATGGAATTTATGACGCGCAGCCACGCAACAATGGCACAAACTGCGGACCTCTACATCAATAAGGCCAAAACGGGAACAGAAGATCTTCCCGACAATTATATACAGTTTGATTTATACGAATTCAATATTTCTCTATTGGGTGCAAAGCGCTGGGCTTTTTACGAACTGTACGGCGGGGCCTCCATGGGCGTAGGGATTGCCACGCTCACTTCTTCCCATATTTTTATTAATGACCCCTATAATACGGTCACTCCAAAACACGCCGCTGCTGGAGAAACAGCGGTCTCCCTGGGCGGCGCGCTTATCCTGGGAAACACCTTTTATATAGGGGATAATTTTGGTATTCTCATAGAAGGCAGGTACACGGGTCTTTTTGCCGAATGGGATCGCGATGGCGAGGCTCCTCCGGGAATAGACGAAGACATGGTGCTTACCTTAAACGGCCCCATGGTGCTCTCCGGAGTTTCGTTACGGTGGGAGTAATGTGATTTTTTTAGACAAACTTATTGCTCGCGAAGAGTCTGGAACTCTGCGCTCCCTGCCTGTTCCCTCCGAAGGCATAGATTTTTTCTCTAACGATTATCTTGGCCTCGCCCGCAACGCAGAGCTGCAAAAGGCCATTGCAAAAGAAATTTCTGACAATTCTCTATCACATGGATCAACAGGTTCACGCCTGCTTTCGGGAAACAACGCGTATGCACAAAATCTCGAAAAAGAACTCGCTGCATTTTTTCAATCGGAGTCTGCCCTGCTGTTCAACTCTGGTTACGATGCCAACGCCGGGCTAATCCAGGCGCTGTCTTCGCGCGATGATATACTTCTGTACGACGAGCTCATCCATGCGTCCATCCGCGACGGGATCACGCTCTCCCGCGCACGCGGCTGGTCCTTTCGCCACAATGACATGGAGCATCTGGAAAATCGCCTGAAGCTAGCCCGCGAAAAAAATCCGGCAAATATTTTTGTCTTTGCTGAATCCATTTATTCCATGGATGGCGACACCGCTCCCCTGCGAGACATGACGGCGCTCTGTGCCCACTACGCTGCGCACTGCATTTTAGACGAAGCCCATGCAGGCGGAGTCTACGGCGAGGGTCTTGCCGTTCGTGCTGGTTTGCAGAATCATTTTCTGGCGCGCGTTATCACCTTTGGCAAGGCATGGGGGGCGCACGGCGCGGTCGTTCTTGCCAGTGATGCCCTTATTCAACTTCTCGTCAATTTTGCGCGCCCTCTTATTTACAGTACGGCTCTTCCGCCATCTTCCTTAGCTGCGATACGCGTTGCGGTTTCGTGGGCAACTACGCCCTTATTCTCCCGCGAGGTGAGCCGCCTTCAGGAGAATATTTCTTTTTTTGTTCGCGAGCGTGAACAGAGCCGACTGGGACATTGGCTACCTTCTACTACGGCAATTCAATCTTTTGTGACCGGTAATGTTACCGCTGCCCGCACGTTGGCCGAAAAACTCGGCGCCGCTGGTTTTCTCGTCCGTCCTATTCTTTCTCCCACCGTGCCACAGGGAACGGAGCGCCTGCGCATTGTGCTGCATTCTTTTAATACGCAACAGAAAAACAGAGAGCTGGTGTCGTTGATAAAATAAGGAGCTAAAATAAACGAAAAAGAGTACTTTGGATTTACACCGCTGAATCTTGCAATAACTATCTCCTCTAATACCTCCGAGATTGTTGCCAAATCACAAGATTTTGTTTACTTTCATCCCATCAGGGATTGTGTCTGCCCCGTCTGCATCAACGCAACAGGGTTTCCGATGGACCTTGAACCTAAAACCAAGGGGAACTACTGGAATGCAAAGAAGCATGATGTGCATATTTTTTCCCTTCATTGCTTTCGCAATCGGTTGCGGAAAACCGGATGAGAGATTGAAACAGGAGACTACTATGAAACATGATATCGCTCCAGATTCACTGGCCTGGCAGGTCACTCGGGAAAATGGCACAGAACCTGCTTTTCACAACCAGTACTATGACAACAAAGAGCCGGGTATATATGTAGATATCTATACTGGCAAACCGCTCTTTAGCTCTCTGGATAAATTTGACTCTGGTTCTGGCTGGCCGTCATTCACAAAACCCATCGAACAAAAACATCTTCAAACAAAAACAGATATGTCTCACGGGATGGTGCGCACAGAGGTGAGAAGTGATTCTTCGGATTCCCATCTTGGCCACGTATTTTCTGACGGTCCAAGAGACAAAGGAGGACTGCGGTATTGTATCAACTCGGCAGCACTTCGATTTGTCCCATTACATAAACTGCAAGAAGAAGGCTATGGAGAATATCAGGTTTTGTTTCAGACGAATATTTTAAAGTCGGTACATGTTCCGTTTCTGTCCCTTCTCTCAAAAAATAAACAATACTCGGTGGCAACATTTGGTGCCGGTTGTTTTTGGGGAGTAGAATCCATTCTACAAAACACAGAGGGAGTGGTGGAAACCGAAGCCGGGTACATGGGGGGAACTTTACAGAATCCGGGTTACAGAGATGTCAGCACAGGACAAACCGGACATGCCGAAGTTGTGCAGATTGTATTTGATACCCAAAGAATCAGCTATGAAACAATCGTGCGCCTGTTCTTTCAATTACACGATCCAACCACGCTAAACAGGCAGGGCCCGGATATTGGAAGCCAGTACCGATCCGCAGTATTTTTTCACGATGAATCGCAAAAGACAATCGCAGAAAATATATTAGATCAATTTAACAAAACAAGTTCGCTGAAACGCAGGGCCGTTACGCAAATAGAAGCAGCCAGTTGGTTTTATCCGGCAGAAAGCTATCACCAGAATTATTATGCGGTAAATGGCGGGCATGTCTGCCACACTATTCGGAAAGACTGGTAAGGCGCGCCTGCACAATATATTCATTGCTGCATTCTTCGCTGTAGCCAGACTCAATTTTCCAAACAGCACCGCAATCAGGGCATTGAACCTTGTTCGGCAAAAAAACATTCACCCTAAAACTGAACGCCGAATCAAGCGCCGTCTCCACGGGATTGTCACCAGAACAGCATGCTATTTCATCCGTCGAAATTGGTACCCACACAAGAGAATTTCCGGATCTGCAATGGGGACAGCTCATAGCGCCTCCCGAATTCTATCGCGGTATTGAGTCGCATACAGAGCCGTATGTTCTGCCTGCCAAGATTCCTCTTCTGGAAAATGCAGATACCGAATATTTCCCCAGTGCTTTGACGCAAAAATACGGATGACTTTTTCGCTTTCGGGATCTTCGCTCCCACTGATGGCAATAAAGCGCAAATCAAGCCCGGCTGTAGCCATGACAGAAAGAGCAAGCAGTGAATGATTAATAGAACCTAAATAATGGCGGATCACAAAAACGAGAGGATGACCTAAAATCTTAAAGAGATCGAGAAAAGTCTCCGTGTCGGTAAGCGGAGTCATCAAGCCACCCGCACCTTCTATGACAGTAAAACCTGGCAAATCAAACTCTATTATTTTTGACAGATTAATTTTTTTCTTTTCAAGCCTTGCTGCAGCGTGCGGAGAAATCGGATTTTTTAAGCGATACGTTTCTGGAATTAGTTTTGATGGAGCAACTCCAAGATGCTCAACCCGCTGTGTATCCGTTAAGGGTTCGCTTCCTGCCTGCACGGGCTTCCAGTACCAAGCGTCCGTTGCCCGTACAAAAACACTGGCTACGAGAGTCTTTCCGGTTTCTGTGGAAATTCCAGTAACGACGAGACCGTCCATAGCTATTCTTTTGTTTCGGGTTTAGCTATGTCAACCGAAAGATTATCTTATAGACACACTGTCTCCCCCCAATTAAATATGTATCGAATAGAAAAGATACGAATAGAAATTGAATAGTTAGAATTAAGCAAATATATTTAAATAGAAGATAAAAGGAAGGAAGTCAAATGGCATTTATTGAATGGACAAAAGAATACAGCGTGGGGGTTCAGGAAATTGATGAACAACACAAACAATTGGTTCAGTTAACAAACGAATTATATACTGCTATAGTCGGAAACTACGATGACATCGGGCTTAGGAAAACCTTCCAGGGACTGATTGATTATGTCAAGGTACATTTTAGTCACGAAGAAGGCATGATGGCAAAGGTGAATTACCCGGGGTTGGAACCTCACCAGGCAAAGCACAGGGAACTCGTAACCAGAATCGTAAATTATTTTAAGGAATACCAAGCCAAAATGGCCTCCGGAGCAGACAGCAAACACCTCTCTAAAGAAGTGCTCATGTTTCTTCGAGACTGGCTTTTCCACCATATTCTGGAAACGGATATGAAATACCGAGATCATTTTCATGCTCGCGGTATTAAGTAAACTCTGTTCAAGTCGTTGCCAAGTCGAAGTCAGCATTCAGCTCGCTTCGTATTTAGTACCTGCTTAAAAAATAGGGCACGGCGTCGTGCCCTACCTACCACGGTATGCCTACGGCTACTCGGTATTAACTTCGTTTGTCCT
>DYKF01000049.1 GCA_020722745.1 Caldithrix sp.
AGCTTGTCGAAATAGATGTCGTAGTTTTCGCCCCTGGGTTTTGCGGTCTGCCTGTACCCGCAGGGTGAATGCGTAGCAAGCCGCAGGCAAAAAGTCCACGGAGGGACTTTTTCAGAGGTTACCTAAAGAAAAATACTCGACACCGGAAAGGCGCTCAAAAAAATGGAAGTATGCGCGACATTATTAAATTAGAATCCACAGCAGGAACAGGCTTTTTCTACACCACCACCAAGAACAGAAAAACCCAGACAGAAAAATTGCAGGTAAAAAAATATGATCCCAAAGCCCGCAAGCATGTTCTGTTTGTAGAAAAGAAAATCAGCAAATAATTCAGACGTTTACTCTTTAGTTCCGGAGCTATTTCGACGACAATCAGGGTAAGCAAACTTAGAGGCAGGACATACTATGAAAAAAACAGTGATTGCAGCCATTGCGGCAATGCTCTTTGCAGGCACGGCCTATTCCATCGATGATTCCCTGAGCAAAGGGAAAAACGCAGATATTCAGAAATCTGAAGAGCTCGACAAAACAGAAAAAGCACTCGATGAGCGCATTAAAAAGCTCGGCGAAATGCTCCAGCGTTACGACAAACTCCAGAATATTGACGTTAAATATACCCCTGGTCAGACCATTTTTATGAAAGGAGATGGATATATTGAGCTCATCAGCTACAATTTTATTCCAACCTCTTTCTCCTATGGAAAACCGGTCGGCACCAAAGAAAAACGCCTGAGACTTTTCTTTAGCGGTGAAACGCTCACCAAAATGGAAACAGAAGTAATGGAGCAGGATTTTCTTCGCCATACCAAATTCTACAGCAAGGTTGTGGATCCATCGCCTACCGATGCAGAAGTGAACGACATTACCATAACTACCAGTTTTAACGATGCCAAAGCCTACGAAGTAACTCTCAAAAATATGGAGAACACGCTCACGAACCCTCTTCGCATTAACTACAAAAGAGATTACTACATAGACCATCTCACCTACTTTGAAAAAATGTATCGCTTCACGGAAGAATTCCAAAAACGCTACGGTACCAACAACGACAAGATCACCATTGAGAGACTTAAAAAGTCACTCGCCTACTAAAAGCCAGGCGCCTTCAGGCGCCTTTTTTATGCAAGAAAACCAAAGCCCTGTCATTAACAAAGAACTCTATGACGGGCTTCCTTTCTCTGTGGTTCTCATAGACGACGACTACTTTATCCGCGAACTCAATCCAAGCGCCGCACTTCTTGCCGGCAGCAATTTAGAAGATCTTAAAGGCAAAAAATGCTACGCCGCGTTGTTCCAGCAGGAACACCCCTGTCGCTTTTGCCCGCGCGCCAACCAGCTCTTTACCCTCGATGAGCTGCATTCCTCCGGCTTTCGGTTTCGGCAGGAAATCCTTGCCGAAAAACCAGAGACGCCCATTCCCCGCAATCTGTATTACGACCAGACACAGTATCTCGTAAGAAATTCCGATGGCAGAGCTTTTCTGGCAGAAACTCTGCGCGATATAACGCAGGACAAGGAACAGGAAGAAGAAAAGGCAAGAAACGAGAAACTGATTCTGCTTGGAACTATTGTGCAGATGGTTGCCCACGAACTCAATAACCCGCTAACGGGTCTATCCATGACACTGCAAACGATGGAAGATGCCGACGAAGAAAAAATTATCCGCATGCGCCGCGACATTGAACTGGCCCAGGGTATTGTGGCTGATATCCAGGGCTTCACGCGACGGGAAGGATACCGCCTGGAGCCTATTCCGCTCGCCACAATTCTCAACGAGAGCATAGACGTGGCCAAGAGACTGTTTTCGCCTGTCCCCGAATTTCAGATCACATGGGATATCCCGGACAAACACATACAAATAGAAGGAAACGAAAAAAAAATTCTGCAATTATTTGGAAACCTGTTTAAGAACAGCGTGGAAGCATGGAAATCTTCCCGACGCGAAAAACCCCTCACAATCTGGGTAATTGTTTCTCAAGCGACGCGGAAAACAGACATGAGGAGCACTCGTCATTATTTGGACATACAGATTGTCGATGATGCAGGCGGTATTCCCCAAGAAGTCCTCCATAGAATTTTTGATCCTTTTTTTACGACAAAAAAACTTTACAACAGAGGCAGCGGGCTTGGGTTGTTTATTGTTCATAAAATTATGGAAGAACATGCAGGAACTGTGGACGTACAAACTCGGGGAGAATTTTCTCGCTTTATTCTGCACTTTCCCCTCAAGAGGAAAGTTTAATGTCAAAATCGCTTCGCCCCCTGTTCCACCCCAATGGAGAAAAGTATCATCTCGCTCTGGTAGAAGACGCAGAATCTATTTTACTGGCAATCCGGGATTTTCTGGTGCGCGATTTTCGCGTATCCGTTTTTTCTGACTTTCCTTCTGCATCCGATTATTTTTCGGGAGAAAACTGCGATGTCGATCTTCTGATTTCTGACATTGCCCTTCCCGGCGGATCCGGATTCAGGCTGGTTGAACAGATTCGCGAAAAGGGCTGCCGTACTCCCGTTATACTCATCACTGCGTACGATATTAACGAATACATTGAGACAATCAAAAGCCTTTCCATAGCGCATATTCTTACGAAACATTCTAATTTATCTCTACAGGAGATTTTTGTCACGGCCTGGAAAATTCTTTCTGGAGACATTTTTGGCATTGATAAATATTTTCCTAAAATTAAAATTTATTTTCCTTCGGAACTTCTTGGCAAAACTTCGCCTGCTAACGGAGAGGTGTTCAGCGTGACCATTCGCAATACGGAGGAGCGGATTTTCTGGACAGACCGCATAGGCGCGTACTTTAAAGAAGTCTTAAAAATTCCAGAATCTGTGAGCAAACTCGTACTAGACGAAATGGTAACCAATGGCATGCTGCGGGCACCCAGGCATGCCGACGGAACCTATAAATACCAAAAATGGATTCCCGAAAAAGACATGCTGATTGCAGATGATTACATTGAACTTGATAGTGAGGACTACATTCTTTTACAGTACGGCTTTTCTGGTGACTGGATGATTCTTTCTGTTACAGACCCGCATGGCACTTTGGAAAAGGAAGAAATTCTATACCGGCTTAGACGCCATATTCTACCTGATAAAAAAACAGGTTTACCCGAAGGCCTCACCGATTCCCATGGTCGTGGTATTTTTTTAATGAGAGACCAATTGACTCACCTCATATACAATGTCCACAAGGGCAAAAAAACAGAGGTAATAGGATTGTTTAACACGAGACATCCCATCCCCTATAAAAATATTTCCGTCTATGAAATCCACGATTGAAAACCAGGTACTGCTCGAGACAAAAGAACTTTCGTTTCACTACGGAAAAAAGATCATTCTCGACAATGTGAATTTTCACGTATATCCAGGGGAGATGGTTGCCATTGTTGGCGAATCCGGCTCTGGAAAAAGTACGCTTCTCTACATTCTTGGCGGATTTTTAAAACCACAGAGTGGATCGTACACATTCCTCGGCAAAAAAGTTTACAAAACCTTTCTTTCTCATCTCGGCTCTTTTCGTCGCCGCCACATTGGATTTCTCTTTCAGGATTTTCGCCTGCTGCCCTTTTTGAGTGTTGAACAAAACATTCGTTTTCCCGTTCTCTTTGGTGGCATGGAATTGAAACGGGAGCGCCTGCATGCCCTCATGGAATCTCTGGGTATTTTTCATCGTCGCAAAGCATTCCCCTCGGAAATATCTGGAGGAGAGATGCAGCGCACCGGGCTTGGCAGGGCTCTTCTTTCTTCCCCTCAATTGCTCCTTCTCGATGAACCTACCGGCAATCTCGATGAAGCCACAGAAAAAGAAATTTTATCCCTGCTGCTGAAGTTGAAAGAACAGGGAATTTCGCTCGTATGCGTTACGCATTCTTCCACAATCCGCAAGGCATCTGACAGAGTCTATAGAATGAAGGGACACTCTCTCACAGAAGAGCTGCCAAAAGCGCCCCGAAAAAAAGGAGCACAACAATTATGAAACTGCTCATGGTGGCCCTGCGCTTTCTTTTTCGCAGGCTGTATTTGTTTTTATATATCGGAAAACTCCATTTTTTTAGATCCCTGTTTGCATCGCTGGGACTTTTGATTACTTTGTTTATTGTCGTTCTCATCCTAGGTCTCATGAGACCCGTCAGCGAAGCCATTGTGGCAAAGGCAGAAGGAGCTCTTCCAGGAGCTTTAATTAAGCTAACTAAAGAAATGGGAAAACAAACCTTTTCTCTGCGCCTGTTCTCAAAGTATCCGGATCAACCCATTGGCTTTACGCGTTCTGAAATTGCGCAAATGCGCAAGTGGAATGGGGTAAAGTCTGTTCAGGCCACGCAGTTGTTTCAACAGCCGGCCATGGCCACGGTAGATCACGCCCTGCTGGCTAACTTCAACTGGTACTTTGATATTCTAATGCAGGGTGTTTCGCCGGAACTCGTTCGCCCCTATTTGCGATGCAACCGAGATTTTAAGCCGCAGCGAATTACAGGGCCCGATGGAAAGCCCGCCATTTTGATCCCCATAGTCGTGCCAGAAATGTTTGCAGAACTGGCCCGCACCTATGCCGTCATAAACGGAATGCCCGGCATTGACCTCAAGGCACTCACCGGCGTGCAGCTGCGCATTTTTCTGGGACAAAGTATTACAGAAAAAGGATGGAAAGTACGCGAGACCGTTTACGGCAAAGTGTGCGGTTTTGTCCCCGACGGAATTATATCTTCTATAGGCGTGCCATTATCGTGGGTAGAGAGCCAGCATAAATTGCAGAACCAGACAAAAGCCATGTCGCATTACGACCAGGTCTTCCTGAATATACCAAACGCCCGTAATATTGCCCCTGCGCTCGAAAGGGCCCAAAAGCGTGGATATAAATCTCCCGAAAAAAAGGCCCGCTTTGAAAAGCTGCACGAAATTCTTAACCGAGTGCAATACGTGTTCTGGGGATTTGCCGCCGTTCTGCTGCTGCTCAGCATCGTCGCTTTTATCAACTCTTTTTCTCTGCTCGCACTCGAAAAAAAATATGAATTTGGCCTGTATCTCGTGTTTGGAGCCTCGCCCGTATTTTTGTGGGCGCTCATGTTTCTGGAAGGAGCTTTTTGGGGGCTAATCCATGCGGCCATTGCCATACAGGGGGCAGAGGCTGTTGTTCCGGCAATTTGGGAACAGCTGCGCGAAATCCCCATGGCATCGGGCTTCCTTCCACCGCAGATACCAGAAAAACTCGCCTTAAAAAGCATGGAAAAAATCTGGATTATTCTTGGCGCAGTCGTCATTGCGGGCTTTTCTTCTCTTTTACCCACCATACTCCTGCTATCCCGGGGCACTCTGTCTCTCGTAAAAAAAGACTAAAGTAAGATCTGCCTTCGGTTCGCTTTGCGTCGCTCCGCCGCTGCGTGCACAGAGGTTACTAAGAAATATATTTACAAGCCAGAAAATAAAATCAGACTGTTCTATATGAATAATGTGTGGCAGAGCACGCAGACATGATGCCATCCGAAAAAAAAGAATCCCGTGCACAGGAACTTGCGCAAGAGATTCGCGATGGTTCTGAAACAGCCCTGCACGATTTCTGGGAACTCTTCTCTGAAGATATTTATAACTTCCCCATGCGCTTTTTCTCGCTTTCCGAAGACGACGCGGGTGATTTTTACGTGTATGCTCTGGAGCACTTGAAAGATGGGCGCAAGCTCAAAAGTTTCCAGGGAAAGTCCAAATTCACCACCTGGTTTTATGCGGTTCTAAAAAATCTTACCATCGACTTTCTGCGTTCCCGCAGAGAAGAAATCCGGACGGTTTCCCTGTCCATGACAGATGAATCGGGGGGCTGGTTTAATGCGCTGGAGAATATCGAGGACAGAGCCAAAAGACTGCACGACGAAGACCTGGAAGCTCAGTTTAAACAGGCACTCGGAGAGTTAAAACTTTCGGAGCGTGTTTTATTTAAGCTCATCTATATTTTTTATTTTGATTTTGAAAGCGACGAACTGGAATATCTCCAAAAAGAATCTCGGCTGCCCCGAGAAAAACTGCTCGAAAAACTCCAGGAAATGCGCAACAGCGTTCTCAAAAAAGGGGAAGATATTGTTTCTCTGGAATCGCGTTTGGGGGGATATTACTACTCCATCATGAAAACCGAAAGGCGGCTCGATGCCTTTTTTCGCGAAAACAGACAATATCCATGGGAACCTCATCTCTGGTCCGAAGAATACAATCATCCGGATTTGCCAGTGGAAATTATTGAACTCATTCGCCAGCTTTCGCGCAGAAAAAAACGGCAGATTTCAGCCATCGAACAACAGAAAAAAAGTCTTCTCAATGTGCGCACGCCCTATAAAATGATAGGGGAGCTGCTCCATAAACAACCGGGAGTTATTTCGGTGCAACTGCTCCGCATTGTAGAAAAATTGAACCAGCTGCTGTTTTCAAGATATTAATATTTTTTTGTTGGCAACCCTGTTTTTTATTACGTCTCATCACGGAAAGGGTAAAGCTATGAATACAAGTTCAGAACAAAAAATCATTTCCTATTTTCGAGAAACGGAAGACACACCGTATCCGCTCAATTGCACAGAATGTGGCGATGCCATTTTGCTGTTGGAAACCATCCTGCAGGCGTCCCCCTTCCTCCAGAGCAGCGAAGAGCCGAACATGGACACTCTTATAGAGCAGACCGCTGCATACCAGAGCAAGCCTGTCCCCGAATCTTATCTTAAGGCCGTGCGAGCCATCCTGGCGCCCAAAGCCCCCAATGCCATCCTGGTTTTTCTGGAGACAAATTTTCGCGTTATAGCAGAAGCCTTTGAGACTCTCTTTACGGTCAAACCTGGAGACTTTGCGCTCAACACAAGAAAGGGCAATGCTCCCAACCGCGCGGTAGAGGCGGTAAAGCGCGCTACAGACTTCGGAGACTGCAATGTTTTCCTTTCCCGTGAAAGCGCAGATTCTCTTTCGCTTTCTCTCTCCTGCCAAAAACCCCTTAGACCCCTGCATCGCCTGCAACTCCGGAGAGATGATCGCCTGCTGCAGTCAATAGACTATTCATCCGGCTTTGCCAGCTTTAACAGACTCTCTTTTGGTGAATACGAGATTACGATTACAGATACAGAGGGACATTTCTTTGAACCCGTAAATGTATCCGTTAGACAGGGTTAATTAAGCTGTTCACAACTGCCCATTAGGCAAAACAATACGAAAGGGAAAAATCCCTGCCCGGGTAGGGCTTTCCCGGTATTCTCTTTTATGAACCTGGCTGTAGACAATTTTTGTTTGACTGCCTGAATGTCGGGCAGCGCTTAGAACAGATATGGAAAAGAAAAATCTGAAAGTGCAGGCCCATCCTTGGCATGGAATTTCCCCCGGCGAAAAAGCGCCCCACCTTTTGACAGTGTATATTGAAATGGTTTCTTTAGATACCGTTAAGTACGAAGTCGATAAAGAATCTGGCCACCTCATTGTAGACAGACCTCATAAATACTCCAGCCTTATGCCCGCCCTGTATGGCTTTCTGCCGCAAAGTTACTGCGCCGAAAAAGTCGCGCAAAATGCAGCGGCAAAAACGGGGCGCGCAAACATAATGGCAGATCTCGATCCCATCGACATTGTCGTGCTCAATGAGCAGCCCATCAACCATGGTGGCGTTCTCGTTTCGGCTGTTCCGATTGGCGGATTCCGCATGTTTGACGGCAAAGAAATCGATGAAAAAATCATCTGCGTCCTGCACAAAGACCCGGTCTACGGCGATTACAAAGAGATCACGGATATTCCATCCGCTCTTCTCGAAAGGCTGCGACATTACTTTTTAACCTATAAAGAAATGCCCGAGCAGAAAGAAAAAACGGTAGAAATAGTCGGAGACTACGGCGCAGACGAAGCCCGCCTGGTCATTGAAAAGTCTCTGGAAGATTATAAAGACTATATCGCAAAGCTTGCGTAATTTCTGCCGTCTTTTCAAGGAATGGGGGAGCCCTATGCGGGCAGCACTTTATTCCCAAAGGAAAAAGTTTTGTCTCCGGAAGAACATTTCTTCCCAGGATGGAGTATTACAAACCGTGAGCTCCCCTTGGTGACCTGTGTTCACAGGTTACCTCTTCCATCTTCTCCTTATTGACAAGCTGCATTACTATTGTACAGACAGCCCATGGGACTCATCTACGCAACAGTGGAACTGATCAACGAAGGAGATAGAATCCTTTCGACTCGAGGATATCTGCCAGCAGAAAACGTCCGCTCTATGCAAACCACGATTCTTGTGGATAGCGGAGCTTACATGCTGACACTTCCAGAGCATCTACAACTACAACTGGGACTTGAAACACTCGGAGAGCAGGAAGCGGAATTAGCCGATGGGAGTATTCGCCTTCTCAAAATTGCTGGTCCCGTGCAAATCCGATTTGAAAACAGAATGTCCATAACCACTGCCATGATTATACCGGGCGGAGAAGCACTGCTCGGTGCCATACCCATGGAGGATCTCGACGTAATTATACATCCACGCGAACAAAAACTCGTCGTTAATCCAGACAATCCGTTTCTTGCCAAAAAGAAATTAAAGTAGCCTCCCAACAGGACTTTTAGCCTGCGGCCCACCTGGACCCGCTCAGTGACCTCGCTCCCCGTCCAGAAAGCATCTGACGAGAACGCAGTCCAAGAATATTTGTTGCGAATCAAACTAATCTTCCGTCCACTGTAACTTTAGACTAGGTACATTTTTCTTTACAGCCGTCATAAAATTGTCAATGCATCCCATGCCACCCCAAACGATCTTTTCGCGGGAAAAAATTCTGAACGCAACCGTGGAGCTCATCCAAAAGAAGGGATTAGGAGCCGTCTCGGCCCGCAGCATTGCTGCTGAGATTGGCTCCTCTACTGCGCCTATTTACAGCTATTTTCCCCGCATGGAAGAACTCCATCGCGATGTCACTGTAATGCTCGCCAAAAAGCTCACCGTCTACATGGAAAAAGAATATACCTCCATCCGCTTTCTGAACATGGGCATAGGAATGACCATTTTTGCACGTGAAAATCCAAACTACTACGAAGCTCTGTTCATGACAAGCAACCGACTGCGCGACGTGTTTCGCGAAATAGACGACATGGGAGATGCAACCCTCATAAACTACGATAATCCAATTTTCCAGAATCCATAACAGCGCAAAAAAATTCTGCACTGAATGTGGATTTTTACCCACGGTTATGCATCGCTGATTGGGAGTTCTGCCCAAACCTGTTGATACCGAAATTGAACAATTTTTACGGGATTTTGGCCGCGATATGATTGCCGGGCTGCAGGCGACTCAAAATATTGCCGAATGAGCTCCATTATACTGTTAGCGGCTCTTGCCGTTTACATTGTTTTTTATTTTACATACGGTCGCTTTCTCCAGAATAAACTTTTTCGCTCTCACGAACAGGGAGATGCGCCCTCTGTGCGCCTTAACGATGGAGTAGACTTTGTCCCTACCCATCGCTTTGTCTTGTTTGGCCACCACTTTGCCTCCATAGCGGGAGCAGGACCCATTGTTGGTCCGGCCATGGCCATTGCCTGGGGCTGGCTCCCCGGCCTGTTGTGGATCTGGATTGGCAATGTTTTACTTGGCGCAATCCACGACTATTTTTCTCTTGTCGCTTCTGTCCGGTATGACGGAAAATCTATCCAGTATGTAGCGCAGGATGTGATCAGCAAAGGCACGGGAAAAACATTTGCTTGGTTTATTTTATTTCTGCTGGTTCTCGTCGTGGGAGCCTTTGGCGATATTGTAGCTACCCAGTTTTCCTCTGGCAATGGTGAAATCGCGAGTGCGTTTCTTTACTTTGGAATTGCATCGGTCATTCTGGGTGTACTTCTTTACAGAACAAAACTGCCTTTCTGGTTTTCTACCCTCATTGGAATTGCCATGCTTATTGGGGCATTCCTCCTTGCTGAACAAACGGGTATACGCGCATCCAAAAATGTCTGGTATGCAGTCATTTTTATCTACATCGTCGTGGCTTCTGCACTGCCTGTCAATGTTCTGCTGCAACCGCGAGATTATCTCAATTCTTTTCTTCTGTATTTCGGGATTTTAGCGGGAACCGTAGCAGCTCTGTTTTCGTTCCAGGGATTTAACTTTCCTGCAATCACATCTTTTTCTGCCCCCGTTATAGGAAACACGCCTTCCCCTTTTTGGCCGGTCGTTCCGCTCGTGATTGCCTGCGGCGCACTTTCTGGATTTCATTCTCTGGTGGCATCGGGAACTACATCCAAGCAGCTCGCACACGAAAAAGACGCTCTGTTTGTTGGTTATGGAGGAATGCTGACCGAAGGCCTTCTCTCCACAATCGTTGTAATTTCTATAGCAGGTTTTGGGTCGGTGGCTCTGGGAGATAAACTCATGAAAACCGATGCTCTGACTCGCTTTACGGAATCCTTTGCCTATATGACAGGTACCCTGCTCCCTTTTATTTCCATAGGCTTCATGAAAGTTTTCTCTGGCATTTGGATTTCATCGTTCGCGATGACCACGCTGGATACTACCAACCGGTTGGGCCGCTATTTGATTGCAGAAATGGCAGCGCCTCTTGAAAAAAAGTCAAAGTCCCTGTATCGATTTATCTCTGACCGCTGGGTGGCCTCTACCCTCGCGGCCTCGGGCGGCATGCTGCTCGCATGGTCTGGCTCTTACACTGTGCTCTGGCCTGCCTTCTCTGGAGCCAACCAGCTGCTTGCCTCTATTGGAATGCTCACGGTCGCTCTCTGGCTTCGAAAGAGAGTACACGCAGCCTATACCAATCTGGCGCTTATACCGGCATTGCTGTTGTGGATTACGGTAACGGCAGGTCTCCTCTGGTTTGAGATTGTCGTCGTTCCAGGACATTTTATGGATCTCTCGAACACGAAAAATGTGATTACGGGAATTGTCACTGGAAGCATCAATGCAATCATGCTTTTCCTCAATCTCCAGGTATTCTGGTCTTTCTTGAAAACAGCAACAGAAGGCCATGAAAAAATTTCTTGAAATACTCAGATTTCTGCTGCAAACCATAGAGACAGTACAAAGGGATAAGGCTACCCGATTTCTGGAATTTGAGCTCCAGTCCCAAAAGCACGCTTTCGCATTGCTGACCCTTGGGAGCCTCACGGGACACCCTTCTGTGCCGCTGTCGCTAACCATGCGGCTGCTGCCTTATCTGGAAAAAGAACTTCTGCTCATGCTCCAGCGCGAAAACACGGATGACGAGCTTGCCCGCATTGCCAGTGTTTTCGAGATAGAATAAAAGCGCAGCCTTGACTTTATGAGCAGAGTAATTTTTATTTTGGGAAAAGGTGGGTCTGGCAAAACAACGACAAGCGTGACCCTTGCCAGAGAATTTGCTGAAGCCGGTTACAGAACGGAAATTATTTCTCTCGATCCGGCTCACAATCTTGGGGGAGTTATCGGAATGCCTCTCGGTGATGCGCCTCAAAAAATCAGCGAAAATATACTGGGCCGTGAAATTAATCTGGAGCAGAGAATCAGCAATTCGCTTTTAGAACTCATGGGCGAGATGAAAAAAAAATACCGCTACCTCAGCACCATCCATTTTGATTCCATATTTCAATTATTCAAAAAATCTCCAGGAAATGAAGAGACCGTGCTTGCAGAAACGCTTTACGAAATTCTGCTGGAATCCAAAACAAATACAGATTATTCCATTCTGGATATGCCGCCAACAGGAATGGCTCTGCGCATTTTAGGTTTGCCGGGTTCACTGGCCCAATGGTCTGTCCTGCTGCATGGAATGCGCCGGGAAATGGATTCCAAAAAAAAAGTGATCGAAAGAATTCACAAAACGGAAAGCAAAGAAGATGAACTTTTGCAGAATCTTGGAACGCAAACAAATAAATGGAAAAATCTGGAAAAAGCAATCCAAGGTGCATGGTTCCATGGAATGCTGACAGGAGACGATTTGTCACTGGATGAACTAAAAACTATTCGCTCGGAGCTGGCCGAAAATGGAATGTCGCTGCGGTCGGCTTCCCTCAATTGCGTGCATTGTTCATCGACAAATCCGGCGGAAACAGCGCAACGGTTGCAAAAAGAGTTTTCGATACCCATTTTTTTCCCAAAAAAGAAAGAGGAAACTGGTGGTTTATCTGCCGCCATACTAAGTCCGCCTGCTTAAAGGGAACCTCTAAAAAATTGATTTTTTACGCTTTCCTCACGCAGTGTATAGGGAAATAAATATATAATTTTTCAAAATTTTGAAAAATTAAAGTCTCCCTAAAATATTTCGCGCTGCGCGCGACGTTTAGATTTGTCTCTTAAATACGGGGATTTACAGCCGCAGGGGCAAATCATCCTCTGAAAGACGTATCGCGTAAAACGTATTGTTATTATTAAACCGCGATGTATATTTTGATTGAATTAATACTTTTTATTCCAAGGCATACGCCCCTGACTGCATCGCTGCTTAGTTAACCCTGAGTATCTACTGCGTGCACTTCGTGTCAATATGTCCGCTTAGCGGACTACAACTTCGTCCACTGCATCTCGATACGGCCTTTCGCAAGCGTATCGAGATAGAGCCAGCCTAAGGTTCCATGGAACGAAAAAAAAGCAAAGTATAAAAAAGGAAAGCGCGGGGGTAACCCCCGCCCAAAAATCAAGGGAATATATTTTTCGAGATTCCCTTAACTGCGCGGTGCAGCGACAGCGTTGCCTTCTGCTGTAAACAGCATCAGGGATTCCGGTTTATCAGGATTGAAACCTGCAACCTTCTTGATCTGACCGTCGGGAGTAACTGCATTCCAGCTCTGGTCTACGGCATCGTACACGAGAGTGAGAATTACTTCCTCTGGTTTTTCGCGCTTAGCCACCAGAATAAGGTTATTCTTTTCTGTAATCAAGAGATCTCCCTTATTGGTTTTTGCTAAATAGGTAGTTACGTTTTTATCTCCCTGCGCGAGCGGATTGGATCCTGTAAAAAACTCAAGCGGATTGAGAATAAAAAGATCCAGTAGTCCAGCTACACCATAAACAGGTATAATCGCAAACGCCCACATGACGATTGTCTTCACAGGCTCTGGGCCTATTTTGCCATTTACCTTATAGATAAGGCGCGTGGCGGCAAAAGAGCCATAGCAATTTGTCGCAACAAGAGACGTTCCTGCAATCATTACCGCAGCAATCAGTTTTTTCATTTTAAGCATATTTTCTCCTTTCGATCTGTTCCGTGGACTAGCGAATGAAACGCGCACATTGTTTCCACGCCGCTTTGATAAGCGGTACAAGCCTCATACATCGGAATGAGCAAACTGGCAATTATTTTTCTTTTTCGTCTATGACTTCTGCTTCGCGCGTTACATCTTTTTCGCGCCCGGGATTGCGGGACAAATATTCCGCTCTAAAGTCGTCGATATAGGTTGAACGCGGAGGAGCGTAAGACTGGTAGCTGTCGGCACCGGACGTCTTTTTTTTACGCCAGCCGCCAAAAAGCCAGCCAATGGCAGGGCCTATCACGGGAATCTGTCGCAAGAAGTACAGGACAACCCCGACAATCAACAGGACGAGCACAATCTGCACAAACGATAAAGACAATACGAGCAGAACGACGAGCAGTATTCCATTGAGAACAGATTTCAGAATAGAGTTCATGGCAGACGTTTTTCTGTTTAGCTGCCGCGTCCAGTGTTTATTGCATATTTCTATTCATCCAAAATACGCTTTTCCGAATAGATCCTCTTTAAATTTTTGCAATTTTTCTTTATGCCTGCTGATATCATTGATTCATAAAAAGTGATTCAGATCCAATGTTCGCATATCATGGCAGGCGGCGCAGCAGCACGGCACTGCCCTGTTTATCGGAGGAATATTTTCCCAGAAGAGATTCGGCAAAATCGACAGAATCTGCTCCGCGAAAAAGAACGGATGCTGGAAATGGTTTAGACAGGTAAACAGACACATCTACAGATAATTCGGTGAACGTACCACGGCGGTAAATCCGAACCTTTGATCCCTCTGTTTCAACCTTTACTTTGGAACCAGGCATGCCAAATCCTTGACTTTTGATTTCCATAAAGGATTTGTCTCTCTCTGACAACAGCACGGAACATTGCTCACAGACTATCTCAACACCGCTTTGGGCAGAGATTTTTTTTTCGGTTTCGCTGTAATACGGAGTCGCAAGCGAAACGCCCACCGCCACACCGGCCAAAAGAACTAACGACGCAACCGACGCCAATATTCGAGAGCGCACAGACCATTCGCGCTGCTCATCCTGCTTCTCAGGAATCCGCAAAATTTTGTAATACAAAAACAGGGCGGAAAAATAAACGACAACGCCAGAAAAAAATACGTCGGCGGGAAAATGGGCTCCAGCGCTCGTTCTCGCTATGCCAATCAGCAGGCCATACAGAAGGCCTCCCGCAAGCCATGCAAACCGGTGCTTCTGTGTTCTCGATAAAAAATAAAAAGAGACAAAGAAATATCCCATGGAACAGTGGCCGCATGGGAAAGAACGCCCTCTGCCAACTTCTCCAATCGTGTACAGCTTCTGGTATTCCCATTTTCCCGCAAACTCTGTCGTCTCGCGTGGCCTGGGATGCCCGGCGGACATTTTAAGAAATGAATTGATAATGAGACCCGGCCCAAGCACAATCACGAGAAGTAAAAAAATGGCAGGCCAGCGAACCCTTCGCAAAGAGGCACGGAAAAAAGAAATAATCAGAGCTGCAATGGCAAGGCCTCCCACAATGGCAGCAGGGTACACCCCATAATGATATAAAAAATGAAACAGGGGATAGTTTCGGTATGGCCAGTGATCTTCAGCAGATGGTTCAAAAAAAAGTCCCTGTAAATATAAGTCCGCAGACGTAAAAACAAACAGAATGGAAAACAGTGCCGTAATAATCAGCCCCCAGGCAATATCGACGCGGTACATTTTTTTATAGTCAACCATGGGCCTTCCTCAACAGTATTTTCTGAATTTCAGACGGAGTAAATTCATAGACGGAACGGCAATATTGGCATTCAATTTTCTGTGCACCATCTTCTGCCATTTCCTCAAGATCCTGTCTGCTCAGCAAGGCAAGCCGCGTCGCGTAATAGTCGTGAGAACATGGACAAAAATAATCAACGGCACTTTTTCCGACAATCTGAAAAGAGGAAGGCAAAAATCTTGAAACGGAATGCATAAGAGATTCATCATCCTCGAATTCTGTTACCAGATCCGGATAATCGATAATCTTGTTTTCAATGGCAATAATTTCTTCTTCGTCCGCTCCCGGCAGAGCCTGAACCATGAGCGCCGCAGCACCCCTCACAGATAGATCTTCGGCAAGCTCCACATTCATGCGAATAGCCGTGGGAATCTGCTCGGATTGCAAGTAATAATAAGACAAATCATAAGGCAAACGCGACTTCAATAATTCCACAGAACCAGTCTGCGTGCTTCCGCTTTCGGATACGCGCGTAATCTTGAGCAGACCAATCCCCAGCGCATTTTCCAGCATTTCCGCTCGATTCCCCCCCATCGGTTCAAAGTCACTGCCAGAAAGATACCCACGCACCTCGCCCGTTGCGGTTGCCTCTGCCACTCCAAAACCGATAGGGCCCGATACATCGATGCGCAACTGCGAGCGATCCTGCCCCTTGATAGATGCTGTCGTGAGCAGCACCCCCATGAGCAGTTCCCCGAATAGAATGGACGAAAGCGGATTGAGTGAATGCTTTTGCACACCCACCTGTACAAGGCGCGTGGCTCGCAGTAGAACGAGCCGCAAGTTTCCATTTTCCGCTACAGCATGCAGCATACGATCCCGCTTAGCCCATTTGTCGCGCACTTTCATGGGCTATTCTTATGCAACCAGACAGGGCGAAAAGTGTTTACCAAAGCCCTGCGCACTTTGACCTGAGTTTCTCGATACGCCCACTACCCCTCAGCTGCTGCGTCCACGTCGTGTCGATACGCTTGCCAAAGTCAAGCTACAACTTCGTCCACTGCGTGACGCTGTAAACTAGGTACGCCACTGCTTCGCAATGGCACTCGGGATAAACTTTGACGATGTAAACTGTGTCGGGGCAGGCTCCCATGCTGCACCACTTCGCGAAAAGACCTTACGGAATTAAATCCTTCTAAACCAACAGGCAATCGTGGCTCCATGGCGGGGTGCACTTCGTGCGGATTTTTTTTGCAGACCCTGCGGGTCGCGTATCGTTACAAGGGCCTGCCGTTTTATTGTTCTTTGTCCCTTCCCTGTAAATTGCAGCAACAATGAGAGGGGAAATTCTCGCAAAAGAAAACTTATTGCGACATTAAATTTTCTCCGTTCATCTGTT
>DYKF01000290.1 GCA_020722745.1 Caldithrix sp.
GTGCTGAGCCTGTCGAAGCATCGAGGGGAAGGCAACCTTTTTCAGAGGTTACTTAGATCTCATGTACTGCTGCGTTCTCATAAGCGCAGACCGAGCCTGTGCATAATTGGGAGCTAAACGCAATGCAAGCTGGAAGGATCGTACGGCGCCTTCCATATCCTGATTATTGTACTGTACAATACCAAGTGAATAGGCTTCGCGGGCAGCCGGTGGAATCACGTCCGTAGGGGATGCTGTGGCCGCCGTCGATCTGCCTCGAATGCGGGCCATCAGAATTCGCGCTTTTACATTCTGTGGATCGGCATCGAGAATAGACTGGGCAATCTGCAAAGCCCGCTGTGGCTCACTCTGGTAAATGCGAAAAGCATCCGAATACATTTCGTCCAGTTTTGCCTGCGAAATTCCCGAATTTCTTTTCGGCACTGTTGTTGAACCTTCAAGAATTTCTTTCCGGAGTGAATTTATTTTTTCGTCTTCGGGTGCAATCTCATAGGCAAGATTGATAATGCGCTTTGCTTCGGGAGGATTTGTTTTTCTAAAGGTCTGAGCCTGCGAAATCAGAGTCCCAAGAATTTCTTCGCGTGCTTCCGGTTTCTGCATAATGTTGGCTGCCAGAAAGTATTTGTTGGCAATGCGGTTTCGAGGAAAGATATTCTTTATCTCGTTAAAAAATATCTTGGATTCTTCATAGCGTTTATCCTGGTATGCCTGCAAGCCCTGCTGAATCAATGTTTGCACAAAATCGGAATAAGGAGAATCTTCGGGAACAATTTCCGCTTCGAGAAGCTCCATATTCTCGCGGGCCGTCTTGTGCAATTCAGAAGACTGCCGAATGAGCTCTTCATCCTTATACTTTCTGGCGATGCTCATTGCTTCTTCAAAGGAGGAAACCGCCTCCCTGTATTTTTCTGTGGTGAGCTGATACAGTCCCTGGTTATATACTTTGGACAATTGCTCCATTTCTTTTTCGAACAGCTCTCTTTCGTACCCTTCCTTTTCTTGCTTTGTTTGCGCGATCAAAGTGTCCCAATCGTATAGTTTGGGCGAAATATTTTTTCCCATATCAAACTGCTCAATGGCTTCATCAAACTTTTTGCCTTTACGCAGCCCCTGGGCCGAGCTGTAGTATTCCTGGGCAAGCTCTTTGCGGGAAGCTTCCTCCCTTTGTTGCCGCACAATCGTTTTGAGTTCGTACTGTCTCACGAGAGCTATTTCATTGCCTGGATTCAGTTTTAGAATTTCTTCATACCGAGCGAGAGCCTCAATGTAACGACCACTGTTTTCCAGAGATTTTACTTCAAGGAATAGTTTTTCTAATCTGCCCGACAACTGATCGGCACTGTAGCGCTGGTTGGCCTCATTGTAACCTTCGGAAGCCTCGGGCGATTTGGGCGCCATTTCGATGGCCCTGGCAAATGTGCGCAAAGCTTCCTCATTTTTCCCTTGAGCAAGGAAGGCCTTCCCTTCTTCGATTAACTGCAATACAATGTTCTTTTCTGCCTGGGAGAGGCCTTCATAGGGCTTATTCTTTTTTTCTTTTTCCTGGAGATCGCGCCTCAATTCGGCAATTCCGGGATAATACGGCGAGGCAATTTGGGCCGCATCGATGAGTTCAAATGCCTGGCTGAATCGATTTTTTTCTGCCAGTAAAACGGCTTTATCCAGATTCGTTTTAGCGATCAGATTATGCTCGGCCGATTCTGCATAAAAGACAGCCGCATCATCGTTCTCTGGATTCTGAATGAGGTATTCTTCAAAGAAGGCCTCTACCTGGGGATAGCGCTTCTGGTAAAAAAGAGATACCGCCTCATCGTATGAGAACCCCTGAACCGCCCAAACCTGGCCGGCTAGCAACAGGAACAGGAGAAATCCTTTCCAAATATTCTTTTGCGTGTGAGACAGCATTCTATAGTATTATTATCGATTCAATCGGTATCCATATAAACCGTTAGAGTTCATTTTACGTCCGGTGCATGGACCCTTCGTTCTGCACCTCGACAAGCTCGGTGTAAACTAAGCAGCGACGCAGTCACAAGCTCAGGGTATATTCACCGACAAAACGCGAAGAAAACCCAAGTTTTCGCAGCGTTTTAGAGATTACCGACCGCCTGTTCAGCGTTCGGTATCCCAGCTCCCAACCCCTACCGGGTCGTTCGGGAATTTGAGTCAAATGCGTGTTCAGCATTTGACATCCCAAGCAGAAAATCCTTTCCTGGATTTTCTGCTTGGGAAAAACTGCTGGCGAGTGCTGCGCACGGATGCGCGAATGGCCGCTCGGGGCTAACGCCCCGCTTCGCGAGCGGGCCCTCCGTGGCCTTCGCGGCACCGTGCCATCCATGGCAAATGGCCGCTCACGGCCCTCCGTGGCCTTCGCGGCACCGTGCCATC
>DYKF01000291.1 GCA_020722745.1 Caldithrix sp.
CCAATTTAAGTTTGACCTATTATCCATTTTTGGTTCCGGCTTGTCCGGGTTAGGGCCTATCGCCGTGAATTGGGGGTATCAAGCATGAAGACTGAATTTTCTCAAATGAAAAGGAATAAGTGGAAATTAATATTGCTATTTGAATTAATATAATGTATATTGCGCCGTCAATTTATTGTACCCTGTTTTTCCTGCCTTTCTGTTTGATCGTGATGTGGCTTTTTAAAGACTACGCTAGTAAAACGAAAAGAAACTCGTGGAGAATGGTGCAAAGTGACTATTCGACACGATTTTTTTTTGCCCGGAATAGGCTAAGAGCAGACAAGTACGTAACAACAATTTCTTAACAAAGGATCGTTTCAATGGAAAAAGGAACTGTCAAGTGGTTCAACGGCTCTAAGGGCTATGGCTTCATCACCAGAGAAAAAGGCGATGACATATTCGTTCATTATAAAGCCATTACCGGCGAGGGATACAAATCGCTTGAAGAAGGCGACCAAGTTCAATTCGAAGTAGGGCGCGGCCCCAAAGGATTGCAGGCGGAAGACGTCTCCAAAGTATAATCTCTGAACCTTTATTTTCAACCCTGACCATTACGGTCAGGGTTTTTTATTTTGGGGATTTTCCTGCCGACAATGTGACTTTATCTACTCATCTTCACCCTCGTACTCCTACTTCTACTCATAATCATAATCATAATCGTACTCGTAATCCGTTTCTTTCCGATACGTGACTCCCGATCCCCTTTATTTTACCTTCTTGGCAAAAATTTTCCGCGAATATTTTTGCCAGAGTCTGGGTTTTTAGCAAGTAAATGCTCGGGACAATAGTTGTGTAAATGCGGCAGGATTCCAACCCGGGCTGCCGAGGTCGGGCAAGCGTTTGCTTTTTGCACCAGAAAAATCTATCTGGATCCGTATCCCTCCGGTGAACCCCACCTTTCTTTTGGGTGGGTGATTTTGTAACTTTCTCCACAAATTTATGGAGGACTACCATGGTAAAATCATTCCTCACGCCACGCGCCGAACAGATGTATCCGCTGATCGAAAGGTATCTTGCAAGCGAGCTAACTCAGAAACAGTTCTGTCAGCAGGAAGGATTTTCGAGGAGCACTTTTCTATGTTGGCTCAAAAAGTATCGACGCCATCAGCAAAGTAATGCTCACCCTTCCTGCGAATTCATTCCCCTCCACTTTGCCGCAAACAAGGGCTTGCCCATCCCTGCCCAGCCGACGTGTGCCGTGGAATATCCCAACGGCGTGGTGATTCGTCTGTTCGGGTCTATCAACGTGCAGATGATTTCCCAGCTCATCCGCATGCAGGCCGCATAGATGTTCTGGACTCCTGCCCATCTGCAATTCTTTCTCTATCGCCATCCCACCGACATGCGCAAAAGCTTCGACGGTTTAAGCGGACTGGTGGTCAATCATCTCCAACAAGATCCGCTTTCCGGCGACGTTTATGTCTTCCTCAATCGACGCAAGAATCGCATCAAGCTGCTGTTGTGGGATGGCGATGGTTTTTGGATCTTTTACAAGCGTCTGGAGAAAGGCACCTTCCAACTCCCCCATGATGTCACCAATGCCCCCTCCCTTGAGCTTGCCTATGACCAACTGCTTTTGATGCTGCAGGGCATCGATCTGGCTTTCATAAAACGTCGTCGGCGCTATCGCCGCACTGGTTGAAAAAATGCGTGCATTTTAACAAAATTATCCACATCTTGTGCCTCAACAAAACGAAAATCAGCCCATAGACAGGGAAGCGGTTTGTCGACCATCTGGCCATTTATCGTCAGCGGCAACAGCAGGAGCAGCCTAACCGTAGCTGTGGGCTATATGCTCCATCAATGGCGGCGTCTGGAGAAGTATCTGTCGGACGGCATGCTGGAAATCGACAACAATCTGGTGGAAAATGCCATCCGTCCTATTGCCTTGGGCCGGAAGAACTATCTCTTTGCCGGTTCCCATCAGGCAGCGGTACGGGCAGCGGCGATTTACACCATGGTTGCCAACGCCAAGCTGTGCCAGGTCGAGCCGTTTGCTTACTTACGGGACGTTCTCACTCGCATTGCCAACCATCCCTTCAAAGATCTCAATCAACTCCTGCCCTGCAACTGGAAAGCCTTCTAATTTTCAAAGAACATAAAATCTCAAATGCAAGGTGTAGTTCACCGGAGGGATACCGCGATGCCGCCCGCGTGAACGCGACACGGGACGCGCGCGTCATACGGCAACTTGCGTCGTTAACGACGCGCCGCCTAACGAGGTGCTCACTGGTGCAAGGGATTTAAAGCACCTGAACCGCGCATTTGAA
>DYKF01000050.1 GCA_020722745.1 Caldithrix sp.
GTATTGAGCTTGTCGAAATAGATGTCGTAGTTTTCGCCCCAGTGTTTTGTACCCGTAGGGTAAATGCGTAGCAAGCCGCAGGCAAAAAGTCCACGGAGGGACTTTTTGCCTGCGGCTCGTTGCACGTTCAGAGGTTACTTAAGTAAACATATCGATACTGGGGCCAACGGGCAAAGTTGTTACAAAGCGAATAGATTGAATTCCGGGAAACATGGCAGCTACCGCCTCTACTTTTTCTCGGTTCTCCTCTGAATCGACACCCCCCGGCAAAGAAAGCAAGAGCGTATAACCCATCTGGCTTTCCCGAAAGAATCCCTCCAGTTTCCCAATACCCAAAACAGGCAAAGAGAAAGAATACCCTCCACTTATCCGGTTGAGCTCTGCGTCTTTTTCCTGCTCCAGAATAATCTGAAAGATCTGATGAAACCCGCTCTCAACAAGAACAGAATATCCTGGATCCGGGACTACTGCTGTCTCGCCGGGAGCTGCTTTTTCTGCCGGCCCCTGTTCCGACACTATGGCGAGCTTGTTAAAGAACGTTTTCTTGATATGGTACAGGTTGCCTGGCACAAGCGGCTTTTCAGAAAGAACATTGAGTTCCTGTCCGTTGATTTGTACAAAATGCCAGATTCCGGAGGGTGTTGGATTCCCCACAGAAATTACTTTCATGGAAAATATGGATGGCAGTCTTTTAAAAAAAAGATAATTGCGGGGAAGTTCAATGAATCGGGTAAATCCGTGTGGCTGAAACATAGCGTTCGAGATAGTACGAGCTGCGAAGCGAAGATACGGTTACGCCTCTTTTAGAGGATGCGTGGGCAAACTCTTCAGAACCGAGATACACGCCCACATGTGTAATAGAACTCTTGCTTTTATCGGCGGAAAAAAAGATAAAATCGCCGGGACGCAAATCAGATCGACGTATAATTTCATTGCCCGTTTTTGCCAGCCGGCGAGCCGAACGAGGCAATGCCAGATCTGGAAATTGTGACGAAGCTGCGAGTACGACAAACCCGGAACAATCTATTCCCATTTTAGTGACGCCCCCCCATCTGTAGGGAGTGCCAAGCCATTCTTCTACAAACGCACGGAGTTTTTTCTCGTCCCATGCCTTTGCATCGCCCGATGGCGGGGAAGCAGAAGACGATTCCTGCTGAGGTTGCATTGTAAGAAGCTCTTCTTCCAGTTTGCGCAGATCCTGGAGAGTGATTCTTTTGCGCAGTTCGGGAAGGCTGGCCTGCAGTTTTCCCGTCGCTTCCTCCTGGGAAAGACCTTTTTTCCGCAAACCTTCGTACAGGCGCAAAAAAGTGTCTATCTGGATTTGCCTTAAATTGGCGTTTAATGCGGAGGCCACGGCAGAGTCTGCTTCATCTTCTCCCAAGCTTTGAGTAAGGCCTTCTCTTTGTTTGCCAAGATGCACATAGGCTTCTTTGCCCATGGACCTGTCCTGTATCAACCTGGTCATAAACGCAACTGTGGCACCGGTAAGGCCATTACCAGATCCGTAGTGACCTAACTGAAAAGCAAGTCTCATGCGCCAGGGATCAAATTCCAACTCACAGGCAACAGGCACAACCGCCGCAATGGCAGATTGATACTCAGGTGTGTTTTGCATCTGCTTTGCAACGGGAAGCATGGCATTATAATAGGCAGCCATTCTCTCCGTGCCGCAGTACTTTTGCAGCTCGCTTTGTAAAAATTCGGGGGCAGTTTCGGCTTTTGCTGCGCTCAATGCCGAAACCATAACAATGGCAGCGAGTAGTATTTTTTTCATTCTCTGTATTCTCCGTTTTGATCTGTGTCCCCACCAGGAGTCGAACCTGGGTCTTCGCCTTAGGAGGGCACTGCTCTATCCATCTGAGCTATGGGAACGACAGCTCAAAGAGCAAATTCATGAAACAGCCTGTCAAGCACAACCTCCTGCGTATATCGGCAAAAATGGAAAAAGCTTGACTGTTTGATTCAATTCGGATTACTGGACGCATCATCGCTCCTCACAAAACTACCATGAGTCTCTCAAAAGTTGTCATTTACTATAATGCGCGTTGTCGCAAAAGCCGCGAAGCTCTGCAAATTATCCGAGAAAAAGGCATTGAGCCCGAGGTTAGAGATTATCTCGCAGAACCACCCACTCCGGCAGAACTTTCCGAAGTACTGCGCAAAATGGGCAAAAAGCCACGGGAAATATTCCGCAAATCGGAACCTCTCTATAAAGACCTTGGCCTCAAAAACAAAGATCTGAGCGACGAGGATCTCATCGATTATCTCCACCAGTATCCTATTCTCATAGAGCGCCCCATCGTGATTCGCGGTCAGCGCGCTGTTCTGGGCAGGCCTCCTGAGGAGGTCAAAAAAATCATCTAATGCGAACCTCTAACAATTCTCTTTTTATGCTTGCCTGGGGGGCAGACATAAAGGAGAACAGTTAAAAATTCGTTAAAATTTTTACTAAATAGAGTTTCCTGAATATGAATACAACCAATTCTGGTACTGCACAGGGGTTCTTGTCAGGAGAGAAATGAAAACTTTTTTTTTCCTGACACGGGGCCAGCGCGAAAAAATTCTCCGTTTTGCGCGCGATAAACTGGGCCTCAACAAAAAGGTGATTCTACTGGTCGCTGCTGTGTTTACGGGCATTGCCGTTGCAGCGGCTGCCCTTCTGCTCAAACTTGTGATAGAAGTTCTCGCCCATCTTACCTTTCAAAATCCACATGCCGGTTTCTGGATATTTTTGTTTCCTGCAGCGGGTGGTCTTGCAGCAGGGCTTATCCAGTACCATGTCCAAGGCAAACAAAAGGGAACGGGTGGAGTAGAGGCGACCATTCGCATGCTTCGCGTCGATAAAGCTTACTCGCGGCGGCGCGATGTAATTTCCCGCTTTTTATCTTCGGCCATAACCCTTGGTACCGGGGGCTCCGCTGGTAAGGAAGCTCCCGTGGTTCACCTAGGTGGTGGACTCGGCGGTTTTTTTGGCAAACTGTTTCACTTTCCGGAAACATTCCGCAGAACTCTGATAGGAGCGGGATCCGCTGCAGGTATAGCTACCGCCTTCCATGCACCCATAGCAGGATCCTTCTTTGCTCTTGAAATTTTATTGGCAGACTTCACTCTCGATACATTTGCCATGATTGTCGTTGCCGCCGTTGCAGCCACTGCCTTTGCCCAGAGTTTTGGGGAATTTGCCCACCCTCTGTATTCGCCAGAGTATTCGTTTGGGGGCCCCGGTGAACTCCTGTACTTTGGGCTGCTCGGCGTTCTTGGCGGCCTCGTAAACGTTTTGTTTGTTCGCAGTCTGGAAGTATCCGGCAACCTGTTTTCTAAAACTGGATTGCCCTTATATGCGCGGCCCGCTCTTGGTGGCCTGCTGCTTGGATTAACAGCGCTAATATTCCCGTTTGTTCTTGGCGAAGGCTACGCTATTATTAACGCATTGCTTAAGGGACAAATTCCCGAAACGGTTCACTCCACTTACATGGCAGCACCTCTCGTTCTGCTTACTGTGCTGCTGCTCAAAATTATAGCAACATCTTTATCGCTTGGCAGCGGCGGTTCGGGGGGAACGCTGATTCCGGCCCTGTTCCTCGGAGCCGGCACGGGTGCGCTTTTTTCTTCTCTTCTGAATCTGGCCGCACCGTCTGTAAGCGTCTCTGCTGGAACATGGGCCTTAGCGGGTATGGCGTCTGTAATTGCCGGGCTCACCCAGGCTCCCCTTTTTACCATCACACTTTTTTTTGAACTCAGCCGCAATTACGAAAGCCTGCTTCCGGTTCTCATAGTCGTTGCTACGTCCATGCTCACCTCCCGCCATTTTCTGCGCGGCTCCCTGTACTCGCGTACTCTCAAGAAACAGGGAATCCAACTGCACCAGGGGATGGAGCTTTCTGTAATGGAAAACTTTACCGTATCCGAAGTAATGCACCGCCGGATTAATTTAATCAAGGCAAGCGCAAGTTTTGGAGATGTTATTGAAGGATTTCTGCACTCGCCGTTTTCCAATGGATTTGTCATTTCACCTCAAGGCGGATTTATTGGAACAATTTCTCTCGAAAAAATCCGCGAATTCATTCACTCTACCGAGCTATACCATTTTGTGATAGCGGAAGAAATAGCGCAGGACCATGAGTACTATCTTTTTCCTGAACAGTCCCTTGCAGCTGCTCTCGAAATAATGGACCAGGTGGATTCGGTATTTTTGCCCGTGCTTGAAAACGCCGAAACCATGAAGCCCATTGCTTATGTCACAAGAAAAGAAATTGTCTCTGTCTATAATCGCGAAGTGGTAAAAAAAGGGACCCAGAATGTGCTCATTGAACAGGCGGGCACAGAGCGATCCAATTACCTGCACCTTGGCAACGAGTTTCACATTGAGACGATTACGGCTCCCCGCGAATGGGTGGGCAAAACACTGCGGGAAATAGATATGCGCGCGACATATAATTTGACTGTAATAGGATTGCGGCAGCAGGACCAGGTGAGCAATATCATTCCCGGCCCCAATTACGCGCTGCAGGCCAATGATCAGTTGACGATTGTAGGCAAACCCGAAGACATAGAAAATCTCAGCAAAAAAATCAGCGAAGCCAATAACATGTTCCGCAGATTTTTTGGAACGCCATGGATGGATGACGAAGAATGACAAAAATAATTGTAACATCTGGACCCACCCGCGAGTTCTTTGATCCCGTGCGGTTTTTGTCAAATCCCTCTACGGGTAAAATGGGCCACGCCATTGCCACTGCCGCTGTGAATGCGGATTTCAATGTCGTTTATATTTGCGGCCCTGTAGAAGAAAAATATGCCACAGTGAGCGGCGCCAAAAATATTGGTATTGTTTCGGCTCTCGATATGCTCGCCGCCGTGCGCTCAGAGCTTACAGAAGCTGCCGTTCTCGTGATGGCTGCCGCGCCATCAGATTTTAGACCAGCAACCAGACTTCCCGAAAAGGCGAAAAAAAGTGAATCCATCCAGTGGGACATGGTTCCCAATCCGGACATTCTAAAAACGGTGGGGGAAGATCTTGCAAACCGCCAGTGGAATATGCTGCTATACGGATTTGCCGCAGAGACGCATAGCCAGTTGGAAAACGCTAAAATAAAACTGTCGGTCAAAAAACTGAATGCCATTTTTCTGAACAATGTACTGGCTCCGGGATCTGGCTTTGGCTCTGACTTTAACGAACTCGTGGTTCTGCGCAAAGATGGCAGCTCTGAAACCTGGAAAGACACCAAACAAAGACTTGGAGAAAAAATTATCGATGAAATAAGGGGCGCGCTTGGTACTCATTTTAGCAGCCCTTCTCGATGAAGCCCTCTGCATTATTCGCAGATCCCGCCTTATACGCTGCGGCAAACTTACCTGCTATACGGGAGAATTTTCTGGAGTCAAATATATTCTGCTTTTGACTAAGCCGGGAATTCCGAAAATAAACCGACTACAAACTATTCTGGACACATATCCGATAGATCGCGTTTTGCTTACGGGTACCTGTGGTGCACTGAGCGATTCCATAAGAACGGGAGAAATAATTTCGTTCGGAAAAATTATTCGCGCGGAGGCCCCTGTAACGGAACTCCCTGGCGGGTCACCGGATCGCGTGTTGCTCTCGGCAAAAAGTCCAGTCATCACCCCCCTCCACAAACAACAACTCAGAGAGCAAACCGGGGCAGATTGCGTGGGCATGGAAGCAGCGCGCGTCGTTGAATTTTTGCAGGGCCGCTATCCCCTTTCGGTTGTGCGCGTGGTCGGCGACTCTGTAAAAGACCAGAAATACCTGCAGCGCGAAGCGGGGTTTCGCAGGTTTTTTACGGAGCGCAAACCGGGTAAAAAGTTATCTATTGCTTTTTCCGCTGGATTGCATTTTTTTCAGCTGTATAACAGGAAACGTAAGCTGCAGCGGCGAATTCTTGCTCTCGTGAAATCTGAATTGGGCGGCCCTTCAATCACTTGACGCCCGTACCGGCTTTGTAAATTTGCGTTATGTCGCAGGGCTTCGTTTTACCCGACTCCGAGAATTTTACCCATTTGCATCTTCACACGGTTTACTCTCTGTTAGACGGTGCCATCCGCATTGAAGATCTCATGAAGCATGTGCAGGCATCTGGCATGCGTGCCGTAGCCATGACAGACCACGGCAATATGTTTGGCACAATTGATTTTTACGAGAGCGCAAAAAAGCACGGGATTAAGCCAATTATAGGATCCGAAATGTACGTGGCTCCAGGGTCGCGGTTTGAGCAACGCGAAATGGAAAATCTGGCCGACGGCAGGGCCTACCATCTCGTTTTGCTGGCAAAAAACGAAACGGGATATAAAAACCTGATTCAATTATCTTCAAAGGGATACACAGAGGGGTATTATTACAAGCCACGCATAGACTACGATCTGCTTGCAGAGCACAGCGAGGGTCTTATTGCCTCTACGGCCTGCCTTGCAGGAGAAGTCAACCGCAGGCTGTACCAGGGCGAGACAGAAAAAGCCGAGGCCCTAACCGGCAAACTGAGCGACATTATGGGCAGGGGAAATTTCTTTCTGGAAATTATGCACCATGGTTTAAAAGAAGAAACTGTTGTCGCTAAAGCAGCAGTAGAACTCTCTAAAAAAATGAATCTGCCGCTGTTGCTCACCAACGATGCCCATTTTCTTCGCCGCGAAGACCAGAAAGCGCAAGAAATTATGCTGCGCATCCAGACCAATAAAAAAATAAATGATCCTTTAAACTTTGCCTTTAACGACGAGTTCTATGTGAAGTCACCTGCGGAAATGCGTTCTATTTTTCCGGAGCTTCCCGAGGCCGCCAACAACAGCATGCTCATTGCAGACATGGTAGACCTCAATTTTAATTTTGGCGTACCTCTTCTGCCGGATTTTCAAACACCGAGAGGTTTGTCACTGGGCGAATATCTCGACGAACTTGCCCGCACGGGCCTCAAGCAACTATTCCAGGGAGAGGCCCCGGCGGAATACAGGGAACGCCTGGAGTACGAGCTTTCTGTAATCCATAGCATGAAATTTGACGGATACTTTCTGATCGTGGCGGACTTTATTGCCTATGCCCGCAGCCAGAAAATTCCTGTGGGTCCTGGGCGCGGTTCGGCTGCCGGTTCTCTCGTCGCGTGGTCTTTGGGTATCACCAATCTCGATCCTCTCAAATACAATCTTCTGTTTGAACGATTCCTGAATCCATCGCGAAACGAAATGCCGGATATCGATATAGATTTCTGCCGCGACCGCCGCGAAGAAGTAATCAAATACGTGGTCGATAAATATGGCGAAGACCATGTTTCTCAGATTATTACTTTTGGAACACTTTCTGCCAAAGCTGTTATCAAGGATGTTGCGCGCGTTCTTGACATTAACTACCAGACTATCAATTCTCTTACCAAGATTCTTCCCGATACTCCCGGAATTAAACTGGACGATGCCCTTGCAGAAAGTCCGGAGGCAAAAGAATTTCTCGATTCTACGCCCGCAGGAAAAACTCTCTACGAAGTTTCTAAAAAGCTGGAAGGGATTCCGCGCAACTCCGGAAAGCATGCCGCCGGCGTCGTGATTGCTCCGCGCCCTCTCAACACGATAGTGCCTCTGGCCAAAGATACTTCTTCCGGCTCAATTATTACCCAGTTCGAAAAAGGTCCGCTTGAAAAAGTCGGTCTCGTGAAAATGGACTTTTTAGGACTTAAAAACCTTACCGTAATAGATTATGCTCTTCGCGAAATTGAACGCCGACACCAGAAACCTGTAGATCTGGAGCATCTTCCTCTGGACGACGAAAAAGCTTACGAGCTGCTGCAAACGGGTCAGACAAAAGGCATTTTTCAGGTAGAAAGCGCGGGAATCACCAAGCTGCTTATACAGGCTAAACCACGCGTGTTCGAAGACATTGTAGCCTGTATTGCCCTCTATCGCCCCGGTCCACTCGAATCGGGAATGACGACATCTTATATTGAGAGAAAGAATGGCAAGACCCCTGTTGTGTATCCGCATCCCGATTTAAAACCCGTACTCGAAGATACATTTGGTACATTTGTATACCAGGAACAGATTATGCTCATCTCGCAGATTGCGGGCGGATTCAGCATGGCAGAAGCAGATACCCTGCGCAAAGCCATGGGCAAAAAGAATGCCGAAGTAATGGACAAAATGAAAGAGAAGTTTGTCTCTGGAGCGGTTCAAAAAGGACACGAAACAAAGTGGGCCAGCGATCTCTTTGACAATATGGCAGAATTTGCTAAATACGGATTTAACAAATCCCACTCTGCCGCGTATGGACTCATTACCTACCAGACAGCCTGGCTCAAGGCAAATTATCCTATAGAATTTATGAAGGCATCTCTCGATGCAGATATTGAAACAACCGATAAACTGATTGGGTTTATTAAAGCAACGCGCGACATGGGCATCCAGGTTTTACCTCCCGATATCAACGAATCCGATTCTTATTTCACGATTATTAATGATACAACACTCCGATACGGATTACTTGGTCTTAAAGGAATTGGCGCAAATGCAGCCGATATGATTATGCGCGAGCGAAAAGACAACGGGCCTTACCGAGATATCAGCGATTTTGCGGTTCGCACAGAAAAGAAAATTCTGACCAGAAAACTACTGGAATCACTCGCTTTTGCAGGCGCTTTTGACAGCCTTGGCGTTACGCGCGCAACGGTAATAGACAATATAGACGAGCTGGTGCGCTTTGCTTCGCGCATGCGGGAAGATGCAAACAGTGACCAGGTTTCGCTGTTTTCACTTGAAGACGCGCCGCCACCCTCTCTGGAATTGTCGCTCAAGCAGGAATACGAATTTGATGAAAAGCTTCGCCTCGAAAAAGATATTCTGGGACTGTACCTTACGGCGCACCCAATAGATTCTTACTCGGACAGCATTCCCTATGCCAATATCACACGACTCGAAGAAATAGACGATGGTGTAAGCCGCGACAGGAAAGTAACCGTATTTGTCGTCATTGAAGGAATGCGAACGCAAAACCGCAAATCGGGAACGCCACTCCTGCTGGTAGATGTTTCGGATCACTCGGGCAAAGTAGAACTGCGCGTGAATAAAAATACTTATGAAAAATTTCGAACCCTGCTTCAGCCAAACTCTGTCGTGCTGATAGATCTGCGTTCCAGCATTTTTCGAGAAGACGGAACTGTAAAAATATTTTCCAACATCATGAATGTATCCGATGCCACGGCTTTGCAACAAAAGGTTTCTAAATCATTCCATCTGTTAATAGAAAATCTGCCTGTAACGGAGATGCAAAACCGGATTACTTCGCTCAAAAATATTATTTCAAAATTTTCAGGGCCCAACCCCGTGTATCTGCATTACAAATCGCAGGCAAAACCAATTCAGGTAATGAAAGTGCATCCAACGTATTTTGTGGAAGATACGGAGGAACTGCTGCAGACGCTGAACGCTGCACTTCCCGGGCAGCAGTTTTTCTGGAGGCGCGGCGGAACCATGGACAACGGAAGCACGCGCGTGGCTCTTCAAAAGAATTGACAGCATTGACAAATCTTTAAAAGTTTCCCATGTCTGTTTCTGCTGTCGAAGTGCAACGCATTGCCCATCTTTCCAAGCTCAATCTCGATGGATCCGAACTCGATAAACTTACGGAAGATTTCAACCAGATCCTCGAATTTGTGGCCCAGATCCGCGAGGTAAACGTGGAGGGTGTTCCTGCTTTTGAACATGCGCTCGGTGTAGAAAATGTGCGCCGCGAAGACGACATCGCAGCAGAACTTACGCACGAAGACATTCGCTCCATAGCGCCGCGCTTTGAGGCAGGATACATTGTCGTTCCACAGGTAATTGAAACCGATGAGTAAAACCGGTGATTGTCAAGCCGCATGAGAACCCTGACTATCAGACCTTTTTAACCTCACAGACCCGCAGCTCTCTGGTTCCCGATTCGCTCTATCTTAATTTATTTCCAGAGCATATTTTTGGAGCCCAGAACATTATGGAGTTTGGCTGCGGGCGCGGCTATGTCTCCCTTTTACTTGCCGTACAGCACCGCCATACGGCAGACTTTCATATCTATGCCTGCGACTACCAGGAAGACCTTCTCGACGATTTCTGGAAAAAAAAAGTGAGTCTTGGTCTCAATAATGTTACGCCGTTTTTTAATCCAGACCGGAGCCTTATCGCGTTTCCCAAATGGCTGCCCGCCATAGATCATCTCATTTTTTCGTTTTCGCTTTCTGCGGTAGAAGACCCTTATACGGTTTTGACATCTGTCAAAAAAATTCTGTCAGAAAGCGGAGAGGTGCACATTATCGACTGGCAGCACAATGCTAAAGACAAAACAATAGAGAAACTGTTTGCTCCCGAACACCGGCTCACACACATGATTTTATCGCAGTGGTTAGAGCTGACCGGTTATAAGGTGGTAGAAAGCAAAACAGACTACGAAAACGTTTTCTATATCCGCGCAGAAGTTTTCTTGGCGTAAAACTTGCATGCGCCGAGAGTTAGAACAAAAATGTGGGTGCCTCAAATTTTTCCAAATTTTGAAAAAATTTGAAATTTAATGCTTTATATACTGCGTAAGGCAAAAGTAAAAAATTAATTTTAAGAGGTTCCCATGCGCTATCAATACCATCGTGGATAACGCGCTGGGACTTAGAACTGTATTCCAAAACCTAACGAGAGACCGGCCAGCTTAGAAACCGTCTCTACCTGCATTTCCACTCCAGCCTTCACGAGAAATAGATCCAGCTCAAACCCAACGCCAATGCGCTGGATAAAGGGACTCACGGCAGCCTTTTTGGTTATAGAAGCAGAACCCGTGTCAGTTTCTGTCGCTGCGACAGGGGCTGTCAGAGTCACGACCATGGTTCCCTCCATCCCTACTTCGGTGGAAAAGCTGCCGCCCTGAAATCCCGGGCTCCAGGATATATAGGGAGCAATGAACATGAGATCGTACCATGCGCGCACCTCGGCACCGGCACCGGTAATATTCCAGCTCGCATTGGCGTACACATCGTAACTGTAGTCTACGGTTCCCTCCACACCACCATCACTAAAGGCATGGCCAGTTGACGTTAGACCCGTCTGGCGAATCTGGATTTTTCCGCCAGAATACGAGAGATAAGGACCAATCGATAACCCGGGCTGCAAAAACCCGCCAGGAATGGCATGGTAGGTGGCCTTAAGTCTAAACAGACCAACCCGCAGACTCGTATCTACCGTGCTGCCGGGAATATCGGGCATGGCCAGGTCTAACATGGGAACTGCACTCAGGCGCAGATCCCACTTTTTTGTGAGCCCCATGCCCGCGTTAAAAGAGAAAGCAAACGTGGGCAAAACCGAAGGCAACACATCGGCGGTCACCTCCGGATTGGCATCGTTCTTGATGGCCTGGGCGTTGGCAAAAGCAGTGCCCATGCCAAAACCCATATACACAGAGGGAAAGCGCTTCATGGTGTCCTTGCCAAGTGGATACGTGAGATGGTTGGTAAAAGCCATGGCCTCACCGTAATTTTCAGAAAACGATTGGGCAAAAGAGCCGTAAATATTGAGATACTCGTTTACGGCAGTGTACATGTCAGCATCTGCAAAATCAAAATCTATGTCCGCAGCAAAAACGGGCGGAACCGAGAGCATAGCGGAGAGAAGAAGAAGCTTCCTGTTCATACTCTGTATTGACGGCTAAAGCGCAATAGTGTAAAGATATTTTTCAAGGGGAGGCGCTTCGCGCTGGGATATTTCCTTCATAAGCAGTTATTTGTTTGCCAAAGGGGCAACCGCTCTATTGATCCCACTGGTTTGTTAAGCAATTGCTCTCATGGTACCGCAAAATAGAATTTTCCCGTTAAGCAACTTCAAAACTCTGACCCATGATTTTATCGGGTCTCGAAATAAAACAAAGACTGGGAAAAGACATTGTCATAGAACCCTACAGCGAAACCAGACTCAACCCCAATTCTTACAACCTCACTCTCCACAATGAACTCCTCGTGTACGAAGACGAAACTCTCGACATGAAAAATCCTCAAAAAACCAGGACCATCACCATACCGAGCGAAGGCCTCGTGTTAGAACCAAAGCGCCTGTATCTGGGTAGAACCGTAGAGCTAACAGAAACCAGAAATCTGGTGCCCATGCTCGAAGGTCGCTCTTCCGTGGGCCGCCTTGGATTGTTTGTGCACATCACGGCTGGCTTTGGCGACATTGGCTTTCGCGGCTACTGGACACTGGAAATCTGTGCGATCCAGCCCATTCGCATTTATCCCGGTGTGGAAATCTGCCAGATTTTTTACCACACCGTTCACGGGGATTACGAAGAGTACGGCAGCTCCAAGTACCAGAACAACGCGGGAATTCAGCCTTCGCTCATGTACAAAGATTTTTTGTGAGCGGATTAAAATTTCCTGCGTTCCACTGGCAAAGTGCGACAGCTATTGGAGACAAAGTTTATTGTCTAAAAAAGATCAATAGATCTGGAGACACTTTGGCCAGAGAGCGTGTTGTCCACAAAGGGATTCTCGTACACTGCGCCTTCCTGGAGAATATCGGAAATGCCAAAATCAAAGCTGGCGTGACGCTTCCCTCGGTATAAGATGCAGAGCATGCAGCATCGTTACCGAAATAGCATAGCGGGGCGGTTCCAAGGCCTGTGGAAAAATCCCGGTAACAACACCATTGACTACCGTAACGGTAAAACTGGTTTCAAAGAAAGTGTGTGCTGCCGTAAGAAGAGTGACAACATTAGAAGACACCGAAGCATTGTTTACAGCAACAGAAGGGGATATGGTATATTTGGCAAACCATATTCCAGCACTGGCTCAGTTGGTCATAGAAGAATTCATCGCCTCCGAAAATTTCAATTCAACTTTATCCTCCTTTGTAATCACCGCATCTACGAGTGAAGGATAGGAACCATCTATTTAAGTAGTATCTGCATTTTCAATTGTCTCAATTACATTTCCCAATATATCCTCAAGAATGGGAGTTGCAGTAGTCGTTGATTGCGGCGGAGTTCCCGTGTCGCAACCGGTTAAGTCGACCGAGGTACAATTTCCGGAATTTTCACCAAGGCAATATATATGACTGCGCCGTCAACGGTATCTGTATACCCTAAGGAGGTCCATTGTTAAAATTTGTCGTAAACTCTATCCCCGTGGCCCCGGTGCAGAGTAGAAAAAACATCGCCAGCGGTGGAATCCGAAACACAAGGCGAACATCGGCCGTAAAAGGAATCAACTGCAAAAACTTCACGGAAGGCGCAGGGTAAAAGCAAGATTGGCACCAGCACCAAAAGGAAAAATATCTGCGAGATAACCAACCGGCAAAGAAGGAGCAAGGTGGGCCTGTACTCTTCGCGAAAACCAGATTCGGGACGATGCAGCTCCGTCTCCTCAAAAAGCTCTTGAGCTGAGGCAGAATTCGAGACGGAATTCATTGAGACGAAAAATCCAGCCCCGCCAACAAAAATCGCACCTTCATTTGTTGATATTACAAAATGTCGACAAATCGTCCATTATAATAAACGTTGAGCTGCCGGGTTTACACAGAAGAAAAGTCCTGGGCTCAACTCACAAAAAAGTCTTTTCGGCAGTTACCGAACTTTTACTGTTGACCACTATGAAAAATCAATTCTTAATCGCGATGTCCATAGCAGCACTGCTCGGTGCATGCTCGTCATCCAAAAAAATTGAAACGAGATACAGCAAAGAACCATCCGTTCAGGAGCTGTTCCAGGGAAGCGCTCCGGCGTATCCAGCCGTGAAATTCGCTCACATGTCCGACCTCCACGTGTTCGATAAAACTCTTGGTGTTGACACTCCCGATTTTCAAGAATATCTGCGCCACGACCGCAAAATGCTTAAAGAATCCGAAGAAATTATTCAGGCCATGTTTGCCGGCATACAAAAGCAGAAAGTGAATTTTCTCATTCTGTCTGGTGACCTCACCAAAGACGGCGAACGCCACAACCACGAATATCTCGCTGCGATGCTCAAGAAAATAGAAGCAGCAGGAACCCCCGTCTATGTAATTCCCGGCAACCACGATCTGCGCAATGGCGACGCCTTCAAGTTCACGCAGACAGGCCGGGAGCGAATTCCCTCCGTTGAGCTTTCCGAATTTGCAGAAATTTATAACGACTTTGGGTACTCTACAGCTCTCGCGCGCGATCCAAATTCTTTAAGCTATGTCGCGGAGCCAGCTCCAGGTTTATTGCTCCTCGCACTGGATTCCACAAAAGCTAAACAAAATGATCTTAAAAAGCACCCTATTACGTACGGTCATTTTACAAAAGAAACAATGGCATGGATTGAAGAGCAACTCATCCTGGCGCGTCGCAACGGAAAACCAATGGTCGCCATGATGCACCACGGAATTATCGACCATTACACAGCGAACAAAAAATATTATGGAGAATATCTCGTAGATAATAACGATCCCATTGCCGAGGTTTTCGCTAAATATGGCGTGCGCGTTGTATTCACGGGCCACTACCATGCCCAGGATATTACTCTGCGCAAATTTGATCACATTGCTCACAATCCGGTCCTGTACGATATAGAAACTGGTTCGCCAGTCACATATCCATCTCCCTATAGAATTTACGAAATTAAAGACAATACTCTTTACGTTACAAGCCACCGAGTTCAGTCTATTCCCTCTCAAAAAGACTTCCAGAAGTTTGCTCACCAGTTCGTTCTCGACGGGACAAAAGTTATGGCAAAGGATGTAATGGCCGGTTACAATGTTTCGGCTAAAGATCAGGACTATCTTGCTCCTCTGGTTGCCGTTGCCTATGTTGCACACCTTGCCGGCGACGAAGACGCTTCCAAAAAACCTCCCATCGACAAAAAGAAACTTGGCTTTATGGGCAGCATGGTGTACGACAACCGCAAGCCTCTGATTGATTCATGGTGGGAAGATCTCTCTCCAGCCGACAACGAATTAGTCATTGATTTGAAGTAAGAGGAAAACTTAGCCTGCCCCGATTGTTCTGTCTCGACGTGGACAGAACATATCGAAGGGAGCCTGTTGTTTTTTCGCCATGACGACTACAGATTCTATGGATTTTGTAGTCGGGTTTCCTTTCCCGCTCTTATGAACATCATTATCTGAGCGCGAGGCGGCCCTGAGACTCGATCAATATTATATCCCCACGAGATACCCGGATGCATTTGACAGCGGAGCTCCATTTCAATTCTACACAAAGGCGCAGGCAGAGGAAGCTCTCGAATTTGCTGACCTGTTTCTGGAAATTGCACGAAAAGAATTACATCATGAATAGCGTACTTGTAAAAACAAATCGCAACCCACTTGGAACTTTTACGCGCGATAGTTTTATCCGAGAATTACAAAGCAAACTGCCGGGACGCGCAATGGAAGCCTATATTTTTGGCTCCCTCGCAAGAGGAGAACTCACAAGACACAGCGATATTGATTTAATTGTCGTTGCACAAACGTCAAAACCATTTGTCGAGCGCACACGAGATTACGATGACTTATTTGAACTGGTTCCAGCTTTAGAGCTGCTGGTATATACACCCGAAGAATTTTTGCGTTTATCACAAAATCCCACAGCCGGATTCTGGTCCCAGCTTACCAGAGAAATGATCCGAGTTTTGTAAAACCCAGAGACATAGCTGACAAGCGAGAGGAAGCTTGCCAGAGGATACTCGCGTT
>DYKF01000051.1 GCA_020722745.1 Caldithrix sp.
CGAGCGAGCCTGCCCCGAGTGCCATTGCAAGGCAATGGCGTACTTGTGCTGAGCATGTCGAAGCATCGAGGGGAAGGCAAAACTTTTTCAGAGCTTACTTAATATAATGGTTGGCATTTTAGGCCTTTGCTTTGTCTTTTGGCAGACAAAATCCGCCCGAAGGGCACGATCCCCTTGCACTTAAAGACTGCTTGAAATCTCTAAATTCTCCGACAATGATGGTATGCGCTGCCAGATAGCCGCTCCACCTGTTAGCAACAGCGAAAAAAATATCGTAGTTCTTGGGGCATCTCCCTCGCTCGATTTTTTGATTCCGCATCTGGCGGAATTTCCAGAAGATTCTCTCTTTATACTTTCTGACTCTGTCGCTGAAGGTGTTTTGCAGCTATACCCCGCTGTCAGGCGGTGCATTGTGACGGTAGAAAACAGGCGGCATTGGTACCTGAAGTCGTTGAAAAACGAAACAATTTTGTTCTATCACAAAGCCTGCCAGAGAAATCTTCCGCACGATGCAGGCAATGAATGTCTGTATTTCAAGATGCATGGGGAAGAGGGAGATGTTCCTCTGTCCCTGCCTTCTCCTGGGACGGTTGTCGGGATAGCCTTTGCTTATGCGTTGCTGTCAGCGGCTTCGGGGGCAAAAATTTATCTGGCAGGGATGGATTTGTCGTACCCCGACCATAGGGTGTATTCGCGGCTGGCTGGCAGTTTGATTTTGCCAGATCGATTTCACAATAGAGAAACGGCTGATTTAACCGGGATCTACAGGCGCAGCTCGCATATTCTGGTGCAGTCCGGGTTTCCCGTGCGGACTTCGGCAGAATTTCTGGCAGCCAGGGAAAATATTTCCGAGCTTGCCAAAAGGCAAGGCAAGGATTTCGCTTTGTTCAATTTTTCTGCCGTACAGATTCCCGGTATAAGGCAGGTTCTACCTGTTTGATCTAACGTTTCTTATCCGATTATGTCGCTATTTTTTTGCTGCAGCAATTCCAGTAAAATCCGAAATTGAAATCAGTATGATACTACTGTCTCGACTGAACGGCGTGGATTTTTATTTGAACCCCAATCTCATAGAGACAGTGGAGAAAACTCCGGATACCGTTATTAAACTGACGACAGAACACACGATCATTGTGCGCGAATCCCCGGAAGAAATTCGAAAGCGAATCATAGAATATAACAGAGAAATTTTTCAATCTAAAACGGAGATCTAAGAATGGATTTAGCATATATCGTTGGCTTGGTGATTGCGTTAGGGGTTCTTGCCCTCGGGGTGTTAGCTGGGGGGGTTTCTCCGTTGGCGCTCTATGACCTTGCGTCTATTTTAATTACGTTTGGTGGGGCTGCAGCGACTACGATGATGCAGAATCCTATGTCTATTACTATGAAAGTTCCGGAAGTTTTTAAAATTGTTCTTCGCCAACAAGTTATTTCGGCCAAGGATAAGATTCTGCAGATTGTAAGTTTTGCAGAGAAAGCTCGCCGGGATGGTTTGCTCGCTCTCGAAGACGATATGGACCAGCTGGACGATAAGTTTTTGAAGAAGGCACTTCAGTTAGTCGTAGACGGAACGGATCCTGAAATTGTGCGCAAAGTTATGGAAATAGAGATAGCTTCTTTGGAAGGGCGCCATGCTGACAATCGGGGTTGGTGGGATTCTCTTTCAACCATGGGTCCTGCCTTCGGGATGTTGGGTACTCTGATCGGTCTGGTGGGGATGCTCTCCAATCTCGGTGGAGATGCCCATAGTTTAGGTAAAGCGATGGCTGCTGCCTTGATTACTACTCTCTATGGTTCTTTTTTAGCCAATGTTATTTCCATTCCCATAGCCAACAAATTGCGACTTCGGACGGCTGAGGAAGTTCAGATTAAGCAGATTCTTCTGGAAGGCACACTTTCTATTCAGAGCGGAGACAACCCACGGATTGTACTTGAAAAACTCGTAAGTTATTTGGGTCCGGCGGAACGCGCGGGAGTCATAGAAAACCAGGCGGATTAATATGGCCGAAAAAAAATGCCCGGAATGTATCCAAAAAGTTCCCGAATATATGCTCACCTATGGGGACTTTATTACGCTGCTTCTCGTATTTTTTATTGCGCTGTATCGTCCTTCGGCGCGGTCAGATGCAGAGATGAAGCTTATCATGAGTTCTTTTACCGGCTCTCTCGGCATTTTTCCAGGGGGGCAGACGCTTTCTCCTGGAAAACTGGAAGACCTGGGTATGATGGTGAGTACATTGCCCGCGCAGGATGCCGGACATTCCATGTCCAAGGCAAAGCGAATTGCGCAGGAAATTTTTAAGCCGGAAGTAAAAAGCCGCAAGGTTTCCGTAACGCAGGACGAAAGAGGTCTCGTAATTTCTCTGATCGGTACGGATCATTTTGCTCCCGGATCCGCCCGTCTTTCCGAAGAGACAAAAGAAATTCTGGCCAAGGTGGGAAACCTGATGCGGCAGCTGCACGTGCCTGCGCGCATAGAGGGCCATGCTGATGAAACACCCGTTGCCCTTTCACCAGCGGGGGAGAGGTACGAGACGAACTGGGAGCTTGCCTCGCAGCGCGCCGTCAATGTGTTGCGGTTTCTGCACGAATCCGAAGATGTAGAGCCTTCTAAAATGTCGGCGGTTTCGTATGGGATGTACCGCCCTGTATCGGAGAGCAAAAGCCCGGAGGGCAGAGCGCTCAATCGGCGCGTAGACATTGTGTTGCTTACGGCCAAAAGTGCTGGAAGAGATTATAAAGACATTGATTTACCCCAAGAAAAAGTTCCGGGCGTAGAATGGCAGACCAAATAACCTGAAAGGGAGGAATACTATGGCAGCAGATGAAGACGATTTAAAGGACGACGAAGCTGGTGACGGGAAACCCGAACCCAAACTGGGTGGTGGACGCTCCAAAATTGTAACAATACTTTTATGGGTTGCGGGAGCTGTGGTTGCCGTACTTATGACTGTATTGATTTCGTATCTCGTGGCAAAAAAAGTGAAAACAGAAGCGTTCAAGGAAGAGCAGAATATCGTCATTGCTCCCGCTCCTTTACCGCTCTCGAATTATCATTTTCCGGATGAATTCCGGGTGAACACGGCAGATACGGCGGAGTCGCATTATATACAGGTTTCCATTACTCTTGCCTACGAAGGCGAGAATAAAAATCTGGAGACCGAGCTGAATGCCAGGCAGTCACAGATGAAGCATATCATCAATATTATCCTCGGTGGCAAAACCATGGATCAACTCGTAACGCCTCTCCAAAAAATAAATCTGGCGGAAGAAATTAAATCCCAGATAAATATGATTTTGAGAGATGGAAAAATTGTCGATGTGTATTTTGATCAGATTGTGATCAGTTAAGGAAGGAAACAAATGGGTGATGGTTCATTATCTCAGGAAGAAATAGATGCGCTGTTAATGGGCGCAGACGACATGGGAGGGGGTGCACCATTTGCCCCACCGTCCGGTGGCGGAGCAGCGAGCGCTTCGAGTGGTTCTGTTTCGCCCAGCGAAAAAGACGTGATCACGGAAATTCTCAACGAAGCGATGAGCGTCGTCGGGAGAAATACGAGCAGTCTTTTGGATGGCAAAACGGTTAACATTCAGTGTGCCGGCATAGACGAACTCAATGCAGCCCAGATATCCCAGGAGATCCAGCCTGGATCTGCCGTGGTATCTCTCAATATGGGGCGTTATTCTTCTCTGTTTGTTTTTCCTGCAGATTTCGCGAGAAAAATTTCCATGGTTATGCTTGGCCAACCGAGCGAGCCTTTTGAACTGGACGATGCCCATTTGTCGACGCTTTCGGAGCTCGTGAATCACATTGCGGGTTCCCTTTCTAACAGTGTTGGTCCCAAGCTTGGAGACGACTTAACACCGCAACCTCCCGAAGTTCGAGTGATCAACTCTACAGCCGATGTTCCCAAAATGCCCGAGGCCAATGCTGCTAAAATAACGTATTCTGTCAGTATTGAGGGATTTCCCGGCAGTCGCATCATACAGTATATTTCCGGATCTGCACTCAATACATGGGCCTCCTCTGTGAGAAAAGATTCCCCGTCTGCCAAAGGTGGCGGTGGTATCGATTTAGATTTTGGTGGAGATGCCGGTGGAGATTTTGGCGGTGGCGGAGGATTTGACTTTGGCGGCTCTGCCGTAAATCCAGTCAATTATCCGAGTCTCCAGAGCCATACTGCTCCAGCTTCCGTACAGCTGCCGCCCAACTTTGATCTTCTTCTCGATGTTCAGATGGTATTGACCGTGGAACTCGGTCGAACTAAAAAATACGTAAAAGAAATTCTGGGTCTTGGTGAAGGCTCCATTATTGAGCTCGATAAGCTTGCCGGTGAACCGGTGGATTTACTCATTAACGGAAAGCTGATTGCGAAGGGAGAGGTCGTTGTAATCGACGAAAATTTTGGTGTGCGCGTAACCGATATCGTAGGGCCTGCTGAGCGCCTTGCCAAAATGGCAACGAACTAACGACCCCGTTTTATTGCGCTGTCGCAGAGAGAACGGAAGAGCCCTGGGAGGTTCTTCCGTTTATTCCGTGCGCAGCCAGGCGAAAAAAGTATTGCGTCCCGGCAGAGAACGGCAAAAAGCCATCCTGTGTTTCAATAACTTCTGACAACTGTATCGAAGGATTGTATTCTTCCGGAGTATGGATAAACGTGGGCAGGCTGCCGGTAATTACAAGCGGCTCCATCGATGCCATTGCAGCGTCCGAAATGGTTTCCTTTGCAATGTAAAGGTTGTAACCGTCAAAGTGAGATTCGTCGTTGGTGACGGCGTAGTCTATCTGCATTTTTCCATTTGCAAGGGCAGTGACAGAGAAAACCGATGGAGGAGTAAGATCTTCCTGTTCGTACGGAATGTTTGTTCCACAACTCCAGAAAAGAAATGGTATTAAAAAAGATAATCTTTTCATGGCGACTCCGGGCTGCGAATGAGAACTACTTCCGCCTGAAACAAATAGAGCGAAAGACCGTCTATGGATTCTCCGTTGAATCTCGCTGGATTGGCAAAGTAATCCCGGATATCTGGCATAAGGGCCCGGGAGATCCAGGTTGAATCCGGAAAGATGAATGCGTCTCTTGGATCATTGCGAAATGGCATGCCCATTTCCCCTTTTTGCATGTTGAACAGAAAATAATAGCTTTCCTTTTCCTGCAGCAAAAAACTGCCATCCCGATTTACCATTCTGGAATAGGGTATGCTGACCCAGGCATCGACTCCGTTGATCCTAAGCAGAACGCGGGCTGTTTTTCCTGAGTATTGCCTTGAAAATTTGTCTGCGGATTGGAGCTGCACGGCAACGGAAACGGGATCTACCACTTTGAGTCCTGTATATTCTTCGAGAAATTTGGGCTCCCGCCGCACCAGTAGAGAGTTTTCATCTCTGGAAGAAAGTTCTGTGCGCGTTCCGTTCTTTTCCAGAAAACCGCCGGCAAGAACTCCACTCCATTGCGAACCGTCCGAAAGCCCGGCAGTTACGCTGTAGCGAATGGGGAGAATGGAGGAATCCGATATTCTGTCTGCCTCGGCAGAAAGGGACTGGTACTGGTTTCTGCTATCCGGCGTCAGTATTCCCGTCCAGAATACAACGTGGTGGGCCCTTGCGGAAAGTTGACGCATTCTGTTTTTTGTGGCAGAGAGATCTTCCGGATGAATGGAATTCCCTGTGAGAATAAAAACATCTGGTTTATCAATTTCACTGCCGCTGAATGGGTTTTCTTCTTCTGCACAGAGCAGCCCCGCGCTCAGGGCAATTCCGGCTGCACTCCCTCCGGAAATTTTCAGGTTGCGGATAAAGCTGACGGCATTGCCTCGGTTCCCTTTCAGAGAAAAGCGGGAGATTTTTTTATCCGCATGAATGGCACAAATGGCAATTTGTGGGAAGTTTTCTTTTTCTATGAAGCTGGCCAGAATTTCTTTTTCTTTGTGCATGTTTCCCGATGCGTCGACAATGAAGATTGCCGGCCGGTTGGAATCGAGGATGCTGAAAAATGGAGATTTAAGGGATGGAAAGCGTTCCCGCAGGTGGATGCCGATAAGTTTGGAAGCTTTTCCGTGGCGCGTCTCTATGGGATCCGTGAGAGTATTAGACTCGCGGAAGTACACGCGCGACTCCATCAGGAATCCATCCTGGGTTTTTTGTATTCTCGAAACGAGAACGCGGTCTGCATCCGCGGACAGAGAAAACGCGTGGAGGCTGGCGGGCGATTGGTGGAACGAAACGGGTAGCCCCTGTTCCCGCATGGCTCTTTCTATGGCAGCGGGAGAGGCAAGCTGGTTCATTCCCCCTGCGCGAAGATAGAGCATCATGGCTCTGGAGATTTCTTTGCCGTCTGTTGCAGGATGACCCGTCAACGGCAGCGGGGAGATAATTCTGTCTACACCATTTGTCTCTACGGGAAGAATGGCCCACTTTTCGGCGTGCAGAACAGTGAGAGAAAATAACAGTACTATGAGAATGCGCATGGGAGTTACTCCAAGATTTTTTCTGCAATAGAAAGGTGAGCTGTCAAGGGAAAGTAGTTTGCGGCATCTTTGGCCTTAGCGGCCATGGACGCATAGGAAACCTCAATAATCCGCGATACGGCCTCTGCTGCTTTGGGTGCAGAAAAGGGTCTTTCATCGTAGCAAACGGCAAAGCCAAAAGAAGCAGCGGAGGCTGCATTTGCTTTCTGGTGGTCTCCCGCTGCGTGTGGATATGGCAGAAAAAGCGCAGGCTTTCCGGCCCAGATAATTTCGTACAGGGTGCCGGCTCCAGAACGGGCGATGACGAGATCTGTCTTTTTGAGTTCATTGGGCATATTGGTTATAAAAGAGTATATCTTATCTTTTTTCCTGGCCTGTCGCTGGATCTCCTGGTGAGCCGCAGGACCAGTCGAAACCGTAAATTCCGTTTTGGCAAAGAGAGGATTCTGTGACAAGGACAGGTACAGGCTGTTGATATCGTTTGCCCCCTGGGAACCGCCAATCATGAGAATTTTTTGCGGAAACGAAGTGGTTTTTACAGCAGAAGGTTTAACCGTGCGGAACGCCTTACGCAATGGATTACCAGAAAAAATGTCCTGAGGAGAGCGGACCATTTGTTCAAAGGAATGAAATACATTTTTAGCCTTATTAGAAAATAGATTTGTAACCATACCTTTGTGTGCGTTTTGCTCTGCGAGAGAATAGGGGATATTATGGAGAATGGCATACAGCAAAAGCGGTACGGATGGAAATCCTCCCATGGCGAGTATATGGGAAGGCCTGGTTTTGGCAGAGGCAATAATGCGGTAACTTTTCCAGAGAGCGGAAATAAAAGCTGGCAACTGCAAAACATTTTGCGGCAATCGGGGAGCGGGATAGGGAATAACGTGGATGCCGGGTTCTTCCCGGATCAGTCTCTCAATGTCCGGATAGGAGAGGTTTTTAGAAAGAGTAAACAGAAGAACGGGAATTTTTTTTTGAGACAGAGTTTCTGCGATGGCAACTCCGGGAGAAATGTGTCCTCCGGTTCCACCTGCAGCAATCCAGATTTCACGCTTTTCCAGCGGTGCCACCGGATCGGAAGTTTTCGACAAAGTTTTTGAGTTCATCTTTTTCATTGGTTATAAGTCCATTTTTAACTGCATCGAGAGCAGCCTTAAGAGCGAGCCCCATTTGCGGTCCTGCCGTAAAGCCCATTTCCATAAGCTCGTATCCGTTAATGGCAAGGTCTCTTACCTTGAGTTCCTGTTCCTGTCTTTGGATTTCCTGAATGTGCTCAGACATTTTGATTAAAGAGTTTGGCAGGGCAGTATTTTTGCCGGAGCCTCTTCTGTCAGCGAGTCGCAGAGCAACCAGCATGGCCATGTCTTCCTTTGGGACTTTGCGAAGAAATCTGCGAATAGCTTTGTCCGTCCATTCATGTGTATAATGAAACATATGGTGGCGTACGAGAAAACGTACTTTTTTTCCTGTTTCTTTGTCTACACCAAAACGTTTCATGATGGGAACAACCTGTTTGGCGCTTTCCATTTCATGATTATAAAATGTCGCTTCGCCATTTGCTTTTTCTCGCCGCGTAGGAACTTTTCCGGTATCGTGCAAAAGGGCGGCCCAGCGCAGGGTTTCGTTCGCGACGGCAACGCTGTCCAGAGCGCGGATTAAATGTTCCATAATATCATATTTATGGAATCGGTTCTGCATGAGCCCGGCACCGGACGCTACCTCGGGCAGGAGTACGCCCAGCACGCCTGAATGGTACAGATACCGCAGACCCGCCCCCGGAGAGCGGGAAAGGATGATGCGCTGAACCCAAAAGGTAGTTTCGCGGCTGCTTTCTGCGGGCAGTGTATTTGGACCGGTGTATTGGATCGCAGGAATGCCCGTGGATGGAAAGCGGGACTGCAGCCACGCTGCGTAAAGAACTTGGATGAGGTGGTCGCTTTCGGAAGGAATCCAGCTGGTAATGTCAGCATCTTCTGGAGGAATGATTTTGTGGCCTGTAAAAAGAGTAATCTCGCGCGGCTGGCCGGAGACATTTCTAAAGAGCGGCAACTGCAGTGGCGATTCTGTGGAACCGAGTTCCCGCAGCACTTCGCTTGAAACGAGAAGAGGCAGAGGTTCGCTTTCTCGATAGAAAAGAGCTCTTTCGTCATCGGCGGGAAGCGGATCCATGAGCAGATCTTCCCGCGTTGCTTTTGGTTTTGCAGTGGCGTGAAATTCGTTTGCGCGGTGTAAAAAATCGGTTTCAAGAAAGAGCAGCAGGCGGGAGTGGTTGCTGACGAGAGAACTTATCCGCGTAGCGAGATCAGGGTTTTCAATGACAGAGGAGAAAGAAGAGGGTAGCATTACAAAACCTTTTTTTGCAGGATGGAAAACATCGTGTCAGAAAACGGAACCAGTTTTTGAAACAGGGCGTAAAGATTTTTCAGAAGCGGAAGCTTACCACCAGGAAAGCGCGAAGGATGAATTCCTTCGCTGGATACATGGCGCACTAAAAAACCAAACCGTCTGGCAACGCGACGCAGCGATTTCGGCGTATAATCGGCAAAATGATCGCCGGGATGTGTTTGTATCCATTTATCTCTTTGGAATGTGTATAATGGGCCCATGGCCGATGGAAGTGCGAGAAGCAGAAAACCACCGGGCCGAACGAGTTGCGCCGTGAGATCCCAGATTTTCTGCTGGTTGGGACAGTGTTCGAGAACATAGAACATGGCGACAATGTCGTATGGATTTAGTCCCTGTTCAATGTGCGACTCAGCGAGATCGATAAAGCTTCCCTGTTTTACGTTTCTGCCCTGGCTTTCCGCGTACAGTGTCATTTGCCGGGATATTTCCCAGCCTTCGGCAAGGAAACCCTGCTCCTCCGCGATTTCCAGAAAAAAGCCTGCTGCGCTTCCGATCTCGAGGATTGATTTGCCTGCCAAAAAACGATTCTGTTTTTGTAAAAGATGGAGGCGGTGACGAAATCGCTTCTGCAGGAATTCTTTGTCGTCTAGGTATGTTCTTCCATACTGCTTTTTATACTCTTCAAAAAAGTATTCTTCCTCGTAGGTCGTTGCCGCCGCTGACTTACACGCGATCAGGAGATCGAACGGACAACGGGCGAAGTCTTTCATGAGGGGAAGCATGGGCTCTCCACAAACGGGACAGTTCATGGTTCCGGCCTCTCCAAAACAGTTTTGCGAATTTCTTCTGCAAAGATGGCGATACCTTTTTCTATTGTTTTATTGTCTCTGGTAAAACTGAGTCTAAACGATTTATCTTTTTCTTGAGGGAGTTTGCAGCCTGGGTAATAATGAATCCCGGGAACAGTGATCACGCCACGGCTCCGCAGAATTTGGTATGCCTGCAGGGTCGGCATGGAAAGAGGATGGACAGTTACCCACAGAAAAAAAGCTCCATCGCTCTCATGGTATCGGAACAGATGATCTTGGTTGTGTTTTTGCAATGTCTCTATGGCGAGCCTTGATTTCTGGGAGTAGTAGGGTTTTAGAATATCATCGCTTATTTTTGCCAGCAAATTGTTTTTCAGGAGATAGCTGCCAATGGCGGGGCCCGCACCATTTACGGATAGCTGCGAGACCGCGTTAAATTTTTCGATGAGCGAAATAACCTCGCTGTTTCCAACGAGAATTCCGGTTCGTAGCCCGGGAAGGCCCAGCTTGGAAAGCGAAAACGAATACAGGGCATGGCTGTGCCAGGGAAGAGGTTCTGTATCCCCAAACAGAATTCCTGGAAAGGGGTCTCCGTATGCATTGTCTATCAGGAGAGGAATATCTTTCTTTTGGGCAATTTTGAGTAATCGCTCTAAATCCTCCGTGGGCAACACACCGCCCGTAGGGTTGCCCGGGCGCGAAAGGGCAAGAATGCCGAGGTTTTCGAGCGATTCAATGCACGGGTAATCTGGCCTGTACCGGTACGATGTCTCTCCCGTTGTTTCAGAAAGACCCGGACAGCCACTAAATAGATCTGGGCTGAAACCCGTATCTCCATAGCCAATATATTCGGGGAGCATGGGAAAGGCGGCTTTGAGAATTTTTCCGTCGGAAGCCATTCCGGCAAAAAGATTAAACAGGATAAAAAAAGTATTTTGCGATCCAGAAGTTATGGCTATATTTTCTCTTGTAATATTTGTTTTAAAATAGTTCGAAAAATATTCTGCTATCAGCTCGCGAAACAGGGTGTTACCTGCGGGGGCATCGTAAACGCCTATCATCGAAGAAAAGTCTGGTGGGCTGTCCAGAATGGATTCCATTGCTTCGCGAAAGATGGCTGTAAGCTCGGGAATTTCTGCCGGGTTCCCTCCGCCCAGAAAATAGAGATTGCCCTTTACGGGATTGCCGAGTGCTGCATCGAGGTCCTGCATCAGCGACAATATTCCGGAACCCTTTGCCGTTTTTTCTCCGTACAGAGATAACTTCATTTTCCCACCTGCAAAACCAGCAGGGCGCGTACAGAATTTTATCATCGACAGCTTACAGGCAGCTTTTCCCTTTGCATTATGCGTTTGTCCCTTATGATATTATTTCTGTCCTTATTGTTTTCCCTGCATGCGGAGCAGTTGCAGGTTTCTGCGAGCATGTATCCAGTGACGCTCATAGTAAAAGATATCGGCAAAGACAGAGTCGTCGTGCATACGGTAGTGCCGCCGGGTGTATCTCCGCACAGCTATGTCATGAAGCCATCCGATGCAAGAAATCTGAAAAACGCTGCTGCGCTTTTTTTTATAGACAACGATTTTGACCAGTGGATCAGCAAGGGGAAATTGCCCGTTCATCTGCACCGCGTCTCGCTAATGTCTTCTGTACCGCAGACTTTGCTGCACCGCTTTCCGGCCAGTTCAAAATATCCTCAAAAAACGGATCCGCATTTCTGGTTAGATCCCCGGATTGTACAAAGCATTTTGCCTGGTGTGGCTCATGAATTGTGCAGCGTGGATGCTGAAGGTTGCGAAACTTACAAAGCGAATGCAGAACAACTTTCTATTCGCTTAACCGAAACCGAAAAAAAAATGCACGCTGTTCTCTCCGGGATTAAAGGAAAAAGTTTTATTGCAATGCATCCTTCCATGCTCTATATGGCAGATCGGTTTGGATTTCAAATTGCGGATGTTTTGGAAAAGAATCCCGGTTTTGAGCCTGGCATGAAGGAACTTAATGAGCTTATTCTAAGGGGCTCTCAAAAAGATATCCACGCGATCCTCAGTGAACCCCAGTTTCCGAAAGCTCTTGCTCAAAAAATAGCGCGAAGCTCCGGCAAGCCCTTGCTGATTTTTGATCCCATTGGGAATCCCAAGAGGGTTCGCTCGTTTCCGGATTTGCTTTTGATGAATGCGGAGTCCATAGCCAATGGAAATTGATGAATTTTCTGCTCAGAACCTGACCGTTGGATATCCCGGATACACGGCTGCCAGCAATATTTCTTTTGTCTTAAAAAAAGGCGATTTTCTCGCTGTGATTGGTCCTAATGGCGGGGGTAAAACGACTATCATGAAAACCCTGGCAGGAATTCTCTCTCCTGTTTCTGGGACTCTTTTGTATGCAGGCAAACCATTATCCGATTTATCGCGCAGGCGAATTGCCTATATACCGCAGATGAAAGATATCAGTATGCATTTTCCTGCCACGGTGGAAGAGCTTATTGAAACGGGTCGTACGGGAACATGGCCCTTCTGGCTATCCCAAAAAATGAAACATTCTATTCTGTCGGTGATGGAAAAAACAGGAATAGAAAAACTTGCGGGGCGATCCCTTTCAGAACTTTCGGGAGGAGAACTGCAAAGGGTGTACCTGTCTCGCGCCTTTTACAGAAATCCTGAGATTCTATTACTCGATGAGCCGGTTACGGGTCTCGACGTTCGCGCTGGCAAAGATCTTTTTTCTATTCTGGAGACGTTTCAATCTTCGGGCAATACAATCATCATCATGGTTACACACGACATACAAACCGCGTACTCACATGCTAACCGCGTTCTTCTCGTGAACAGGAAGCAGATTGAATGCAACACGCCCTCTGCTGCTCTTACGGCGCATTGTCTACAGGAAACATTTGGCCACGATAGCCATCGCCATGGTTTGTTTCAGATTCTGGAGAATAACCATGCTCATTGAAATTCTGATTGTCTCTGGTGTGCTCGGCAGTCTTGCCGGATATTTGTCTCCTTTTGTTACAAACAGAAATTTATCGTATCTTGGGAACGGTTTATCGCATGCAGCTTTTGCGGGAGCCGCATTGGGCCTCTGGCTTCATCTTCCCCCGGATCCTGTTCTCGCGGCGTTTACCATTGCAGCCGGGCTCATCATGACAAGGCTTTCCGAAAAAGGCAGGCTCCAGCTCGATACCGCCATGGGAATATTCTATCCCATGTCTATGGCCCTTGGCCTTTTGTTTTTGCTGTTATCGCAGGAATACCACAGCAGTGCGCTCAATTATCTTTTTGGATCTCTGTTTCTTCTCGGGGTAACGGATTATATTCTGACAGGCATTGTCGTTGTTCTCGTGATTGCCACGCTTCCCCTCTGGGGGCAAATGGCCTATGCAACATTTCACCGCGAGCTCGCTGTTTCGGACGGAGTACGCGTTAGACTTGGCGACTATCTTCTTGTCTTTTTAATTACATCTTTTATTGTCGTAGGAGTAAAGCTGGCTGGAGTGGTTCTCGTCTCTGCATTTTTAACCATTCCTGGAGCAACAGCGGGTTTGCTGCGGGGTAGATTTGCCGTTGTCACGATGCGCTCTGTTTTGATTGGCGCGTCGTCTGCCATTCTTGGCGTTCTGGCTGCCTGGCAGTTTGATCTGCCGGCAGGCATTTCTATTGTACTCGTTCAGGTTTTCTTTTTTCTACTCTTTTTACCTTTTTCGGGCAAAGCAGAAATGCGATAGTGCCGACCGCGCTTTTTTTTGAGAGCAATGCGGTATAATTGCTCGTATTTTCTTGCCGACCGTTCCCAGGAAAAATCCCGACTCATGGCTTCGCGGATCATGTTGCGTAAAATATCCTTTCGGTTGTAATAAATATGGAGCGCCCAGCCAACCGTATCGAAAAGGGATTTGGCAGAAAGATAGTACAGCTTAAAGCCCGTGCCGTGGCCCGTTTCTTCGTTAAGATTGTCTACGGTATCGTTAAGACCTCCGGTTGCCCTTACAATGGGAAGAGTGCCATAACGCTGGGAATACATCTGGTTGAGCCCGCATGGTTCAAATCGGGAAGGCATCAAAAAGAAATCAGAGCCCGCCTCAATAAGATGTGCCAGCGGTTCGTTATAGCCGATCACGACGGACATTTTATCCCTGTGGTGAGCTGCCAGTCCGCCAAAGTAAAAATGGGCCCAGGGAGCTCCGCTGCCAAGCAGGACAATCTGAACTTCCATGGAAAGTATTCCTGGCATTGCCTCGGCAATCACGTCTATTCCCTTTTGTTCTACGAGGCGGGAAATAATGCCAATGACGGGAATATCCGGTTTTACTGGCAGTCCCATTTTTTTCTGGAGCTCTGCCTTGAGTTTCTCTTTTCCTGAAAGATCTTTTGCCGAAAAACCTTCTGACAGATAGGGATCTTTTTCTGGATTCCATTCCTGCATGTCGATTCCGTTGACGATTCCAAAAAAGCTTTTGCAGCGGTCTCTCATAACGCCATCAAGACCGTACCCGTATTCGGCCGTCATGATTTCTGCCGCATAACCCTTGCTCACGGTGTTGATGGCATTGGCGTGGTAGATTCCACCCTTCATGAGATTTACCTGACCATAATGTTCCAGACCAAGCGGATGATAATGATGCCAGCCAACAGAAAGCACATCCATTAGACCGGGATAAAAATTACCCTGGTGCTGCATATTATGGATGGTGAGAACAGAAGCCGCCGATGCAAGATGCAGGTCGTGTTGATAGAATGTATTCAGCATCACGGGAACAGCCGCTGTATGCCAGTCATGAACGTGAACGATATCTGGCGTAAAAAATAATCTTTTTGTCAGCTGTAGAGCTGCCCTGGAAAAGAATACAAAACGATTGTCATTATCTTTAAAGCCTTCGCCATGCTCATCCGTATAAATTCCAGCGCGGCCAAAGTATTGTTCGTAGTCAATAAAATACACGGGGACATCGCTGTCTGGCAGAGTGCTCTCGTAAACACCGGCCCAAAGCTCTCCGAGAATGCCCATTGGTACACCGAGAGGGCCTGGTAAATGGTGTATGTTCTTTTTGTTAATGTCGATGGAGTAATAACGCGGTAGAACCAGTCGGACATTGTGTCCCATTTTTCGTAAAATTTTGGGCAGCACCCCGGCGACGTCGCCAAGGCCTCCCGTTTTTACAAAAGGAACAGCTTCGGAAGAGATAAACAAAATGTTGAGGCTTTGGCTCATTGCGTTAGTTTGTACCCATAGTCCCGCCTGACAAGCAGGAAAATAATGTAAAACCCAGAGACATACCTGACAGGGGGTGCAAAATCAACAAAGCGCCTCTGGTACTCGCTTAAAGGTAGTTTGTCGGGAACCCTGGCTGCAAATTCTCTCAAGACAGTTTAATTAAATTGTTCTATCTTTCCGTTGTGCTGGGGTGTTCGGGGATGAATCAAATGATGCTCGATTGCGCGTTCTTTCAGAACCTGTTCAAAGGCGGCGAGCTTCGGGCCTTTAGCTCGATCGTTTCCGAGGCCTCAAAGCCACCCTTTGCTTCGTGGAGTTCCCCCAATGCAAGTCGCGAGTGATGCGGCCTCTTGGACTTATTTTTTAGTTCGAGTAAATTAAATTCAGACGCCTTCAATCTTTTCATCCTATCGTAAAATGTATTCCTGACAAGCCCGGCCCTTCGTTCTGCACCTCGACAAGCTCGGTGTAAACTAAGCAGCGACGCAGTCACAACCTTCTGGAATATTTTTTGCTTCCAGAACCGTGATCAACAGGGCAGCTTTTCTGCGCACCTCA
>DYKF01000292.1 GCA_020722745.1 Caldithrix sp.
CCAACTCTGCCGGGTTCATCTCGATCCGCCGCAAAAAGAGACGCATCAACGTCCGTTGAGCGGCAGGCATATCTCCAAGCAGATCGAAAGTACTGACACCGGGCATGGTTAAAGTGTACTGTGATTTATGGGGAGAGTCAAACTTGAATCCGCCGTATAATCAAGTTCTCATCGTTGCGGTGGGATTCCTCAATGCATTAAATCAGGAGAAAAAATGACCCGTTTGATCTTAAGCATCCTTTGCATTTTGCTAATCGCGTCTTGCTCGCCTTCTATTACACCTGATTCGGAGACAACCATCGAAACCGTTGCGCCTCCCACGGCAACTTCCCTTCCGACAGACATTCCATCGCCAAGTCCATCGCCGACTCCTGAATTTCCCATCCGCGATGGGGGGACAATGCAACCGAGCGCGGCTGTCATTGTTAAAGATAATCTGGCCCAATTGACCGAGTTGGCCGTGTGGGGTAAGGGACTGATCAAGGGAATTAAATGGTCAGAGGATGGAAATCAGATTTTCGTTGACACAGTTTTGGGGCGATACGTATACGACTCCACATCCTTCCAACTGGTGGAAGACGGGCTTGAATTTTCAGAACGCAATTCAGGCTTATCCTTCAATGTCGAAGATCTGGGATCCAGCACCGATAGTTCTGGACGCCTAAAACAACAATTCAGGGTTCAGATTTTTACCGACGGTAAATCCACTGGTTCGTTTGATGTTGACAGCATGTACATGCCCTGGCTCAAGTATCTTTCTGAAAGCAATACGATTGTCGTTGACAAAATGATGGGAGGGGTGGAATTACGCGATGGGACGTCTTTTGAGACCTTTTGTGAGATCAGCGGATCGTGGGAGAGTCCGTTCGCGATTACAAAAGAGCGCACGGTAGTTGCAGCAGGGACAATGGACGGTTCTATTAGCGTAAAGAGTGGTGATGGATTCTCAAGCGAGGTGCATTTTGAAGCAGGAGGCCCAGTTCGGTTCCTGTCATTTTCACCCGATGCGTCAAAACTAATCTCGGAGACTAATGGAAATATCTCCGTTTGGGATGTTTCAAGTGGCAGGATAATCGGAACGCTCTCAGATACTTTTCTATCTGGCGATTTCTTTTATGACCAGTATCACCGTGGAACAGATGCAACCGTGAAATTGACCGTAAAAGATAGCCAGATCGCGTACATCAACAAAAATATCGTGGTCATTCGAAACCTGCTGGATGGAAAGCAAAACGGGCTGATCAACGGAAAAGAAGGAACATTGCTGGATGAAGAATATCAATACGAAGGCAATTACGTGGAAATGGATTCTGTGTTTTTCACGGCGGATGGACAGTCGTTGATCACGGTCCACTACGACCGTTCTTATGTTTGGGATCTGGCTACGAATCAATTCATCAAAATGATAGCCCTGGAGAAGGAAAAGCAGCACTTCGGATTGGTGTCCGCCTATTCTGCGCCCAATAATTTATTGTTGACGGGTAGTCAGGGAGGCGGTTATCTAAAAATCTGGAACGTGGATAACGGTATCGAACTTCCAAGCATTTATGCTTGGGATATTGGTGGACTTACCTACGGCTACGATGGCACGCACAGCCTGACCATGTCGCCAGATGGAAAATTCATTTTCTCATGGTCTGGATTGGAAGGGGTCGCCAGTTTCTGGGAGATTGAAACCCAGGCAAGGGTAATGGCAATTAAAATCCCTCGCTCGGAATATTCGCAGTACAAACCAGGTTTTTATCCTGTGGCGATCTCCCCTGACAACACGAAACTGGTTTTTTCGTACTCCCTTAATCCCGATTTGCATATCGCCACAGTGTATTCCATCCCAGATGGAAACGAACTCTATCGAATTTCGTCATACTTTGCGACCTTCTCACCAGATGGATCGGTCATTGCCGCGTCGGTAGGAAATAATCGCATTCGATTCTACGATTCGCAAACGGGCAACATCCTCGGCGATGTGACCAGCAAATACCCAAATCAAGACGGCTTTCAATTGCTGTATTTTTCTGGAGATGGAAAATCGCTAATCGCGGTTTCCACGAATGGGACGATCAGCATTTGGGGCGTGCCATAATCCAAAACGAGACAGTCACCTTCAAGGTGGCTGTCTCGTTTAATTGCCTGGGTTCTTCCGACGCGACTGATAACTGTTCACTGAAAACTGATCACTGCGCCTTCCCCTTCGGATTCGTCATCTCCTGCCTCGCGACGTGCGCCAAACTCTCGGCCTTCA
>DYKF01000293.1 GCA_020722745.1 Caldithrix sp.
GTTATCTACCAAGGCTTTGGTATGAGACATAATGCGGCTATTTTTGTTATCTACCCAAGCCTTTGGTATGAGACATAATGCGGCTATTTTTGTTATCTACCCAAGGCTTTGGTATGAGACATAATTCCGGAAAAAAGTTACAAAATGTGAAACCCAGAAAGATATCCGAGCGAGCACCGGCGGCGCTTTGCTGATTTTGCACCCGCTGTCAGATATCTCTCTTGGTTTTACATGATTTTCTGGAACCGGTATTCAAATCATTTTTTAAAAAAGTAAAATTGAGAACAGAATGTCAAAAACAGACTACCATACTATTGCAGAGTATATTCGTGCAGATGAAATAAGCGAAGAAATAATCGATGTTTTAGAGCAGATCCATTCGGTTGCCTCGGAGTAATCAGTCGCATGCATCGCCTCTGGCCACGAGCGTATCGTAAAAAGAAGACAAAGAAATTCCGCGTGGTTTAAGAAGGTACACTTTGTCTCCGGTGCGAACTTTCTCTGGAACAGGAAAACTGGCCACCGTTTTGCGCAATGCCATGGAGATGGGCGTGCGATCGTCCGCGCGAAGTTCGCTCACCTCTGCGCGAATGACTCCCGTTATGTCGCCAATAATGACGACAGAACTGCCAAGAGGAAGATCTGCCGCGCGGATTTCTATCTCGATCACTCCGGCTTTGGGGAAGTAATGTTTTACAGGCCCCACGAATACTTTTTCCTCCGTGGCAACCGATCCATCCGTTTTGGACCAGCCCTGTTCGCGTCCTAAGTAATATCCGTCCGAAAATCCTCGATTGTAGACGGTAGAAATTCTCTGCATCCAGTTTTCTACCTTTTGTTCGTCAAAGCTTCTATTGGCTACAGCGTCTACAGCTTCGCGATACACGCGCACAATCATGTCTGTATAATCCGGGCTTCTGCCTCGTCCTTCGAGTTTCAGAACGGACACGCCCGTCGCGAGCAATTCCGGCAGAAAGGGCAGGGTGTTGATGTCGTTGGGAGACATAATAAATTCGTTGTCGAGCTCTAATTCTATGCCGGTTTCTTTGTCTTTGACAATGTACGCTTTTCTGCAGTTTTGCCGGCAGGCTCCCCGGTTGGCCGAGGCATTGTCGGTAAACAGGCTCATTCCGCATCGACCTGAGTAGGCAATGCACAGGGCACCGTGCGCGAACACTTCTATTTTAACCAGTTTTCCCGATGGGCCTCGTATATCGCGCTCCTTGATTTCTTTTACAATTCTTTCTATCATCCGCAGATCGAGTTCGCGCGCAAGTACGATTACATCTGCATATTTTGCAAAGAACTCTACCGATTCAATGTTGGATACCGACAGTTGTGTCGACACGTGCACCGGCAGTCCTTTTTTGTGTGCGTATAGAATGGCTGCCTGGTCTGCTACGATGATTCCATCCATTTGTTTTTCTATGGCGGTATCTACCAATTTTTTCATGAGTATGAGGTCGTGATCGTAGAGGAGAGTGTTGAGCGTAAGGTATGCTTTTGCTCCTGTCTGGTGTATAATGCGTGCTACTTCGTCTAGGTCTTCTACGGTAAAATTATCTGCTGCTCTGGATCGCATGTTGAGTTGTTCTACTCCAAAGTAGACGGCATCTGCCCCTGCGTTTATTGCTGCCTGAAGCGATGCGAACGATCCTGCCGGGGCGAGTATTTCTATCTTCCCTTGTTTCATTGTGTGATGGTATTTTTTTTAGACATGTTGTCACGTAATATTGGGGGGGGGGCGAGGTTACTTTTTTCATGTTTTTTCTCCTTTTTTCTTTTTAAGAAGAACACCTTGTCCAACATAAATCCATGTTCTGATTTATGGGCTCACTATAAACTGGACATAACATAGCGTTGACGCTGCGAGCCAATGAGAAGATGTTGGCTCTTGGGCTTCGCCACATCTGTCCTCATGACCTTAACATTATATGCAATTAGGGCGCCAAACTTTTTGTGTTAAGGAAAAGTAGTTGAAAAATAAACCCCCATGCCCCTTTTTAAGAAGCCCGGCGTCCGTGCCGGGCTAAAAGAGAATTATAGGAATGAAAAATGAATAAAGAATCTGGAAGAAAAATAATAGCTGAACGGGTTGAAGATTTTGAAAAGAATAAAGCTGTTCTGACCCAAAAGGGTCATGGAGAAACAAATATTCGCTCAAATTATATTGATATAATGTTCAATGCTTTAGGCTGGAACATGAAAAGCCATTATGAAGTAGTCAGAGAATTTTCTCAAA
>DYKF01000294.1 GCA_020722745.1 Caldithrix sp.
CCCTAAAAATGAAGAGTGCAATAGATCGTTTCTCCCGCCTTGTGACCGCGCCTGTTGGAAGGGAGGCATTGGGGAGTATAGGCTTGAAACTGGCCAATGCGGGGCTGGTCTTCGTGAGCTCTGTTTTCTTGGCACGCTTATTAGGTCCGGCCGAATATGGTGTATATTCTTATGTATATGCTCTTATTACGCTCTTATCCGTGCCATCTGAATTTGGCTTACCAACACTACTTGTTCGGGAAACGGCTCGTGGAATTGCCTGTGGGGATTATGGCCTTGTGAAAGGGATCTGGGTCTGGTCTGGGGGCGCAGCTGTATTTTTTTCATCCGTACTAGTAGTTGGCACCGCTCTTGTTATCACTGCCAATCAAGGATTGTTGACCGACAAAAAACTAGATGTGTTCCTCTGGGGTCTGGCTCTTTTACCGTTGATTGCGTTGGGAGATTTGCGCGGCGCCGCATTGCGCGGGTTGCATAAAATCATCGCAGGCCAGTTATCAGAATCTTTACTTCGCCCAGGGTTCTTTGTACTTTTTATAGCAGCCTGTGCGGTCATAGATGGATTGACATTTTCGGCTTCCCTGGCCATGGGACTTTATGTAATCGCATCGGCGCTGGCATTTCTGGGTGGCGTCTGGTTACTTTGGAGAGCAACACCCAAAGAGGTTGGTCAGGCTGCGCCTCGTTATGAGAGCCGAATCTGGTTTACAAGCGCCTTACCCCTTGCGCTTATTGGGGGAATGCAAATCATCAATCAACAGATCGCGATATTACTTCAAGGTTTTTATCTACCCGATACAGAAATCGGCATTTTTCGAGTATCTACCCAGGTTTCGCTGCTGGCAGCGGTTGGTCTGGTGGCAATCAATATGGTTTTGGCGCCGCGTTTTGCCATGCTTTATGCACGGGGAGAAACGAGCAAATTGCAGCGGCTAGTGATAGGCAGCGCGCGTATAATCCTGATTTTCAACCTGGTAATCACGATCGGTTTCATTTTGCTGGGTAAACTTTTCTTACATTTCGTATTTGGTTCACCATATGAAATTGCCTATATACCTCTTCTTATTTTGTTGACAGGACAATTGATCAACTCTGCGACCGGCTCAGTTGGACTGCTTTTGAATATGACCGGCTATGAACGAGAAGTGGCAAGAGCCATGATGCTGACGGCAGTGTTGACTTTAATATTGAATTTGTTGTTCATTCCCGCTTGGGGTATTATTGGTTCATCTCTTGCCACTTCGATTTCTATGATCACCTGGAATGTGTTGCTTTGGTGGACTGTACGGAAGAAATTGGGCATCAATAGTCTGGCATTCAATTTGCGAAACCGGAGGGAAAATTACTCTTGATAAAACCGAATTTTTTCATCATCGGCGCCCCAAAATGTGGCACTACCTCGCTGGCGGCATGGCTGGCAGAGCATCCACAAATATATATGTGTCCTGGAAAAGAGCCGCATTTTTTTAACCGAGATGGTGCATATTGGATAGAGACTCTCGCTAAGTATGAATCTTTGTTTGCTTATGCCAATAGTCAACATTTGGCAGTAGGCGAGGCGTCCACGCGTTATCTGTATTCTCGCGTAGCAGTACCCCAAATTATAGAATACAATCCCGATGCAAAATTTATTGTTTGTATAAGAAATCCAATCGACATGGTCCTGTCTCTTCATTCCGAAATGGTCTGGCGAGGGCAGGAAACCGTAAGGGACTTTGAACGCGCCTGGCAATTGCAAGCGGAAAGAAAGTCTGGAAGGCACATACCATTGACAATTCGTCGTGATCCCGAACGAGTACAATATGGCGCATATTGTCGTTTAGGAGAACAGCTTGCGCGCTTGTATACCCTGATTGTTCGAGAGCGGGTGCTGGTTCTAGTATTAGAAGATCTTGCCAAAGACCCGGCCGAAGAGTATCGAAAGACTCTTGGTTTCCTAAATGTAGATGAGAGCTTTCAAACTGAATTCGCAGTTTGGAATCAACGCAAGGCGGTAAGATGGCCGCTCATGTCATTGGTTCTTTCCTACCTGAATCAATTGCGATGGCACCTCGGTTTTAGAATGCGCTTGAATATATACGATAAAGTGCAACGTGCTATCAACAAAGCAGACGCTGAACAGACTCGTATTTCTCCGGACCTTAGAAACGAACTGGTTGCTTATTTTTCGGATGATATCCACTTACTTGAACATCTGTTAGGACGAGACTTTTCCTATTGGCTGACACCGAAGTAAATTTA
>DYKF01000052.1 GCA_020722745.1 Caldithrix sp.
GGGGCACGGGCTTCGGCAAATTGCCCTTTGGGCAACTTCAGAAAAAAACATTCGTTGTGCGGCATTCATTTGAGAGGTATTTTCCGAAATGAATTTTTCAGAAGAACTGCTTTTTGAATACTACGAATTCAAAGGCTATCATGTAAAAAGGAATATAAAGATTGGGAAAAAAAACAAGGGCGGCTATGGAGGCGAAATTGACATTGCTGCTTATTCCTTAAAGCGAAATCACTTACTTCAGATTTTGCCTTCAATGGATACTCAGAATTGGGTTGATCGGGAATCTCGCTACATGAAAAAGTTTTGTTCTCATTAATAATAATCCACCTCAACTCTCTACAAGCAAACGAGGAAGTCGGTTGCCCAAACCAGTAATTATTTCGTAAGAAAAAGAACAGGACAAATCTCCAAGCTTTTCTATGGAGCTTTCGTCTTGAGAAAAAAGATTGATCTCTTTGTCATCCTCCACCCCCCCAAGAATAATCTGGTCCATGGTAACACGACCTAACAGCGGATGCCCGGAAAACGTAACCCCCTTCCCGGAAATGCCGCGCGGGAAACCATCCCCATAGCCAATGGGAAAAACTCCCACGGGATAATTGTCGCGAGGAGAGACAAAATGCGACCCATACGAGACAGGATGACCCAATGGTATTTTGCGCAAAGAAACAGGACGCGCCATTAACCGAATGCCGGGACGAAAGGGATGCTGCGGAGTAAATCTCACGCGGTCTTCTTCTGACTGAAAAAAGCCGTAAAATAAAATTCCCGGGCGAATCATGTCGAGATGGGAATCCGGATGCAACAATACGCCATAAGAATTGGCCGCATGCAGAAGAACATTCTCGCGTTGCAATCCTAAAGCATCCAGAATATTTGTGGCAATTTCCACAAGCTGCTTTGTCTGGCGACTGGTCTCCGAGACTTCGGGCTCGTCTGCTCTGGGAAAATGGGTGAAAATTCCGCCGATGGTAATGGTATCGTGAGCGCGCAGCAACTCTATCAGATCGTTAACTTGTTCCGGCAGTACTCCAATCCTCCCCATACCCGTATCTATTTTTATATGCACCGAAATTTTTGTACCAGCACCCTTAGAATATTCAGACAATGCATTAATCTGCCACAGGTCCGTTATCGATGGAATTAGATCGGCCTGCGCAATCATGGCAACGTGCTCACGAAAAAAACCACCGAGCAAAAGAATTTCGTTTGGCCAGCCAAGGTCTCTTGCCACGCGACCTTCCTGCGGATTGGCAATGCCTAGCATGTCGAGCAGACCTTCCCGATTTTTTTGCAGAAAAAATGGCATCATGGTTTCCAGATCAAAGCCATAGGCATTTGCCTTAACCGGTACCAAAACCTTTCGTCCTGGCGCAAGGGAACGCAACAACCTCAGATTTTCGGAAAGCGCTTTCTGAGAAATTTCCAACCTGGGATAAGGAGACGGCGAATGCAGTCCTTCTGTCATGTGAAAGAATATCGTTTGGAGTCAGCGCGTCAAGCTGAGCAGCTCTTCCCTGAACGGATTTTTTTTACCCGGCGTTTCGTACTCTGCGTAACGCGCATTCAGAAAAAATAGTCCCGTGGGGGGAATTGTCATCCCGGCGGCTTCACGGCTGCGGTTCACAAGAATCTCTTTTACCTGCAGGGCAGTGAGCTCTCCGCGCCCAACCGCTAAAAGAGTTCCGGTAATGATACGTATCATATTGTGCAGAAATCCTGAACCGTCAAAATAAAACCACAGCAGAGCACGATTTTCAATAATTTCAATTTTATCGATGCGTCGAATTGTTTTTTCGCCAGCCTTTCGATAGAACGCCGGCGTGAACGCGGCAAAGTCCAGTTCACCAATCAAATGGGACGCGGCTTCTCTCATGGCTGCAATGTCGAGTGGACCACGCACCCACAAGGCAACGTCTCTGTAATGCGGCAGAAAAACCGGGAATTGCAGAACCTGGTAAACATATTCGCGACCCGTGCAAGAGAATCGCGCGTGAAATTGCTCTGGCACCTGCGCCATGTGCGTCACGACGACATCTTTATCGAGTATACTGTTTACAGAATACAGAAATGTCTCTGTCTGGAGATCACCCTGTTTTTCCGTGTAGCGCGACAACTCCACCTCGGTGTGCACGACCTGTCCAAAGGCATGCACTCCCGCATCAGTGCGCCCCGCAGTATGAATTCGGAGCTTCTGCCGGAACACAATGGATAGCGCTCTTTCAAGCTCTGCCTGGACGGTTCTTCTACCGTGCTGGATCTGGAAGCCAGAAAAATTTTTTCCGTGATAGGCGACGGTAAAGGCAAAGCGCATGGCTCAGATTTTTGTGCGGGCCTGCTCTGGAAACGGAAAAAATCAGATTTCTTCCCGAATATATAAACCATCTTTGATATTCTGCTTTGATTTAACAATTTTTAGATCCATTTTGTTGAACGCCTCACCAAATTTTTCGTTCTTAACCTTTGCTATTAATTCCTGTATTTTTTTATCTTCTATGTCCGACTCGCTTATCACATACCTAAGTAAGCTCTGAAAAAGTTTTCAGAGCTTACTTCCGGTACATGGACCCTTCGACTGCGCTCAGGGTAAATTTACCGGCATTTTGCGGAGAAAACGTATGTTTTCGCAGCAAAATGGAGATAGTCAAAATCTTGTTCAGATTTTGACTTCCCAGCCAGAAAATCCCTTCCGGGATTATCTGGTCTGTGAAAAACAGCTGGCTTTGCCAGGGTTTTGCGGTCTGCCTGTGCCCGTAGGGTAAATGCGTAGCAAGCCGCAGGCAAAAAGTCCACGGAGGGACTTTTTCCGAGGTTACCTAATCTGATATGTATGAACAGTTTTCATCCAAGCACCTCTCTGATTTACTGAATCAATTCTTTGTCCTCAAGATCATAAACTGTAATAATAAATATTTCATCTATGACAGACTTTCTGTACACCACTGTAAGAATTCTACCAGACTTTAGGATTCCATAGCCAACAAAAGAGCCATCTTTCCTTTTGCGCTCGAGTATGTCTGTCTCCTCAAAAAACTCAATAATTTCCTCTGGATAAACTTCGTGATCCAGTATGTGTGGCTGTTCCGTTTCTGGATTTACATAAAAATTGAAGCGGAGCACGCAACACATAAATCGGAGTCATCTTTGTTGTAAATAATAATTGCTAAACCCTTGCCGGCTTTTCAGGGTGGCGCTGCGCGCGGGGTACTCTCCGCTTGAATACCATATTTTTTCTCCAAAATGGATACCGACTCTTTGTCCGTTCACGTGCGGTGAGAATATTGTTATTGTTTAATGGCAATGTATCTTTTGTCGTGATTATACCCTTTTTAGTCACAGTTACTTTGAGTAGCCGCAGGATAGCTTACTCTGTCACGAAGTGCACGAAGTAGAGAGTTTACCTCCAGTAGCCGCAGGCGTATCGAGAGGAGGGGCCCCTTAAACAACCCCATGCTCGCGCAACTGCTCTTCGGTCAAACCAGTGATGCGAAGTACCTTTGCCAAAGCATCGCCTTCAGCCAGCATGTTGCGCGCGGTCTGCAACGCTTTGCGAAGTTCGCCCTGCTGCATGCCTTTCTCGATGCCTTCTTCCAGAAACATGTCGTAAACCGGCGATTCAATCATAATGCCTCGCTGCTTCGTTCTGCCCCTCGGCTCCGCTCGGGGTAAACTAAGCAGCGCCGAAGGCACCCTGCGACTGGGCTACTGCGTCCATTTCATGTCAGGGTAAACTCTGACAGTACAGGTCAGCGACGCAGGCTCAGAGTAAACTCTGACAGCACAAGTACGCTGCGCTACCCGCGCAGGGTTTTCATCGCCAACGGGTTAAAGCGTAATCGCCAGAGAAGCAGCCGATCTATTGTACGTTTCCCCTGCCATAAGAACAAGCGGCCAAACATTACTAAAAAAGGCGAAACAATTTGTAACTATCTTTAACAAAGAAATCATCCCTGCAGGGAATAAGTGCTCAATAAACAAAATATGTCAGCCATTCTGACGAATCGAATGCTAACCAGAAAATATGTGGTTGACGCGCTCAATCCTTAGAGCGTTTCTGGTTCTTTCGTCTGGGCAAAAGCCCGGATAATTTACTAAAAAGGAAACTGAATGAACAAAGGATCTAGACCCATTCTCCTGATACTCCTGGTAATTGTACTGGTAGCTCTCATGGCAGACTGGATGCGCAAAGAAGAAGGAAGGGTTGAAGATCTCTCCTACTCAGAGTTTCTTGGGCTTCTCGACAAAAAGCAGCTGTATACCGATAAAGAAAAGCCGCTGTTCATTAAAGGCAGCCAGATCGAGGGATACTTCTACAAAGATAAAGAGGGAACAGAAACCGTTCGCTTTAAGTCGTATATTCCCTACCCGGATTCCAATCTTCTCGATAATCTCAACAAAAGCGGCATAGCCTATTACAAAGGCGTCCCCCAGGAAGAAAGCCTCTTCTGGAGATCCTTTATCACCATCATCCCGTGGGTTCTGTTCCTCGGTTTCATCTACTTTATCATGATGCGCCAGGTTCAGAATAACGGCAACCGCGCCATGAACTTTGGTCGTTCCCGCGCTAAAATGAGCGCAGACTCCAAAAACAAAGTAACTTTTAAAAATGTGGCAGGAGTCAAAGAAGCCAAAGAGGAACTCGTAGAAGTCGTAGACTTTCTCAAAGAGCCAAAGAAATTTACTGAAATTGGTGCTAAAATTCCGCGCGGAGTTCTTCTCGTGGGTCCCCCTGGTACCGGTAAGACTCTGCTCGCCCGCGCCGTAGCCGGGGAGGCCGGGGTTCCGTTCTTCTCTATTTCCGGTTCTGACTTTGTTGAAATGTTTGTGGGCGTGGGTGCATCCCGCGTACGCGATCTTTTTTCACAGGCTAAAAAGCAGGTTCCCTGCATCGTCTTCATAGACGAGATAGACGCAGTGGGAAGGCTTCGCGGAGCCGGACTTGGCGGCGGCCATGACGAAAGAGAACAAACTCTCAATCAGCTTCTCGTAGAAATGGACGGCTTTGAAGAAAACGAAGGCGTAATCGTTATTGCTGCTACCAACCGCGCCGACGTTCTCGACCCGGCGCTTTTGCGGCCCGGTCGCTTTGACCGCCAGGTCGTAGTAGATGTTCCCGATGTAGGAGGACGCGAAGATATTCTCAAAATCCATTCCGAGAAAGTTCCCCTCGAAGAAAACGTAGATCTCTCTGTCGTTGCTCGGGGTACCCCCGGATTTACCGGCGCCGATTTGTCTAACCTCATAAACGAGGCAGCGCTCCTTGCCGCCCGGAACAACAAAAAGAAAGTGGGCAACGACGATCTCGATATGGCGCGCGACAAAGTACTCATGGGCCCGGAAAGAAAATCTTTCATTATCTCGGACGAAGAGAGAGCTGTGATAGCCTACCATGAGGCCGGCCACGCTATTCTCGGCGAACTGCTGGAACATGCGGAACCCATCCACAAAGTGACCATCATTCCGCGCGGAAGAGCTCTTGGACTCACTCAAAACCTGCCAGAGCATGAACGCTATATGCGCTCTAAAAATTACTGGCTTGATACCATTTCTGTCCTCCTTGCAGGGCGCCTGGCCGAAGAAATCCAGTACAAAGATGTCACTACGGGAGCCTCTAACGATATTGAACGCGCGACGGCTATAGCCCGCAAAATGGTCATGGAGTGGGGCATGTCTGACAAAGTGGGCCCAATCCATTTGAGCGGAAATGAATCTGGCGCTGTCTTCCTCGGAAAAGACTATGCGCGCCCCATTGATCACTCCGAAGCTTACGCCAAAATTGTAGACGAAGAGGTAAAAGCCATTATTGACAATTCTTACAAGCGGGCAAAGGATCTGCTCCAAAAGAACTGGAAGTATATGACGGCCACCGCACAGGCCCTTCTCGAGAGAGAAACCATTACAGGGAATGAGCTTCGCCAGATTCTTGCCGGAAAAAAACTTCCCCCAATGAACAAGGCAGAAGAACCTACCCTAGATGCAGAACCCTCCGCTCTTGCCCCCAAACCTGCCAGAGCACCCCGTAAGCCCCGGGCTAAATAACCCTGGGCGCATACTCTACTTTTTTGTAGACGGGATTGGTCTTGGACTCAAAAATCCGGAGACCAATCCTTTTGCTCGCTTTAGAACTGCTTTTCTGGGCGAACTTGGCGGCTACAGCTCTCACCACCCCGGCACTCTCTTTGAGACAGATGCCCATATGGGCGTACCTGGTTTGCCTCAATCTGCCACGGGACAAACCGCTTTGTTTACGGGATTTAACGGAGCGCAAATCATGGGGCGGCATGTAAACGGTTATATTGCGCACACTCTGCGCCCCTATTTTCAGCAATCTTCCCTGATTCAGCGGTTTGTAGATTCTGGCTACCATGCCACTCTGCTCAATGCGTATTCAGATATGTTTTTGCAGCGCTTCCGTGACCCCCGCTATGCGCGCCTGATGTCGGGAAGTTCCTGGCTGCAGCTTGCCGCCGGTTTGCCCTTTTTTACTCTGGATGATCTCCGCGATGGAAATGCGCTCTATATGGACATTACGCACTGGTTTTTGCGCAGGCGCGGGGAAAATTTTCCCATGATCTCTCCCAAAGAGGCAGGCCGCCGCGCTGTAAGGCTTATGCGAAAAAATCACTTGAGCGTGTTTGAGTATTTTTTTACTGATAAGGCAGGGCACGAAAAATCCTTTGCGGTCGCTTCCCGCATCATTCGGCATGTAGACGGCTTTATTGAGGGTATTTTTGAAGAGATAGATCCCTCTACGGAAACTTTTGTCATGTCATCGGACCATGGCAATCTGGAAGATTTGTCTCATTATACGCACACAGAAAATCTGGTTCCCACGCTGGTTTACGGACAGCATGCGGATTTACTGCAAAACCGCGTCCACTTTTTGTACGACATTCCCCGCGTGTTGTATGATATTTTTGGGATTCCTTTTGATCCAGCTTTTAAGCCGGAAATAGTTTAGTTACATAAAAAAACACATAATAACAATATGCCAAATATGACAATTTTGCCCAACAGATGGGTTATCACGCCGGGGGGCACATAACCTACTCAAGCAGAAAAAAACCCCGCGCACAGCGCAATCCCTCTTATTAACATAGATTTACAAAGTAAAACTATAACGAAAAGTTGGTCATGAACATTGCCATTGTCGATGTGGGATCTAACAACATAAAACTGGAGCTCTTTGAAGTCCACAGCAATGGCTCTCCTTATCTTTTGCTCAGCCAAAAATTTCCAGCGCGCCTTGGGCACGATGTCTTTTTAACGCAAAGGCTGAACCAGGAGAACATGGACCTCGCCATGGAGGCATTCCACCACATTGCCAAAATCAGTAAAAGCCACGACGCCAAAACAATCATTGCCCTTGGCACAGCTGCTCTGCGAGAAACCAACCACGAGGACTTTCTCAAAAAAGTGCACAAAGAAACCGGGATTCAGATTCAGGTAATCCCCGGTGTGGAAGAATCGCGGCTCGTGTATCTGGGCGTACTTGCCCATACCCGCTTTGACGGACGCACTTTCTTTCTGAACGATATTGGAGGGGGCTCTACAGAAATTTCTGTGAGCGACGACAAGCAAATGTATTTTGCAGAAAGCCTTCGCCTTGGTACGGTGCGCTTAAAAGAAATGTTCGATCCCGAAACACAATCCGATGCGATAGCCATGATGGAGCGCTACGTTAAAAAAATGATCGCACCACATCTCGAAGAGATTAAATCCTATCACCTCGACATGGGCCTTTCTACCGGCGGAACGGCTCGAAACTTGATGGAAATTATTCGTCAACGCATTGGAAAACTACCCGAAGAAAACGGAATAGCGATTCTGCCCACCGATGCCCTCGTCTCGTTTGTAGAAGATCTAAAAAAAATGAATCCCGTCGAAATTGCGCATCTCAAAGGACTCGATCCCCAGCGCACAGACATAATCCTTGCCGGTGGAATTCTGTTGACCACACTTTTAAAAGAAATCGGGATTAAACAATCTCTCATCTCTTTTTACGGGCTGCGCGATGGAGCCATCTCTGATTACATTTACCGAAAAATTGATAAAAAGTTTTATCTGCAAAGGCAGGAAAACTACAAACTGCACTTTCTGGAACAGGCCGCCAAAAAGCATAATACCGATTCCGAGCATGCGTTTCAAACGGCCAAACTTTCACTACAGATATTTGACAATCTTCTGTCTCTGCACGGACTTGGAATTAATGAAAGAGATATTCTGTATGGAGCCGCACTACTGCACGATTCAGGGAAAATAATCGACTACTCGCATCACCACAAGCATTCCAAATATATTATTGAAAATATTAAACTAATGGGGGTTTCGCGGCAAGAAATTAAACTCATGGCACTCATTGCGCGCTACCACCGCAAATCCATGCCAAAAAATTCACATCCGGAATACATGGAATTAAAAGAAGGCGACAAACTTATTCTTAAAAAGCTGGCATCCATTCTTCGCATCTCCGACGCTCTCGATAGATCTAACACCAGATCGGTTCGTTCCGTCAATTCCATCAGCGTTGAGCCTGCGCGCATTGTAATGCATGTCTCTAGTAAAGGGGATATTTCTCTGGAGCGCTGGAGCCTGGAGTCCAAGAAAGATCTCTTCTTAAAAGTTTTTGGAAAAGATGTCCTGCTCCACCAGGCGGAGCCGTCCTGAACTGCGATTATCTCAAAGCATCGTAGGGAGAAATTAACTTCCCAGGCGAAACAGGTTTGGAACCAAGAAGATAATCAATCCGCCCGAAAAGCAATTCCGCTTCTGGATTTTCTTTCAGTTCCAGCAGAATAGCCGTCGCCTCTGCCATATTCCCCTGTTCTTTAAGATACAATGCTTTATAGTACAAATAGATTGGTAAAAGATTTTTAGGAATAGATTTTTCTTCTGGAAATTGAGCTATGGAAATTCCATACGGAGCGAGAGCAATTATTTCTGCCAGAATTTTTGCTTCTTTGCTTTCTTTTCCCTCGCGCAGAACATACAACATTTCGTAAGCAGTTTCACTGAACAACCCTGGCTTTTCCAGATAGCCTCGCAGTTCCTTCTTAAACGGTTCTCCCATCGCCATTTTATGAATGGCCAAAAAATACAACTCGTCCCGGGAGCCATGGATCTCCTTAACCTTCAGAGAAAATTTTTCCCAATTGCCTGCATAGAGCAGAGAGTACAAATAAAAGCCCGGCTCGCTGTAATAAACTGTCTCCATATATTGAGCAGCCCTGTCCCATTTCTGGAGCCGAAAGGCATTCTTCCCCGCCATCAGAAGAGTATCGTCAGAGAGACTCGGATTCTTCGTTTGAAGCTCAGCAAAAACAGCATACGCTTTCTCGTAACTACCCGTGTTGTATAAAGACGATGCCAGTAAATAGGTTTCATATTCGTTTTTATTTGTCTTCTCTGCGAGCAGCTCTACTAAGAAAGAATGCTTCTCCATTAGAACGGCTTTCTGCAGAAGTGAATCTTCCCGGTACGATGGCAGTGCTTGGCAGATTTTTCTTGCGTTGCGAAATCCATTTATATCATCGTACTCAAGATGGAGAGCAACTCTTTCCATACAGAATTCGGGGAAGGTGGCCTCTGCCCGCAGGAGTGTATTCTGGTATGGGAGAATTCCAAATTGATTGATGTATTCATTTTTTATTTCTCTTTTCTGGTAATCCGATATATATCCGTTTTTATGATAGATTAGGAGCAGTTCTCCCGCCCTTGCTGAATCCCGCGTGGCCATAGTATAAAAAATATGTCTTTCGTGGAGAGGATAATTTTGTTGAAGACCTTTTTCGACAATGCGCAACGCTTCAACTGAATCCCCTTTAGCGAACACAAATTCTGCTGCTGCACGCGTTCCACTGTAACCCAGAGCTTCCATCCTATGGAGAACCCCACGCATCGATACTGCATCCTTGCTCAAAAAATATATGTCTGCCTCTTCCAGCATCGCTGTCAGGTTTCCTTCTGCCCCGAGCTCCCGCACAGCCCCAAGAGCGCGCGCGTAGTCGCTGTGTGCCTTATATAATCTTGCTGAAAGAATTTTTTTTTGATACTCTGGAACTGGTGAAATTTCCAGAAGTGTTTCATTCTGTTCGCGGCTCAATACAGAAAATAAAACCGCCCATTGATCATCACTCAATTGAGTCGGCTGCATTTTCTGAAACCGATAAACAAGATCCCATTGCCTGGCCTTATACACGGCCTGCTTTAATGCGGAGATGAGACCGCTTTCAGAAGATTTCACCGACAATAAAAGAACCAGAGGAGTATAGTCGGGCGATGCATCCATAGAAGACAACCTTGATATCCCCGCCTGGACTATTCCTGCGGAATCATTTCTGTACTCCAACAGGTTTACGTAAAATGCAATAATTCCCGTATAGTCTCTATTATCCCAGAAACACTGCATAGCTTCGCTGAGTTCTGCCGGAGAGAATTTTTTCAGCAGGGATTCTTCGGGAATAGGGCACTGGCCCGTTTTGGCAAACGCGGGATATGTAAGTAATAGTAGAAGAAATATATTTCGAAAAAAGATTTTCATAAGGGACTCTCTAATGATCAAAACTTTTGAAAAACTTTTGAATCGCACCCCTGCTCAAAAAAGTTCACTATTAGAGGATCCAAATTAAAAAACCTTCCGGCCGCAAAGGCCGAAAGGTAGAGTGATTTTTCAGCGTCGGATCGGGGAGGAAATTATTTCAGTAACTGGAGGACTCCCTCAGGTTTCATATTAGCCTGAGCGAGCATCGCCGTACCACTCTGAACCAGTATCTGCTTTGTGGTCAAATTGACCATTTCCTCTGCCATGTCTGCATCGCGGATTCGCGATTCGCTGGCCATCACGTTCTCATAAGCGCTCATCAGTCCTTTGGCTGCGCTTTCGAGTCTGTTGTAATAGGCACCAAAATCGGCGCGTTGTTTCATCAGTTTCTCGAGTGCGGCATCGATGACGCCCACTGTGCTGTTAGCCTGCGCTACGGAAGATATGGAAATGGGACCCCCGTTTGCCTTTAAGTTGAAAGAGTCGGCTGTCATAGTCCCCACAAAAACTCTTTCTCGCTGGTGCATATTGGGCCCCATGTGAAACCACATGCTTCCTGCTCTGCTCTGCCGTGCAAAATCTCCCTGAAAAAGTTTGAAGCGGTTAAATTCTGCCTGTGAGGCAATTCTATCCACTTCGTCTATTAACTGGGAAACTTCCACCTGCATCAGCTGCCTGTCTTTTTCGGTATAAATACCGTTGGCTGCCTGCAGCGCGAGTACCCGGACGCGTTGCATGATATCTGCCGTTTGGGCAAGATATCCGTCCGCAGTCTGGACGAAACTCATTCCATCCTCCGTGTTTCTTTCTGCCTGTCTCAGGCCATTTACCTGAGTGCGCATTTTCTCTGAGACAGCAAGACCGGATGCATCGTCGCTAGCGCGGGTTATTCTTTCCCCGGAAGCGAGTCGCGCCATGGTCTTGTCTACTTCCCAGTAGTTGGTTTTCAACACGCGATGAGCGTTTACGGCGCTCATGTTATTGTTGATTATCATAGGACACTCCTTTGTCTCTGGATTTGGAGCTGATTTCTCAGACATCCACGAAGCATCTCCTGAGAGTGGCACCAGCAAGACACCACCTGGGTGTCTGAAGGCCTATGACCGAAGGATGGGTTTCAAACTTTCCCTGCTATCCTGTGAAAGCAGAGAATGGGCAGCTTACGCTGCCCTTAGCCTACTCGTTAGCGAAGGAGCTGGAGAACGTTCTGTGGCTTCTGGTTTGCCTGCGCAAGTATTGCCGTACCGCTTTGGATAAGCACCTGGTTCTTGGTGAACGCAGTCATCTCTTCTGCCATGTCTGTATCGCGGATGCGAGACTCGGCAGCCTGGATGTTTTCGTATGCATTCATGAGACCTTTGGAAGCATGCTCAAGGCGGTTGTAATACGCACCAAGATTTGCTCTCTGCTTATTGATCTGGTACAGAGCTTCATCCATTACACCAATGACTTCGTTAGCCAGAGCAGCTGTAGAGAGAGAAATGGGAACGCCGTTGTCTTTCATCTTAAGAGCTGAAGCTGTCATTGTGGCAATGAATACCTGCTCGCGCTGGTGCATATTGGCACCAATATGGAACCACATGGAAGCAGTTCTGGAACCACGGGCAAAATCACCTTGGAGAAGTTTCTTGGTGTTGAACTCCGCCTGAGAAGCAATGCGATCTACTTCATCGATAAGCTGAGAAACTTCCACCTGAATCATCTGGCGATCTTCCGGTGTGTAGATACCGTTAGAGCTTTGAACAGCAAGAGTACGGACGCGCTGGATGATTTCAGAAACTTCGCCAAGGTATCCCTCGGTTGTCTGGATCATGCTCATCCCGTCTTCTGCATTTCGCTCGGCCTGGCGAAGTCCACTCACCTGCGTTCTCATTTTTTCAGAGACAGCAAGTCCGGAAGCGTCATCACCTGCACGGTTAATGCGCATACCACTGGAGAGTTTTTCCATGTTTTTGGAAACTTCCCAATTCTGGAACTTCAGAACGCGATTAGAGTTAATCGCGGAAAGGTTGTGGTTAATAATCATTTGATTCCTCCGTGAATCCTGGTTAAATTTAGAGGAAAGGAGTCTCCCGAAAAGCCACCTCCTGTGGTCTTTGCGGGGCTTTTACCTTTTCTCTCTGGTACTTTGTCGGAGGAATAGACACAAAAACCTGACTCACGATTAGTCAGGTTAGTGCACGATAGATAATGTCTGGGTACGATAGTTCTTGTTATTCGCAAGAAAGAGGGTGATTACATTTTTTTCACTGTATTCTGATTTTCGGTTGTTTTTTCCCGTGTTTTAGCATTTTTTTTTCAAATTTTTTTAAAATCAGGTTTCAATCTCCTATCAAAAAAATCACCTTTGTTTTACGCAAATTTTCCAGATTTTCGGCGTTGTCAAATAATAAGCGAGCATCTCGGTCAGAAATAACGATATCCGTACCATGCTTTCCACTCACGGCAAGTGCGGCCGTTACCAGCGGTTTTAGACCGGTTCTGCGCTGCAGCTCGGGATCGTTCATGGATTTTGCAAATCCCGCTACGCCTCTGTAAATCCCCGTGTTTCGCATCAAATATTCCGGGCCATAAATGAGTCGCCCATCCTGAGCATAAATCCTGGGAGCGAGGGAGGGATTCAACCTCTGCTCACGCGCATCGACAACGAGGCCCGTGTACCGCACAGCTGCGCGCCCCCTGTGATAATCGTGATAATCTGCCGGGTTTTCGTAAGCAGATGCATGGAGCTGTTTTCTATCGGGCTGATACGAAAATGTATTCCACGGCAGGGGCAAAATTGCCAAAAGACTGCCCGTATTTCGGATGGGAAGAATCACCTGGCCGTTCAAAAATCCCTTCTGGTAGGCCACCCGGTTTAACGATCTCGTTTGGAGATAATAGGAATATTTTTCTGCAAAGCTGGCATTTTCATCCAAATAATCTTTTAGCAGATGGTCACCATCTACGGGAATAGACTCCAAAAAGCTGGAATGGCCTTCGAGAATTTCGTACAGGGCATTCTGTCTTGCAAATTGTTCTTCGCGTATGGTTGCATTCTTTTTAAGCGGAATGCTGGATTTCAGTTCAATCTGATAATTGCTCCAATCCATGCTGGACTGGTGGGTGCCTATCCCAAAGAGAGAGCCGACAATGAGAAAAACGATAATTTTTCGCATGCTACAGCTTCGACCAGTTTGGCGTCTGCTTTGAGCAGGAAAATTCTGGATCGGTTTCCATAGAGGGCATCAGGTTGCAGCAAAAACAGAGAGCATATCTGCCTTGATAGATTTCCAAAAGCCAATGGAATCCTCGTTTTGAATTTTTTCCCATTCTCCGGGCGTATAAACGAGAAGATCCAGCGCAATACGATCCAAAAACAATTCGGGAAATTCGCGAAAACGTTCGGGAAACGGCAGGATTGTATTATGCACCACAATTAAATCTATATCGCTCCAGGGAGTCAAATCATCGCGGGCAAAACTTCCAAAGAACCAGGCTTTTTCCACATCTTTCTGCCTGAGGGCTTCCGCTATTTTTCCAATGAATTCAGTTCGACTAAAACCAGCCAGCGGATCGGATTCCACTTTAATGAGAACTGGATTTTTCATCAATAAGCAGCTCCACTTTTTCCAAAACCATTGCAGCTTTTTCCAATGCCTCTTTAGCCTGTCGCTGCGTAAATGTATCAGCAGGAATACCTTCGTATATGGCATCGGGATAGCGGGCTGTTATATAAAACTGATCCAGCTCTTTTGCTGCATCCAGTATTTCTCCGTTGATTTGCAGTTCCTGGGCAAGGCGCCGCACGGAATGCGTTTTAACAAGATCGTATCCCCTATAATAGGCCAGAGCCTTCATACACTTTTCTGCAACCTGCTGCGCAATAAAACAGGCCTGTGGAAAATGTTCTCGCTCCAGGCTGTCCACCCCCCAGTCGTAGTCGTCGCGGGCTGCTCGCAACCAGTCCATGTATCTGTTCATTGCATTTCCTCAAAACGATAATCTTCGGAGACAATTAGCTGATCCAGAATCAACTGCCCATCGTGTTCTGGATTGAGAATTAACGAATTGGAAGCAGGATTGATCAAAAAATCCATTTGCTCCAGCGGAATTTGCCCAACGAGTGCTTTCACTTTTGGATGCTTCAATTCCATAACTTCTCCGGTTGCTGTTCTTCCCCGAATTTCGTATTCAACCGGACCATAAATGCCGAGCTCCGTGATTTCTGTTGCCGTGTTTACCTTAACCGTGCGCAGCAAATCCAAACCCAGCTCGCTAATATAATCCGCATGCAGCGACATCATGGAAGCACCACTATCGACAATTGCATCTTCAATATGTATTTCCCGAATCTTTTGTCCTAATTTTTTGTCGAACAGATTGGCCAAGCGAACAGCCGTGACAACTTTTCCCATGCCGCAATGTTCTGCGCTGCTTACAATTGACAACCGATTTTTAACTGCCTGACAGGTGGCGCCGGAGGCGCTGGGTCATTAGTGCAAGGCCATGGAATTTTTGATTTCGCAACAAAGATCCACTGCCCCCACGGCGAGGGATTATGTCGCATGGGTTTGCCGAGCCTGCATAGTAGATAACAAAATCTTTAATATGTGACATAATCCGAGCCTG
>DYKF01000053.1 GCA_020722745.1 Caldithrix sp.
AACAAAAAATGCCACATTATGTCTCATAACAAAACCCTTGGTAGATAACAAAAAAGCCACATTATGTCTCATGCCACCCCCTGGTAGATAACAAAAAATGCCACATTATGTCTCATGCCACCCCCTGGTAGATAACAAAAAATGCCACATTATGTCTCATAACAAAACCCTTGGTAGATAACAAAAAAGCCACATTATGTCTCATAACAAACCCCTTAGCGGTTCCTTGCCAGTAGTGATAAATGGCTGCCGGGGCCGTCAACCGAGCGACCTGCTCCGATCCAGTTTACATCGGCACGCGGGAGACGAATAATAGAGGTCGCGTTTTCGCCCAGGCGAATCAGTAATTGCAGCTTACACCTAAGGCGACACCCATGGATTCATGCACGGCTTCTGAAAGGGTTGGGTGCGGAAACACAGTCGCTAAAAATTCATGAACCGTGAGCTCAGATGTCATGCCGAGTGCATAGTTGGAGATGAGCTCCGTAACGTCCGCGCCCGATAAATGAGCCCCAAGAACTTCACCGGTCTGTGTATGCAGATACACTCTGGCAAAGCCCTCGCCCTCTTTCATGGCCAAAGCCTTTCCAGAAGCAGAAAACGGAAAGGAGCCGGTTGTATAGGGAATGCCTTTCTCTTTGAGCTCGGCCTCGCGATAACCAACAGAGGCAACCTGCGGAGTCGTGTACGTGCAGCCGGGAACCAGTCGCTGGTTCAGGGGATGCGGATGCAGACCAGCCGCATGCTCCGCCGCAATCACGCCTTCGTGGGATGCCTTGTGAGCAAGCTGCTTTCCACCCGTTACATCGCCAATAGCATAAAGATTACGGGCGCCCTTAACCTGACACATTTCGTCGATAGATACAAATCCTTTCTCTAAAATGCCTCCAGTATTTTCAAAGCCAAAACCTTCCACATTGGGAGATACACCAACGGCAAGAAGGGCCTTAGAATAAACTTCCTTTAAAGTTTGTCCTTTCCACTCAATCTCGGCCTCTACCAATGTACCCGTGTCGACTAGACTTTTTACCAGAGCCTTCTCGCGAATTTCCATGCCGCGCTTTTCCATGGACTTTTTGACGACAGAAGCGGCATCTGCCTCTTCGAGCGGCAAAATATGGTCGGCCACTTCTAGCAGAGTCACGCGGGATCCAATTGCATTGTAAAAATCGGCAAACTCCATGCCAATAGCGCCAGCGCCAATGACGAGAAGAGTTTCCGGAATCTGCTGCTGCAACATGGCCTCACGAGAAGACATAACATTTTTTGAAAATTTAAGGTTGCCTATCTCGCGCGGCCTTGCACCCGTCGCAATGACCGTATTCACTGCGCGGACGGTATCCGTTATCTGACCGGATTCATCTTTTACGAAAATTTTTCCGGAAGTCTCAATAAAGCCCTGCCCGCGAAGAAGAGTGACATTATATTTTTTGAATAAAAACTCTATTCCGGACGAAAGCCGTTTGGCCGTTTTGCGGGAGTGTTCTACCATGGCAGGAACATCTGGCTTTATGCTGCCTTCAATAATGAGACCGGAATTGCGGGCCGTTGCGGAATGATAGAGATGCGCAGAGGTGAGCAGTGCTTTGGTTGGAATGCAACCCCAGTTGAGACAAACGCCGCCGGTCTCTGCACGTTCGATCACTGCGGTCTTTAACCCGAGCTGAGCGGCGCGAATAGCCGAAACGTACCCGCCGGGCCCGCTGCCAATAACGACATAATCAAATGAATGTTCCTGCATATGGGTAAAGGCGTGCATGCGCATTGATTCAGCAAGTAAGATTTTGCTTTGTGATTATATAGGGAACCTCGATAAATTAAAATTTTGGAAAATTTTATGATCAATTACATACTGCAAGGCAAGTATGAGGTTGGCGCTTCGCGCAGCGAACGAATGCCCAGCTTGCCACAATGCTCTCCTTCGACCGTATAAGAATCTCTCGAATAGGAACTAATTATTTTTTCGCCGGAAAAGTATCTGATCTAATCGTCTTTGTCGGCTCTTAAATTTTTTGTATTTATTTAAGTAACCTCTGAAAAAGGTTCAGAGCTTACTGCCGGTCCATGGATGGACCGGCATTTTGCGAAGAAAACGCACGTTTTCGCAGCAAAATGGAGCAAAACAGCAGGCTTTGCCTGGGTTTTGCGGTCTGAATGCGTAGCAAGCCGCAGGCAAAAAGTCCACGGAGGGACTTTTTCAGAGGTTACTTAAGTAACCTCTGAACGTGCAACGAGCCGCAGGCAAAAAGTCCCGCCCGGATAGGGCCCCTTTGCAACCTAAAGGCCCGATTTATCGAGCCTTTAGGTATGTGCATAAAAAGTCTTTTACAGACTCTTGTAAGCAAACCACCAGTCAAAGTTTTCGTACTCACCGGCCTTGCGCTTCTGCATTGTCTCCATGTCAGAAGCAGGAGGAATAATTACCTTGTCGCCAATGAGAGAATTATTTGGCCAGTCTGCAGGGCAGGCAATGCCGTTTTTATCACTGGTCTGGAGAGCCTTCACAACGCGGACAATTTCATCCATATTGCGTCCAATCTCCTGCGGGTAGTACAAAACGGTACGCGTTACGCCGGCACCATCGATGACAAAAACAGCACGAACAGTATTGGTTCCCTTGCCAGGATGCAACAGGCCAATTTTCTCTGCAAGGGCATCGTTGGCTGCCACAATTGGAAACTCAATTTTGATCTTGAGTTTTTCGTCTATCCATTCTACCCATTTAATGTGAGAAAAAACCTGGTCTATGGAAAGACCTATGAGTTCTGTGTTGAGGGCGCGAAATTCGTTGTACTTTTGCTGAAAGGCTACAAATTCCGTGGTACATACCGGCGTAAAATCTGCAGGGTGCGAAAAAAGCACAATCCATTTGCCTTTGTAGTCTCCGGGAATATTCTTCATCCCGTGGGTTGTTTTTGCTGTGATCTCTGGAAATTTATCTCCCAGAAGGGGGAAATTGCTTTGTGACATTGTATTCTCCTTTGTAGTTTTTTAGTAACCCTCTGAACGTGCCACAATTCGCAGGAGAAAAGTACCTCCGTGGACTTTTTGTCTGCGGATCGCCTCGTATTCAGAGTTTGATTCTTTAGCAACGAGAAACGATTGCTTTCCTTGTTGCGACAGGGTTAATATACATAAAAGCATTCCAATCGGCAATCATTTTTTAGAATAATTCTAATTATCGTACCAGTTTTTACACAAATCCATTATTTGAATTTTCTGGAATCTATTTGACGGTGCATTGACCTGTATCGAATTGTCACGGACATGAAGCTCAAGGTGTTTATTCTGCACGGCATGGGAGAGGCGCAAAGCGGCTACTCTGCTGCCCTGCAAAAAAACACGGCGCGCGAACTTGCCAACCATGGTTTCCGATCCGGTATCGATTTTAAGTTTTACGAAATAAACTATGACAATGGTCTTTTGCGGCAGCATCAAAGCGACTACAGTGCAGCTGTTCGCAAATACTATCCAGAGCTCATGGAATACCGCGACAAGCTGGTCAAGAATACGCTGGGTGCTGACTCCCTTCGCGAATTTATCATAAAATTTATTGGCGATGTAGCCGCTTACCGCAGGCGATCCTATCCCCAAAAAGCCCTCAAGAATGTTTACGAAAATGTTCACGACCGAATAACCGATGTTCTGGAACTATCGCTTCTGGACTCGCGGGATGCACTTTCTATCTTTATTGCTCACTCTCTGGGAGGCCAGGTTTTATCCAACTATCTTTACGATTATCAAAATCTGAATGGCCAGGGAGAACCGCTGGTACTTGACCGCTCGCTGGCGGTTATCACCATGGGTACCATCCTTCCTCTGTTCCAGATGGCTTACCAGGGCGAGGCCGAGCCTGTCCGGCTGCCGGGAAAATCTGTGCCTAAAAATCTCTGGCGATTTGCCATCTGGCATAATTTTATGGATCCTGCGGATATCCTTGCTCTACCCATGTCACTCATTAATTCCCGTTTTGCTCATGCCGCTGCAGATGGAAAAATCCGCGACATTGTCCAGAGTGCAACACCACCCACCAACAATTTCTGGAACGGAATTACCAAATGGTTCAAGAAGAATACACCCGCATCCCACAATGCCTACTTTGAGGAAGAATATTTTCACCGCAAAAAAATTGCTCCCATTCTTTTAGATATTTTGAAATCATTGTAAATTCCGATACATATCTATGCGCAGGTTATTCCTTTTTGCTGTCTGGCTCCAGCTTTCTGCGCAGGAGTATTATCCTCCCGAATACCACGAATTCCTGGAAAGCCAGGGTCTGGACTTTACGGAAAAATCTCTGGGTCTTACCCTGAAAGAGCCCGAGCCAAAAATATTTAACCGGGACGACTGGCTCTGGGCAGAAGAAAACGATGCTGCAGCCCAACGAAATACCGAAGCTCTATTTTTTGTTTTACAAAACGATATGCTTCGAGCCCGCGAAATTTTAGAAGAAATTGTAGATAAGAGTCCTCATTTTTTTCCTGCACGATACAACCTGGGGCGCGTCTATCTTTATTATCACCTTTACAAGAAAGCGCATATACAGTTCACATTTGCCCAGAGACTGGTTCCCGGTTACGCGAGGAATTATTATTATCTCGGCAAATGTTACGAGGGCCTTGGCGATCCCAATTCCGCACGACACCACTATCTGTTGGCATACCGCCACAATCCATACGATCTATCTTCCCTTGTTGCCATTGGAGATATGCTCTATGAAAAAAAAGATTACTCCGAAGCCAGCACAATATACCAGAGAGCGCTCAAATACGACGACGGCTACAACGATGCGCTCACGGGAATGGGCAAGATTGATCTTGCTCACGGAAGATACTATTCTGCCACTCTCTGGTTTCGCTCTGTCAATACGGCGAACCCGTATAAAAGAGAGTACCACTACTATTATGGCGAGGCCGCCTTTTTGGCCCGCCTGTATAAACTTGCCGGAGAGCAGTATTCTTCCATACTTGGTTATCCCCAGGACGCCATTTTCGATAAGGTTTCTTTGTCCCGCATTCGGCTTCGATTGGAACAGGCACGACGATTATCCCTGCAGAATACTGAAAATGAATAATTGAATGACACAGCATCTACAAATTCAATACAGGAAAATGGGAAGAATACGAATACGCGTAGCCGGAATTTACATTCAAAACGGGAAAATTCTTCTCGTGAAGCACAGAAAAGCCGGGCGGGAATATTTCCTTTTACCGGGTGGCGGCCAGGAACCAGGCGAGACGGCCCGCGAAGCTCTCATCCGGGAATGGAAAGAAGAACTGAGTTTAACCATTCGTCCCGGAAATTTTCTTTTTGCCGGAGAATCCACGCCGCCCCGCAATGTGCGAAAATCCCAGATGATGCAGCTCGTCTTTGGCGTTCTTGAAATTCAGGGCAATATTGATGTAGTGCCAGACGGAGCCCTGGCCGGACACATGTGGATGCCACTGGAAAAACTGGAATCCGTTGCTTTTTTCCCGGCCTGCCTTCCGCAGGTGATGGCCATTGCCCGCAACGAAACTCCAGACCCCTTCGCCGAATACCGCTGGCTTAGATAATTTGTTGACCTGAGCAGCCTGTCTACCGATAAGCAACCGTATGCGTGCGGGTTTCATGACTCTGTGGAATTTTCCAAAGGCTTTCGTCGTTTTCAGTATTCTGCTTTCTGCCCTTAACGCACAGTCTACCGAACTGCGAAAGGTAAACTGGAACCTTCCATCGCTGTACATAAAAGACATAGCGACAGGCAAAGACAATATCTATGTAGCGACAGCCAACGGTCTCGCCGTTGTCGATCCCAAGTCCGGAAAATCTACCGTTTACAATACTCTCAACGGGATCCCCGATAATTTTATAACCTCTGTCTCGCTTTCCCAAAACGAAACCGAAGTCTATCTGGGCACTCCATCTGGATTAGCCCGTCTCGATCTTAAATCCGGAAAGGCCACTGTTTTCAACCGCGCGCGCCGGCAGCTGAGCGACGACCGCGTAAACAGCGTTTTATACGATAACGGAATGGTATATATTGGGACAAGTCTTGGCGTTGACATTTACGACACTCGGTCCAATGTGTTCCGTGCTTATACAGCCATTGAAGGACTTGCCGGAAACAATATACAAAACATTATTACAGCCGGGAACATAGTATGGGCTGGCGGAGCAGATGGAATAGCCTATTACGATCGCAATGATGACTTTTGGGTGAGCTACGGCAGCGACAATGGTTTTGCCGCGTCTCTTGCAACTACTCTCTCTCTCGATGCAGACGCCATCTGGACGGGAACCGCCGGAGGAGGCCTGGGCCGCTTTGATAGAAATTCCGAGTACTTTGAAATGTTTACATCGGATATTGGTCTGGTGGACGATACCATCCAGAATATTTCTGACGATGGAATATATCTCTGGGTGGGAACATTCGGTGGGTTGAGCAGGCTAGAAAAACAGAATCTCCGCTTTGATAATTTTGGAACGCAAAATGGATTAACTGAAGCATCGGTAACGGCCACTGCAATTTACGGAGAACTTCTTTTTGCCGGTACGGATGGAGCCGGCATTTTTGAAATCAAAAAAGATATTCCCCAGGTAAGTTTTTCTTACCAGGCTTCTGGCTATAAAAAACCCGGAGAAATTCTGATCGCAGGAACAGCATGGTCGCAGCGCGGCATTGACTCTGTTTCTGCCGAATACAGGTCTCTGGAAAATATTAATTCCACATGGACGACAGAGGGGCTCTCTACCGGATCGTTCAAGCCGGGGCGGGATACTGAAATTGGAAGGCTCTCTGCATCGAATCTCGCTGATGGCCGCTACCAGATAAAAATTTCTGTCAAAGATAAAAGCGGAAAATCCAATACGGCATACGGCAACGTTGTCGTGGACAATGTTCCACCCAAAATAGATTTGTTCTTTCGAAAGCCAGGTCCCGGGGATCGCGAAGTCGCCGTAAATGGCCGCTATATGGACCTGAACCTCAATACTATCGATGTCTATATTGGCGGCCAAAAAGTTCCGGTAGAGATAGACCGCCAGCAGGCCCGCTTTCGGTTTCGTTATCCCGTTGGTTCCAATAAAAAAATTAAAGTCACTGCATTAGATATTGCGGGAAACAAGGCAGAAAAAGAAGAATCTTTTTCTGTGGATGAAGCCCCTCCAGAGCTCACTCTCAACGAAGTCAACCCGGATAAAATACAGGGAAACCTGGTTGAAATTTCCGGGTTTATTATAGAAGAAAACCCCGACCAGGTTCTCGTGAATCCAGGGCAGATTCTGGCACAGCTTACACCGGCTGGCGATAAACGGTATGAATTCAAAGCACAGGCTCCCATTCGCAAAGAAGGTCTATACACGTTTCAGGTTACGGCTTCTGACACGAGTGGAAAAACTACGACAAAACCCCTGACCTTGAAATTTTATTCGGAGTATACAATTGTAGAGCTGGACGATTCGCTAATTCCGGAATCTACACTTCGCGACTTTGTTGTTTTTACTGGTGCTGTACTTGGCCCACCAGTAAAAGAACTGTATCTTGAACCGGGACGACGCACCATCCCGCTTGCTGCAGATAAAACCTTCAACTATAAAGCAACTTTACAGGAGGGCGAGAACGCTCTCACTCTCGTGGCCGTCCACCTGAATGGAGATGTAGACAAGGTTGACTTTAAGGTTACGTCTACGCAAAAAAATGTTTCTGCAAGAATTCTCTCTACCGCAAAAACGTTTTCAACGCCAGACGCAACTCTTCGCGGCGAATACGATCCCGGGATTACTTCCATTCTCGTAAACGGCACAAAAGTGACGTTGAATCCGGCGGACAAAACCTGGACCTACGACATGAGACTCAAAGACGGCGCAAACCCGGTTACCATAACAACCGTAGATGAGCTCTCGCGCGTGGTAAAAAAAACAGAGACCATTTATTTAGACAACAAGGGCCCCGATATTTTTCTGCGCACTCCACCGGCGCAAACCGGACTGCAGCGCATTACTCTGCGCGGAAAAATCTCAGATATTCTCCCCGTTCGCATTGAAGCTTTTCCCAATATCTCAATTACATACTACAATCCTGAAAATGGAGATTTTGAAGCTTTTGCAAATTTTCGTGACGGAACTAATCCCATAAAGATAACAGCGGTGGACTCGGCCGGCAACCGAAGTGAAAAAACTTTTAATATAGAATACAGCGAAAAATATGCCAAAATAGAAGAAGCTCCCGGGGCAGCAAACGAGGCAGAAATTCTGGAGCTGAAACGACAGTTAGAAGAACTCCGCAAGCAACTTGCCAAAGGGGGAGGTCGCCCTGTTCCCGTATATTCCGATCCCTCTCTGCCTAAAAGACCTTCTGTTCTCTCCATGCCTAATCCAGGCAAAAATAAATCGTATGCTCTCGCAGCAAGAACGTATCTTGGCAGCGAACACTTCGCCAATCTTCTCGCATCGTACAACGCCGGGCGCAGCTCTTCCGCATCCCGCCTTTTTGTGCCTACCCCGGAACTCTATAAAGTTGTAGAAGGATCGAGTTACCAGACTACCTATGAGCAGGTGTTTATCCAAAGCTCACGGGCAAAAGCTTCATCGGCCTCTTTATCTGTCCATCTGGTGGGCTACTACACGCGCACGCGCCAGTTAAAGCGGATTATGGAAGGGCGTGGCTATACCATTCTTATATTGAAAAACGGGGCAGCCATTGCAGTCAGCGAAGGTGCCTCTGCGGGAACCATACAAAAAGCATTTTCGGGAGAAATATTGCTTGCCACCTCACAAAAGAGCGAAGTTGCTTTTACCCGGATACGCTGAAATGAATCTCCGCAGAATTCTCGTCGCTTTGCTGCCTATCGTTGGCGCCCTTCTGTTGTTCTGGACGGACGCGGCAGTTTTACAGCCAAACAGAGAGCGATCGGCCATGAACTCTGCCCTTGACGCCTTTACTTTTTCCATGCGACAGCTTTCAGAGACAGTGGCAGAATCCATGGACTCTGGCTATTTGTCGTCCTTTGCAAGCCAGACCAATCCGCCCGCTTCCGGGCTGCGCGAAATGGAATCCTGGAGCGGTTATATTCACTCCGCTTATATCTTAAATTCAGCGTACACCCTCAAGGCCTTGAGCGGAAAAATTGACAACCGCGATCTTGCATCCATTGCCCGCGAAATTCAAACAGAGCGCCAGGAAAATATTTACTATACCCTCACGCAGTCTGGCCTTTTCCTCACTGCAAAAATTCTTTCTGAAAACGGAAATACCAATTATCTTCTTCTTAAATTAAGTCCACCGATTTCTACCGGAATTGCAGCCGGCTTTGCCAAACCGGGGGGCACACCACTATATCTGTATCCCGAAAACATGATCGGTGGTGAAAACGCTTTGGGGATATCCCTGTTAGATTTCACGTCGCGACATAAATACAGATTGCGGGAAACTTTCTGGAAAGAGGCCGGCTTTCTTTTTTTGATGGTCTTCCCTCCTCCAGGGTTTCTGGATCTGCCGACTTTACTTCTTATTCCCGTTGCTCTGCTTGCGGGTGCTTTGCTGTTTTTCCGGCTGGATCCGCAGCGGCAAAAATCAGAAGAGGAACAAAAAGAAACCATCCGCAAAACTCTGGAATCTCAGAAAAAAACTTTGGAACATTTGCGCAAAAATCTGGAGGAACACCGCATACAGCCAAAAATTTCGCTGGAAAAAATTGTAGAAAGTCTTCCGGCAGACGGCGAAATGCCCGAGGCCGTTTTCAGTGCTGCGCCTGCAAAAGAAGGAGCGCGCAAAGATGTCGTGGAACTCATTGCAACAGAGAGAGAATTTATTTTTCCGAATCCTTTTTTGCCAGAGTGGAATCCCTCTCCGTCTTTAACTGTTTCGAAACTGCCAGAGCGAGCAGCAAGAATCCGGAATCGAGTTTTCAGCGACGATGCAAAACAACTCATTGCGGAATTGAGTTCCACGCCAGAATCAGGAGACCCCAAAGTTCACGCTCTCCTGCGCATTCGCAATATTGAAAAAGAATACGCAAACCCCGCAGTCGGCGAATGGACCACGTATCTAAACGAGGTATATTTTGACCCAATTACAATTGACGAAATTATGCATATAATGCAGATCATCAACGATGAACTGCACGGTAACGGAACTTTTCTTATGCGTTACAATCCCTACTACGGCTGCTACGAAACCTTTGCTACAGCGAGAACAGAGCCTGGATCGCAACTGTTCATGTATATGCTGCAGAACGATCCCATTATACCCTCGGAGCCAAAGGAAATGGTCTTCACGGAAATTTCGGACGAGCTGCGGGAAGATCCCTATTTCAAAAAGAGATTTCTACCTGAAACAGCTGATAGAATTGGTTCCTTTGCTACCATTTCTCTTCACCGACATTTTCTAAACAGCTTTGTGGTTACCTTGTTCAACAAAGGCAACAATGCAGCGAGAGACTCTCTGGCTATACGCAATTCTATTCACCTCAAGCTGCACGAGGTAATGCCGGCCATACATTACTTCTTTAACGACCAGTCGCCGTACAGCCACGCCAACCAGACTCAGGAAATGCTTAAAGAAATGCGTTCCATTACCGGCCATGCAAGAGAAAAAGCCACCGTTTTGCACATTCAGTCGAAGACAATGCTCAACGATGACATTTTTAGATCTGTAGAACTTGCCTTTGCAGACGTGCTTGGCGAAGACGAAAGACTTTTGTTTAACACTCCGTCGCACTTCATCTTTTTACTCAGAGAAACCACAGGCAGCACTGTAAAAAGCAGAATCTCTGAATTGTTGAACGACCTTGTGATAGAAGAACTCTCTTTTCCAGATTTGGGAAAAAATTTTTATTCTTATTTATAGGGGATTCCATTTTTCAAAATTTTGAAAAAATTTTACTTTCTGCTGCGCGAGGAAAGCATAAAAAATTCATTTTTAGAGGTTCCCTATAATATATTGCGCAAGCTTAAGTAAGCTCTGAAAAAGTTTGCCTTCCCCTCGATGCTTCGACAGGCTCAGCACAAGTACGCCATTGCCTTGCAATGGCACTCGGGGCAGGCTCGCTCGCTTCTCGTCCAGAGTTTACCGATACTTCTTCCCGGCTATAAACCAGGGATTTAACAGACTCTCTTTATTGTAACGCAAAGGCTTCCCTTCGCCGTAAACAAATATGTCATATCCGTTTTCGAGTGCAATGGCATGGGCAGCTGCCGTATCCCATTCCATGGCGGGCGACATGCGAGGATAATAATGTGCCTTCCCTTCTGCCACCAAGCAGAGCTTAATGGAACTGCCACTGTTCACGAGTTCTATAGCCTTGGATTCGCTGCGGATTTTTTCAATATAGGCAAGCGTTTCGGGAGAGCTGTGCGAGCGCGAAACGACGAGAATTGTTTTTTCGGATTCTGGAACCTCGCTCTCTCCATAAAAACGAAATTCACCTTCGGGCGATTTTTTCCAGGTGCCCAGATTTTTTCCGCCATAATACGTTAAATTTTTGACGGGTGCATATACTACGCCAAGAACGGGCAGATTGTTTTCTACCAGAGCTATATTAACAGTAAATTCGCCATTTTTTTTGACAAATTCTTTTGTCCCATCGAGTGGATCGACAACCCAGAAGCGTTCATAGTTTTTGCGAACGGAATAGTCGGGCACGGGACTCTCCTCGCTGATATACGGAATATCGCCGAGCAGTCTCAATCCATCGCGTATAACGACATCTGCCGCTTTATCTGCCTCTGTAACGGGAGAATCATCGGGCTTCATTTCCACAGAAAAACCGGCTTCGTAAATGCGGAGAATGACCTCTCCCGCACGGTGGGCAATCTCTACGACACTCTGCAATAATTCTGCTGTAATTTTCAAATTATTCACTCACCTTAAGCCATATATATATAGGGTTATGGTCAGATATGGACGGTGTATTGTGATTAACAATCTCCACAATCTGCGATGTACCTGCAATATGCTGTGCGCGGCTGTACAACGCATTGCTCAGAAAAATGTGATCAATGACGGAAGATTCTGATGGATATGTATAGCGCGATGAAGCTCCCATTCCATTGGCGACTGTCGTGGCAAACGCATAGCCTTCCCGATTTTCCAGGGCATACAAAGTATCAATATTGTGTGTGCTGCAATTCCCGTTACCTGCAATCTGGTCATTAAAGTCGCCTAACAAAACAAAGTCCCCGCTTTGCCCCTGCAGGTATTCGGTAACGTCTAAGACCTGTGCCTGCCTTCTATAACAATATGTTGATTCCGTTAGCGCCTTGAGATGCAGATTGAGCAGCTTAAACGTATCGCCCGTTGCCTTAATCCGAAAATGGGCATACAGTGGATCGCGCAGACCTCCCCACGTTGCATTGTCAAACGGAGAACCGCTTAGCTCTTCTCCCAGCAAAAGAGACAAAAGATTCTTATTGTAAAATATGGCAAGGTTCTGGTCATTCCCACTATCTCCGGTTATGTACGCAAAGTTAGAACCCAGCTGCGACGCCATGTCTGAAGCAGCGTCATTCTGCATTTCCTGAAACGCAATAAGATCAAATCCGTTGTCTGTAACAATTTGCACAATCCCGTTTTTTTTAGCAGGATCCGAAGTGGTGAGCAAATTCTCCACGTTAAAAGAAGCAATCTGTATACAGTCGTCATCCGAATTCGAAGAGCAAACACCGTCCAGAGAAAATTCAGATGGAGTCTCTTGCGGATTTTCCGCAGCGCACGAAAACAGGAACAGCAGGGAAAACAGGGGGAAGGTTCGCACGAGAAAGCGCATGGAACCGAATGCGTCTTTGGCGCAACTGCGTCAATGGGTTTTTGAACCAATTGTAAATTCAAGCTCATCAAGATCCAGTGGGTGCGCAAAATAAAAACCCTGCCCCATATTGCAGCCAATGCTGCGCAACAACTCGGCCTGGCCCTGAGTCTCTACTCCCTCTGCAACCACGCGCATTCCCATGTTGTGAGCCATGGAAACCATGCCACGCAAAATGGAAAAATCGCTATCCTTTTCTTCAATGCCTTCCACAAATTTCTTATCAATTTTGAGAATGTCTACATCAATATTTTTTAGTTGCAAAAAGGAAGAATAGCCGGTTCCAAAATCGTCAATGGATACGAGAATTCCCAATTTTCGCATTTTCTGTAGCGTTTCTTTTACATATTCCACATTTTCCATCAGCGAGCTTTCTGTTATTTCTATCTCCAGCCAGCGTGGATCTATTCCATGCTCAACTATCTTTTCGCGCAAATATGCAAAAATGGTTTCATCGTGAAACTGGCGGGGAGAAAAATTTATCGCAAAATGAATTGGCTTCGATTTGTTTTTATTGAATTCAGCCATATCCTTAAACACGTGATCAATAACCCAGCGGCCTATTTCAAGAATGATCCCTGTCTCCTCTGCCAAAGAGATAAATTTCTCGGGAGAAACAGAACCTAAATGTTTGGAATCCCAGCGCAGCAGCGCCTCTACCCCTGTAAATTCATTCAAAGCCAGTTCTATTTTAGGTTGATACACGACGCGCAACTCGTCCTCTTCTATAGCTGCTCGCAGATTCAGCTCATAGCGCAATCTTTCTTTAGCGGTCTCGGACATGATTACCGTATACCGCACGCATTGATTTTTTCCGGTTCGCTTGGCGTGGTACATGGCTGTGTCCGCATGTTTAATCAGCGATGCAAAATCCTTACCATCGTTAGGCGCTGTAGCCACGCCAACACTCGCACTCGGCTTAAATGTACTACCCGCTACAAGCAAAGTTTCGGAAATATTTTCGATTATTTTTTCTCCAAATTTTTCAATATCATCCTGTGAACCATTATTGCGCACGACAAATAAAAATTCATCTCCACCAAGGCGTGCAAGAACAGAAGCCGGGCCGGACAGTTTCTCATGAAGACGGCGAGAAATAATTTTAAGATAAAGGTCCCCTACAAGATGACCAAGTGAATCGTTGACAATCTTAAAATTATCGAGATCAATAAAGTACACAGCCAGAGTTTCCCCTTTATCGAGTGATGCGAGCTCGTTCTCAATATGGCTTTGTATGGAATGGCGATTAGGAAGCATCGTGAGAGAATCAAATCGCGCAAGTTCCAGAATTTTTTTCTCTGCTTCGCGCTTTTCTGTAATGTCTCTAATGAAGCCAATATAGTTTGTCACTCGGGCCTTTTCGTCTTTCACGGCAGACATAGAAAGCTCGGCAGGATAAACCGTCCCATTGTATCGCTTGTAAGTAAGCTCCCCCCTCCAAAATCCCTTCTCCTGGATTGATTTCCTCATAGCTGCATATGAAGAATCTTCCTCGAGATTGCTGCGCAAAATAGAAAGCGTTTTTCCCATATAATCCTGGCTGGTAAACTGGTTCTGCGATTCAAAAACATGGTTTGCAAGAATAATTTTTTCGTTGGCATCCATCACAATAATCGACTCGCCGGATTTGTGAAACACCTTGGCAGCGAGATCCAGATCCCTTTCGTTAATCACTTGGGTAGTTACATCGCGCACAAACACGATACTGTGCAGATATGTTTCGTCCTCGGAAAATTTATGAAAACCAGTTTCTTCGATCATTTTGCCTTCAGTACCATTCTCACAAATTCCATACCGAATAGTATAACTAAGCTTTTGATTCAGAGAGTTTTCCCAAGCGCGCTGAATAGATTCAAAATACTTTTCGCAGATAAACGCGCGTAGTTCCTTGATCGACTCCAGAGAATTTCTAAAGGAATAAAGTAAGGGAATGCTCTCAGAACAAATTACATTGTCTCCCTGTACTATGAAATAGCCGGCATATTCCGGTTCGCAATATACTGCCTTCATTTGTTTTCCTGAAAGTTAATTGTTTATATAAATATCATTTCTGTAAACAATTTTTTTTGGGGGGGAGCCTCTATTTTTTCAAAATATTGAAAAGTAAGCTCTGAAAAAGTCCACGGAGGGACTTTTTGTCTGCGGCTCGTTGCACGTTCAGAGGTTACAAAAAATATAAATTTATCTTCTTGTACACGTACTAAGAAAGCGTAAAAAATCATTTTTAGGTAAGCTCTGAAAAAGTTTGCCTTCCCCTCGATGCTTCGACAGGCTCAGCA
>DYKF01000295.1 GCA_020722745.1 Caldithrix sp.
GGACCTGGTCATTTTTACGGGTACTATCGAGAGAAAGTCCCTTCCAGATTTCTATCTGGCCGGCGATCTCTTTGCGATGCTGTCCCGTTTCGACACGTTCGGCATGGTCGTACTCGAGGCGATGGCTGCGGGGCTTCCGGTTCTAATCAGCAGCCGTGTCGGAGCAAAAGACCTGGTAACGGAAGGGGAAAACGGTTTTGTTGTTGAGGACCCTGCCGACAGCGATCTCGTTGCCGGCAGGATCGAAACGATGCTCTCCGGAGAAGTACGAAAAAGAATGGGAATCGCTGCGCTTCAAACGGCCCGAGATAACCCGTGGGATGGCGTTGTTCAGAAGATGATCAACATCTATGAAACGATCGGTGAAGATCAGAGTTTGGTCAGTTCAAATATCCCGCACCCGTAATGGCAACCAAAGTTTTTGGTGATTGACGGTTCTTCGAGTGCAGCCTCGGAGAAAAAGTCACCCGCATCGTTGATATAGGCAAAAGAATCCACGCGGTAAAGTGTATCCATCATTTTTAGCAGGTAACGCACAGAAAAAACCCTGTGGGCGTTGAATTCAATTCGTTGCTCTCCTATTGGAACCGAAAAATAGAATTTGCCCCCTTTCTTTAAAATCTTATACAAGTTCTCCCAGCCGCGCAGGTGCCCTTCGTAATCGATCCTATCCCCGTAACGGCCAAGCCCGAAGTGTTCCAGCGCATGAAGGCAGGAAATCGAATCGCAGTAATCCGTCAGTGAAAAATCCTGTGCCGAAAGATCTGCGCGTGCGAAATGGATACTGGGGATGGTGATTTGAAGGTTGCGCACGTCCATGACTTCTATATTGCGAAAGGATGCCACATGAGCGACAAATCCGTCGACACGAGAGCCGACATCAACATGTTTCTCCGGCTCATTCTGGAAGATTTTCCGGGCGACGTGCAGATCCTGATAAAAGTAGTGCTCGGCAAGCACGCCGCTTTGCTGGTTTTTTTCCTGCAGACAGGGATAGAGCTTGCCGAACGCAAAATCTTCTTTCGAAAGAGCTGCCTGCCGTTTAATCTTCTTATAATCATTCAGGAAAACAGGCATGCCTTTGATAAATGTAAAAAGGGGCATTCCCTTGACAATGATTCTGATGCGCATGTGGACTCCTTGAGCAAGCCTTCTCCACTCGTTACTACTGTAAACGCAATGGAAATTCCTGTCAATCAGAAACAGGTGCTCGGAAATCGCCCACGGTTTTTGCTTTGGATTCGGTTGTCTTAGAAAGCAAAGTTCTCCAAAGAGAAAGGTTAAGAAGATATCGTTGACTTTTCATGACCTTTCAAATAGTTATTTCAGCAAAGGACTTCTGGTTCGTTTTAAGGGAAGAGGCCTGTTTAACGTTGTGGTATAAAGAGGGAAAGGAATAGGATTGAACCGCCAAATCAAACAGATTTACAAAAAGTTGCCCTTTTTTGATGCGTTATCTAAATGGGTAAAAAAGAAGCGCCGGACGACAAAGATCACACGATGGGAAAAGCAGGGAAAACCTTTTCCCCCACCTCATGCGTTTAAAGAACAAATTCTTCAAGATTATTCTGAAAAATTCAACTTGGATATTTTTGTGGAGACAGGTACCTATTACGGAGAGATGGTTGAGGCGCTAAAAGATACCTTTAAATATATCTATTCCATTGAACTCAGCAAAGAATTGTATGAGAAAGCAAACGAAAAGTTTAAAGGAGAAAAACACATCGAGCTGATATGGGGCGATAGTGGCGTTGAACTCGAGAAGATAACGGGTAAACTGGATCGGCCGGCCTTATTCTGGCTGGATGCCCATTATTCTTCGGGCGTAACCGCACGGGGCAAGAAAGACACGCCGATCTATGAAGAATTGGATCATATATTGAATGCTAAATGTAATCGGCATGTCATTGTGATTGACGATGCGCGCGATTTCGGAGTAGACGCCGCATACCCGAGTTTGGAAGAGCTTTTCGCGTTTGTTCGATCAAAAAGGAATGATGTCGAAATTGCTGTACAGGACGACACGATAAGAATAACGCCAAAATTTTAATCTATCGAAAAAAGCTCACTATACAGATGGGCGATTCTGAACGTAGATGAGATATTTCAATCTGATTAAAAACATTTCAAACTGGCATCAATACCTTGCCTTTAAATTTGGAATAAAAAAGGATGATCCCCTGCATTTTATGACACGAA
>DYKF01000296.1 GCA_020722745.1 Caldithrix sp.
TAGCCCAACTGTGACGGCTTGGTGCATGGGACGAGCTGCAGAAGAGAGAAATACGATTATGTCTTCCATGTTTGAAAGCTGACCTCAGCATGAGAGATTGATTCGCAAAATAAGAATAACCCCTTCATGTTATCATCATTTAAATTTATCAGCTTCTTCGATGTGTTGTTCCGAGGCCAGGTTGCTGATAATTGATCTGCGTGACACTATATGCGAATGTTGCCGAATAGGACGCTCAAATCGATCGTGGCCCCCGGGCTGCTCCGGTTCGGCTTTTCGTTGCCCAGAAAGATAGACATGGCAAAATTTTCATTTTCCGATATCGAGAACGCCTTTATGTTCGTTAATTCCGCGATGTACGGGATGAATTCAGCGTTGCTGTGCAAAGATGCCGGGAAGATACTGTACCGTTCAGACATGTCCGGCATCGACGAAATGGCGGAGGAAGAGGAACTTGATTTGGAGCAATGCGTTGAAATCCCACACAAGAACGATTTAAACCTCCCCGCCCCCGACGCGGGGCGACTACCACCAAAATAACCGCACCCCAATAAACCCTGCGTCCTAAAAATAAAACAGACGGTGCAATAATCGCCTCCGGCATCCTTCTTCCCCGCAGCACAAACTCAACCGCCGCGAAAAGGACTCATCGAGATCAGGACGACCTCCCCGGGGCTTGCGCCAGTACGGAGCGCTGTACTTTTTGTGGACGTCCTCAGGCCTTGGTCATCATGTGCTTGAGTGTTGCGATATGACGTTTGACTGTGGACCGAACATTACTGCTTGGAAGGTGTGACCCAAACTAAGGCTGATCTGCACGCCATGGCCTTATTTGTTGCCATCTTTCGTTTCGGCTTGATTAAACTCTTTTTCAAAAGAACCTACAACTTCAAGTATCTCGTCGAAATCCGGCGCCTCGCCGAAAAACATCTCCCTGCGCATGGCATTGTAATCCTGTCGCCAGCTTGGGATTTGATCTTCTTTCGGCAAAAGGCATAGTGAACCTGGCTTTAGAGTGCTGTAATCCATCCAATTCCGGCTGAAGAAAACAGCCCGATGCTCGGCTGTGAGGGATGTGCCGCCTTTGAAAAACAACTGCTTGTTCCATCGTCGCCTCATTGTAAAAAGAGATGGAGTCTTCCGTATGCCCTGGGGGTTTCAATGACCCCCCAGTGAGGACGGCTCGGTTTTCCCCCTCGGTTTTGCCCTTACTGTTTTCTTCTTTGCCTTTGTACTCATTGTTGCCTCCTTAGGATGAGGCGGCGGTGCCAGGTGATTATCCACTCTGCCGGTTGCATTCCACCGCCTCTTGCTGAAGGCTTACAGGAAACCAGGGTATTGACAGAAGGAGATTGGACTGTCGCCGTAGCTTCCCGCTTGCCTTCAGGGTTCCGAACCCGGGGAGCTTGAGTTCTCCCGATCTCGCCAGGATAAGCCGAATCACCTCCATCAGAATCGAGAGGTATATCCCGGCGCCCGGTTTGGGCAGGTTGCCTTTCTTTGCGATTTTCTCGATGAGTTTTTTTCTATCCGCCATCACTTTCACCTCCTTTCTCATTTATGAAGACGGATCGTCGGTATCCACCATCCTGAAAATCCATTTACCGCCGATGTTGAAGCAGACCTTCTTCATCGTTCCATCCTGTGTTTGCGCTACTTCGCCGACTGAAAAACCCGGGATGCGGGAGGGGGAAGGGGGCTTAACCTTTCTTCTTCGCTTGCTTCCCAATGAGAACGCTATTCGCTTTAGTCCTGGCATCTGGTTGCTCTTTTGTGCCGGTCTGTTTTCATCCAAGGTCTTCCTCTTTGAGGGAAGTAGAAGCCCATGGATGGGAAAAGTCAAAGAAAGTGGTCGCCTGTAGGCCCTATAGACAGAGAATTTTAGTTTTTGATGCAGGATGTGATTATGTTCGACAATACACCGGCAGGTTCATCTCTTGAGGTGGGAAGATTAGGCGGGAAGATAATACTTGAAATGGTAAGCAATAAAAGGCAGAATCCAAGAATAAGAAAATTTGTGTCAACAAGATTTTGAGGGCAACTGGGGGCGGGTAGACTTGATATAATTTCCCCCAAGAATTTTGGGTGTCGTTTTATATCAATTATAACGATTGGTTACAAAACGGCGCATGCATTCGATCCCCATGCACTTCCGCCAATTTTTATTGATTTAATTTTTTGTTTATTGTTGCCGAT
>DYKF01000054.1 GCA_020722745.1 Caldithrix sp.
CACCATGTGCTGTCCGTGGTATCGAACCAGACTATTTTTGATGTTTTTGCTTTCAGCTCCTCCAAGAATTTGAAGATTTGATTCTTGCCACCTTCCCTCTGCCAGTGGTCTCTGAAAATGTGGGAATTTATAAAAGCTACGTCGGCCCCACTTGCAACATGAGGCTGTGAAAAATCAAAATTCACCCTAACTCCCGCCTTTCTCAGATTTTCAAGACAGAGCCAAATTGGGAAATTGAATGAATCAGAGCTCTGGGTGGATGCATCGGTGTATACTTTTACTAACATAAGCTTATCATTCCATAATTATAGCTGCCTAAACCCTCGAAAAGAGCTATCCTTTAGAGAATACAACCTTTCCGCATCTTCTATGTTTTTTTTGCTGAGCTTGCTGTAATAATTACTGATCAACTTTTTGTTTGCATCCTTCAAGGCCATGTGGAATTGATGATCCGTCAACTTCGTAAAGTTTACTGATAGCAGATCGGAGTTTTTGTGCTTGTTCTCGTAGAAGTCCTCCACATCTTTAAGAAGACCCCTGCGTAAAGCCTCGTAGTAGAGCGGACATCCCGGATATGGTGTGACTGGTCTGATCGTCCTAAGCTGCGCGCCGTCGTCATATTTGAGCAGGAAATTGCACCCTTTCCTCAGGGTCTGCCTGTTATCACCAATGTTCCCGAAAATTATATTGAACCCAGGAGAAATACCAGCACTCAACGTCTCCTCTATCCCCTTTTTGATCTGCTTTACGGTCAAGTGTTTGTCCATCATCTCCAGCACCTTGTCGTCCATCGACTCTATACCGTAGTTGATGAACACGCAACCTGCTTTTTTCATGAGTTTCATAAGGGCTTTATCAGCGTAGTTGAGTCTTCCGTTGCAACACCATCTTATTCCTAATCCTGAATCTATTAGTGCCTTGCATATTTTTTCAGTCCTCGGTACCGATGACATCAGAAGTTCATCTTCGAATAATATGTAATTTACAGAAAATTGCTGCTTCAAATATGATATTTCTTCTATTATTGACTCAGGACTTCTTGGCCTAAAACCTTGATCCAGCCTATAGCAGAAGGCACATTTGAATGGGCATCCGCGTCCTGAAATCATCGGCATTACGAAATCGGTCTTTCGGCAGTTTGGCGCCCTCAACATACGATAGTATAACATCGGGAACATGTCATAGGCCGGCATTGGGATAGAGTCCACATCATTTATCAATGGCCGTCTCTGATTTAATATGATTTTTCGCCCCTCCCGGTATGCAATGCCTTTGACTTTAGAGAGATCTCCTTTCGATGAGATCGTGTCCAGCAGTTCCAATATTGTCTCCTCCCCTTCACCTACGACGACTGCATCCGCCCCGGTCTTTTGCATAAAGAATTCAGGCTCTGGAGATGGACCATGTCCTCCAAGAACAAAAAAAGGTCTGTGCTTGGACTTGTTGATAGCCTGCGCTGCACTTAAAAGTTTGCGATACTGATAATATCCTGCAATTGTTCCATACCCCAAAATATCGAATCTATTTTTGTCAAGAAATTCTGTTATATGCGAGTCGGGATAATGGTGAACATCTTGATTATATATGCATACATCTACTCCTTTCCTTCTGAGAGAAGACGCGATGTATGCAAGGCCAGTCGGAAAGAACTGGACATACGACTCATTGTCATAAGCAAAAAGAAGTACTCTCATTTCACCCTCCTAGCCACGACCAACATGTGTCCGCTAAGCTTAGATTTTTTTAGGAAATCTTGAAAGAGATCCCGTCTTTCATGAGCCATGTCTGTTTTATCCTTAATAATCCCGTCAAGAAATTCATTGCCCGTTGAACTTATGTCTCCATTTTCAATGGCTGCCATTATATTGTCAACGTCAAGACTGCCGGGGGTCTCGATCTCTACAATATCAAAAGATAATCTCTTGAGGATTTGACGCACTGTACTTGGAGAGAAGAAGTTGAGATGGGCCGGAGGCGCGATATTGGTGTGCGCAGGACCTAGAATTCGAAAGTCCGCGCCTTCTATGTTGGGCATGGTCATCAATAAAACCCCATCCTTCCTTAATAATCTTAGTACCGACAGCAAAACTGCCTGAGGATCAAAGACATGTTCCAATGTTTCCCACATTGTGATGGCGTCAAAAGATTCAGGCTGAAAGTCGGAAGACTCTATCGGAACCCTCGAAATAGGTATTCCTTTCGATTCACACTCGAGTGCAGCCTTTTCACTAAACTCAATACCAAAGGGGATCCAGCCTCTTTTTTTTGCTTCAGACAGGAAAATTCCAATGGAACACCCTACATCAAGTACCCTTCCCTTCTTTTTGACGTATTCCTCGATTTTGGATAATCTCGGAAGAAATATTTTTTTTTCCCTTTTAGCAAGGCTTGGCTTTATAATTTTTTCTTGAAAATACACACTGGCCTTCGATTTTGAATAGTACTCATGCAGAAATTCTGGACGCGGACGAGGGTTTATGAAATGGTATCCGCAATCCCTGCATAAAACCATTGAAAAACCGTATTTTGTATATAGTCTCTTATTGTCGTTGGAATTGCACACATGACAAACTACACTTACAAGCTTGTCTTTTGCCGCACACCCCTGGCTAAAAAAAACAGATTTAACATCCTGCTCCATCAACGACATATAGCGCTGGGTATCGGAATACGATTTTATGTCGCTTCTCTTAAGCCTCATACTTTAACTCCAAGTTTAATTTCTTTTTTTTGCAATAGAAATTCTGCAAAATCTATGTCAAGCTGAGTGTCAATATTGACAAGATTTCTTTCGATAATCACGGCAGCACAATTGTCTCCCAGTATGGTCTTCTTACCAAAGAGGCACTCTTTCCTTATTACATAAGCTACCCCATTTCTGTGATAGTAAGGGGGAATTTTTTGTCTTATGCTGTATGCTTCTCCGTCCGGTATATACGTTTTTATAAGCCCATTCTCTTCTACGATCAGCGTCTTGTGTGGAGTAAAGTGAGCTGGAGTTCTGCTGACCGTTGCGGCAGCGTTGAACCCTCCCGCCAATAGGGTTTCCAAAGCTAGGCTAATGTCTTCTGGGATGCGACATGGGCTGGTAGGTTCAAGAAATATTGATATTTCGAATGAAGTATGATAGAATTCTTCAGCAGCATTCCATGCATGAATCCATGTATCGATTGCTGTTGAATGGTCAGAAGCAAGTTCCGCCGGTCTTAGACAGGGGACATCAAGACCATGCTTACGTCCCTCTTCGGCGATTTCTGGGTCATCGGTTGATATTATGGCTCCGTCTAGCCAAGATAGCTCATTGATCAGCCCAGCGACGTGGGCAACAAGAGTTTTTCCGCCCAGCATGGCTAGATTTTTTCTTGGAACCCCCTTGCTACCACCTCTGGCTGGGACGACGGCAAGAATATTTTCCCCTTTATATGACATTGACTACTTGTTGGATTTCTGAACTTTTCCTAGCGGCTTCTATTATTTTAATCACATTCATGCCATCAGTTATTGAGCATTTTATTCCTTTGTCCCCTGATATTACGGACATGAAATCTCTAGCAAGAGATAAAAACATGTCATTTCTCTGGCATTTGAACTCCACGAAATCCCATTCATTTTTAAATGATCTGCCTATCGCGATTCCATTTGGATCGGCAGTCCATCGAATAGATCCATTTTCTCCTGAAAAAAGAATCGTCTTCTCGTGTGGTCGACAGTTTAGGTCGAGATGCATTGAAACTCTGGTTCCATGGTTGTAAAACGCAAGCATGTCGACATTGTCGTCAGTCTCTATACCAAGATCGCCTATATTATCTATGCTTGCGAAAATCGCATTCGGCATCCCGAAAAACCAGATCATCAGATCTATCCAGTGGCTTTCATCCAAAAGAGCACCGCCTCCCAGCTCCTTGCTGGACATGAAAAAATCTTGATAACGCTCCCAAGGATGCCAGTCGGCAAGATGTGCCGCCATGCTCATTCTAACGTGGATTATCCTGCCTATTTCACCATTCAATATCATCTCTCTAGCTTGCTTCAATGGCTCCCACCACCTCCATGTGTAGCCGAGAAGAATTGGGACGTTGAATTTTGCTGACTCATTTGCCAGCATTTTTGCACTTTCAAAGTCTTTCGCTATTGGCTTCTCCAGTAAAACAGGTATTTTTCTAGAAACAAGTTCGATAGTCTGTTTTACGTGGAAGCTTGTAGGGGATGCGACCACGGCTCCGTCGTAAGTGTCTGCGGCAAGGGCTTCGTCCAAGTTTTCAAATATCTGCTTAACTTTTAACTGATTCTCAATTCCATTAAGTTTGTCACGCCTCGGATCAAATGCTGAAATTTCTACGCCTAGTTCCTTGAAATTTGCGGCGTGCCTTTTTCCAACGCTTCCGGCACCAAGTATTAGAAAATGTTTATTTTCCGCCGACTTGTTCATCTTATGTCTCCGGTTGAGTTCATGTAGGAGTCTGGATCAAAAACTACCTCTATGTATAGGGGACCATCGGACACTTGCCATTTTCTGAGCAAATCATCTACTGTGTTCTGAGAATTCGCTTCAACAGATTTAATTCCAAACGTCTCAATTGTTTTTATCCAAGAAGGACTTGTTATCTTTAGTGATTTTTCAGAAAACTTCTTACTTGCAGCCGCTAGTCTTATTGAGCCAAAGTATGAGTCTCTCATCAAAATCACGCAGACAGGCAGTTTCATCTCCGCAGCGGTTTTCAGTTCTGCAACAAACATTCCGATGCTTCCATCTCCGACACAGGTTATTGTCGGGGTTGTCCTGTCATGAATAGCCGCGCCAATTGCGAGAGGAATTCCAACTCCCATGTACCTACTTTGGCCTGAGCATAGGTGCATTTTCGGGGTACGGATTCTGCAGAGATGCTCTCCAAGAACGCAGAAGTTGCCTGTATCTAGCCCGATTCGAGCTTGTCCGCAAAATACAGATTCGATCATTTCGAAGACATGTGCCGGAGAGAACGGTCGAGCCAGAGTTTCCTTTTGAAGTTTCTCCTTAAGGGCAACAATTTCTTCCACTCCCCAAGCCTTTGTTTTAAGTTCGCAGAGGATTGTGCTTAATCTGGATTCCGGCACAAGCATTTGGAATCCGAATCCCGTAGATTGTGGCACATGCGCTTGATGGACAATGTTGATGGAGGGACATTTGAATGGTTTTGCGGAAAGTACTTCGTTGTGAACGAGCCCAATTCCTACGACAAGATCGGCCATCTCCATCAACCTCCGCTCCGGGGCAAGATCCAGCCCGACGCCAGTGTAAGGGCCAGCAGCATGATATAGGGTTTCATCGACGGTTCCCTTCGCTGCCGCTGTCGTAAAGACTGGAATCGAGAGTGAGGCTAGGGATCCCATGCATTGTCTTCTTATTGCATAAGTTCCTGCTATCACAATCGGTTTCTTTGAATCCCTCAAAAGGGGTAATAAGTTACTTTCATCAAAGCAATTAGCCTCTCCGCTTTTTTTCTGAACAATCCGTTCTGAGTCAGAGCACAGGTCCAGATGCACAGGCCCTGGAATTTCACTTTCCGCGCACTTGATAATTCCGGAGAAACCAATATCGTCGGAAAGATTGAAATGACCTTTGGTTATTGATCCCAGAAGTGCGGCGTGATCTATTCTCTTGTGAGCTGTCCCCGATGCTGTGGATGAAGCGATCGCTTCCGATATAGTTGTCACGGGAAAACGTTCGAAATGACACGCGGCTATTCCTGGCAACATATTGGTAAGGCCTGGACCTCTTATACTCAAAGAGGCACTTGGTTTTGCTTTCGCGACCCATCCTCCCGCAGCCATCAAAGGAGCCGAGGCCTCCATGTGTGTTCTGATAAAAGTGACATTTAATTTTTCAAGTGCATCCAGGAGTTGCAGTGAGGGGCCACTGCCTGGTATACCAAAAACAAACTCAACGGAGGAGTCCGCCATTTGTCTTGCTAATTGTTCAATATCCTTCATGTTACTTTTCCAATATATGCGTTAAGTTTTTCGGCGGCTCTTGCGCAGACAATCTTGACTGCATCTGGAGAGAATCCCCCACAATGCGGTGTGATTAGTAGGTTTTCATGACTTCTTGCGTACTGGAGCAAAGGGTGGCCTTCGATCGTTGGTTCTCCATCTAGGACATCGAGGCCTGCCGCTGCGATTCTTCCCGACTCCAGACAACGGAGCAGAGCATTTTCGTTTATTATTCCACCGCGTGATGTGTTGATCACGATTGCCCCAGGCTTAATCTTCTCCAACAGCTCAGATGAAATTAGATTTTTTGTTCCTGCGTTGAGGGGAACATGTACAGATAGAAAATCACTTGTAGCAAGGAGTTCATCCAAAGAGAGTTGACGTATATGGTTAGGAAAGTTTTTTGCATATGGATCGTAAGCTGACACATCCATTCCAAAGGCCGAGGCATATCTTGCCATCCATGAACCTATGCGACCGAACCCGACAAGCCCCATCCGTTTTCCCTTCAGTACCACTGAAGGAAAGTCCTCCCGGTTCCACAAGCCTCTTTTGACATGGTCAAGTGCCTTAGGTAACTGCCTGGCACAAGCCATTAGTAGTGCCCAAGAGAGTTCTGCCGCAGGAGTTAGGCTGTATATCAGTTCGGGATCCTCCTTCATGGTATGTAGTGGGATGTTTTTTGATCCTAGAAAACTTGAATCAATGTGGTCGGATCCTGTCGTTGCGCAACTTACGACGCGAAGGTTTGCAGCCTTTTCCAGCAAGGCTCGATCCAGCTTGAATTTCATAGAGGCATCTATGATTCCGAAGGCTGACTTTATTGTTTCAGAAAGATCTTTCTGTGTCGAAACTATCACGGGGATCAAAGGTTTTTTCAGGACGCGACGTACATCCTCAATGGCGAATTCAGGACCAAGATAAATTACTTCCATCTTTTTAAACTCCTTTTTTTTCAGCCAACGGCGTAATGCAACTTTTTTTGAACGAACAAATCTACTTCGGATAATGCTTTTACGATTCTTTCGCTAGCCTTTCCATCCCCATAAAGCAAGGATTGAGGATAGCGTCCGTGTTTTAGTTGTTTATCAACAGACTCAATTATCATCCGTTTGTCGAACGGAACTGAAACTGCGTTTTCTCCATGCTCCCTTCCACTTTGCCTGTTTCCGATGAGAACCACTGGGGTTCCTGAAAATGTCGTGTCGCGGACGAAGCTACTTGAGTTTCCAATAGCACATGCGCACCTTTTTAGGACTTTCTGAAATAGCACAGGTTCGATGTTCTTTTTGAGGTGCAACCAGTTAGGCTTGTACTTTTCCCTGTAGATTCTTATTGATTTACTTATGTGGTCAGCTCCAGCGTCTATATTCGGCCACAGCCATACGGTAGGTTTTTTTATCTCATGAAGAGCCTCTATAAGTATATCGGTCTCTCCAGTCTCTAAGCCAAATTCGGTGGTAACTGGATGCAATATCACAAGAAGGAATTCTTCGTCCGCAGAAATATCTGCGCCAATCCCTGTTCCTGACGATGCGGTAAAAATATTTTTTGGGAGCTCGGAGTCTAGCTTAAGGATATAGTCGCCCATTGGGCATCCCGTCACGAACACATTTGCCGGATTCTCTCCCATCTTCACAATATATTCTCCAGATCTTTTGGTGGAAGGGAAGTGAAATTGGGAGAATTTTGTAATAGCATGCCTAGCACATTCATCTATGCTGCCTGAAATCTCCCCACCCTGTATATGGGCGATAGGGATATTCATATATGCTGCGGCAATCGTGGCGGCTAGCATTTCGTATCGGTCTCCTATAGCAAGGAGCATGTCAGGCTTCAATCTTTGCAGTTCAGAGGCGAATTCTATTATGCCAAAACCGACTGATTTTGCCATAGAGACAGGGACAGATCCTTCCAGTTCGGTATATATGTGCCCATCTATCTCGAAGCCGTCTTCTCGGACTTTTTTTTCCGGGCAACCGAATCTGTCAAGAAGCATTGTCCCGCTACACACAACCTGCAACTCAAGATTAGGACTCTTTTTTATCTCTTTCAGAACCGGCCATATTCTCCCATAATTGGCCCTGTCGACTATTATACTGCAAATTTTCCTTTTGTTTTCCTTGCTCATCTTATATCCTCTGGGCTTATGTAGTTTCCGGCATCAATGCGACGAACCGCCTTTTTTCCTATCACAGATTCATATTCTTTGGCTGGAATTCCAATCTGTGGTTTCCTGAAACAAATGTGGCTGCGAGAGAGCAGAGCTCCTTTTAGTATAGTTTTCTTGGCAAAAACTCCTTTTGCAAAAATACTCCTCATGGATGCTACTTTTCCCGATTCCTCGTCCTTGTCGAGGGGGTTCATCCTTGTTTTCTCTAGAAATCTGATTCCGCGGACAAGTTCAGCCACTTCCTCGAATGTGAGAGATGAGGAGACGTCTGGTCCGAAGCATTTCCGGCTGAATGTTGCATGGATTTCCACAAGACAGGCTCCGGCCATGAGAGCACCAAGACCAGCAAATATTGTCCCAGAATGGTCCGAGAACCCCACCGGAACATTGAACTGCTCCTTCATTCTCCCAATGATGTTAAGGCCCAGACGATCGGGCGGGCACGGATAGCTTGTTGTGCATTGGCAAATGATTATAGGGACATTTTTCTGTCTGGCCAATGATACGATATCGCCAATTTCCTCCGTGGATATCATTCCTGTGCTGAGTATGATTGGAAGACGGGTCCTGATGATTTTTTCTATCACTGGGCGATTGCATGCCTCCCCGGAAGAAATTTTGAACGCTTTTATGCCGATCCTTTTCAACATATCCACCGCTTCCTCGCAAAATGGAGAAGAGAGAAAAACAAGCCCTTTTGATTCGGCATATGCTTTCAAGTCTTTCCACTGCTCCTCCGAAAAACTGGTGCGCAACCAGTAGTCGAACCTAGATTTGTCCTGAGGAAAGAATGTTCCTTTCCTAAATTGTTCATGAATAGAACTTTCGCTTTCTGCGATATGGGTCTGAAATTTCACAGCATCTACGCCCGCCAGAGAGGCGGCATCGATAAATGCATATGCTGCTCCGAGACTTCCATCGTGGCTCAGCCCCATCTCGGCGACGACAAAACAAGGCGCAGATTCTCCAATTCGATGATTCCCAATCGTTATTTTTTTCATTATGCCCTCTCGGCGGTTGCGTATAAAAAATTTGACATACCGGTCTGTTCCAGATGGTTGCGGAACAAAGGATCGAGAGCGTTGAGGAATGGCCACTTTGCGTTCCCACCAGGAACCCTGTCTCTTATCCATGTGAGGGAGTTGGATATGTCATACTGTTGTTTAAATTTAATTTTGATGTTAGAAAAAAATGCCTTTTCTAGCGCAATTCTTAGGCTTGAGTCGTTGAAATAAAATGAATGCGCCCTCCTGTAGAAGAAGGATCTATATTCTGGAATGAGCTGCAAGAGCCAGTCGGAGCTGTTGGGAGTGCTCATGACAAAAAGTCCGCCTGGCTTAAGAAGTTCCCTAATTTCCTGTAAGAGGTGAACCGGATCGGGTACATGCTCTATAACGGCGAAACATGTAACTATATCCATTTTTTCTCTACAACTCGAGACCGCATCGCTAGTGGAGGAAAAAACAGTGTGGCCTTTTTTTCTTAGTTCGGAATGAAAGGTTTGGCACGGTTCAACAGCAATAGTACGTTCTGCGACCAAAGCAAAAAAGTCAAGGAAAGCTCCCGCTCCGCATCCAATATCTGCAACAGTTTTTCCTCTCACTCCTCCTGTTCCCAGGGCAAGTATTTTTTCAGATTGTTCAGAGTCGTGTGTTTTATAATATGAGGACGGAGACGCCTCTCCTTCAACGGCAAGCCTGTATTCGTCAGAGTCATACTTGAAATTCTCAGTCAAGAGGAAAGCGACATGGCAACTATCGCACTTGAGCACAGTTTCATTTGATGGGGATAATTCGTTGAACTTTCCCAGCCTTATCCTACCATTGTACAAGGTGGACAAACAGGAACCACCGCATATTTTACATTGATTCATTTTTGCTTTTTAAGATGTTATCTTTTATAATTTTAACATATCGCGTTGCAGCGTTGGTGTCAAAAGGAGATACATATTCCTCGAAGAGCCTAATATGCTCAGGATTAACCTCTGAGCATGGAGTTGCTAGGTGTTCTTTTATCATTCTTTGGTATTCTGTAGGTGAAGTTGCTGTCTTGAAGAATTTGAAGTCTTCTCTGAATATTATGTAGTCTTCGTACTGTTTGTAGGCCGCCTCATCGAAGAATGGAATTATAACTGGCTTCCCAGCAACGGCAGACTCGAGAATGGTCATGGAGCCAAATCCAGAAACCACATCAGAACTCATTATTAGCGAAGACGGGTCGGCCGTTTCAGTTATTAATAAGTTTGGCATTGATTCGGGGAGGATGTCGTTTTTCCTTAGAGCCCTGTTTACGGCATTGATTCCCTCTATGTCCTTTTTCACTTTTATAACGAACTCCTTGTCCGGCATATCCAAAGCGAGACGAGCAAACGAGCAGTGGACATGCTCGAAGAAATCTGATAGCCCAACACCTGGCTCAAAGTAGTTCCCTGACAAAAGCCCAAAAATGCAAGTGTGATGGTTGAAACTGAACAAAGTTGCTCTAGAAAAACATTTTTTGTACGAGTTTTCTGGGTTCTTTATTTTCGATATAAAGTCATCCATTCTTAGGCAACCGACCACATGTATTCTGTCTGGGGAAGATACCCCTTCCAATTCCAAAATCTGTTTCATGTGCCTGTTGTATACCATGATTGCCGAGGCATCCAACCTTCCCACCTTCCTTGCCCTTTGCCTCCATGTATCTTTCGTAGCCTTCGAAGCGACTAGATTTTCTCTTTGGATTACTATATAAGGGATGTTGATTAGTTTTGCGGCTTTCCCAAAATCATAGTCTTGAATATAGTTGAAGTTTGCTCCTATTATGCAGTCTATTTTCATTTTTTTGAACAAAGACTTAAGAAAAATGGCAAGGCTTTTTTGGAGCCTTTTTTTTGTCCTTACGACTTTTTCGTCAGTTGACAGAAAATAATTGCTCATGTTCTTTTCGTCCAAGTCGGCCCAGTAGAGCCTAAGCAGAAGCCACTGCCATTTGGCTGGGAGTCGATATACACGAAACTCTCCACTATTAGCTAGGATTTCTAGATCTCCTCTGAAATATCTCTCTTTGATCGCGAGAATTCCGGGCTTCGATTCAAGCAAAAAATTGTTTTTTGGCTTTACCATTTCGATTTTTCTTGAATATAAGCATACTAGTGGAAAATGTAGATGCCACTCAATCGTGGTCCTCAGAATAATTCTTGTTGTGTTGTTGAAAATTTTAGTAATTTTTTTCATCATGATTTAAACCCACGAAGATTGTTTGCAAAATGCCGTTGTTATGGGAATATGTATTTTTCTTGGAAGCTGGTGTTTGGATCTGGGGCACACGACTTGAATGTCCCTACTAGCAGGTCGGTATCGAATGACAGCCTGTTATTATTGTCGAAAGTGTGGGGGATTATAGTGCAACTTTTTGCAAGCAAAGCCCTTGCCTCATTGGAAAACGGTCGCACAAATTCGTCGAAGTCAATTGCAACAACCTTCTTGTTTGTGCAGAGTGCAAAATTGAATGTTGTGGTGCTTGTGAACGGGAATAGAAATGCGTCAGCCATGTCGATTACATTTTCGAAACGGTCTAATACAACATCGAAGCCTGGTCCGAGAAAAGACTTTAGGGTTGCAAGAAATTCATTTAGACGAGGTATTCCAAGTGACTCTGGGTGAATCTTGTAAAGTATACGAAACCCCTCGTTTAGCAGCGGCTTTGCAAGTTTCATCTCCATGTCTAGATAATAGATATCGGGGAAGGTTTTATCCATATTCATATTTATATCAAAGGGGAACCCAACCATCATTATTGTTCTTACTTTTTTTGGCGCAGCCTTTTTTGATTGTTTTTGCCAAAATTCCAAAAGCCGACCGTCGTCAACGGAGATAATTTTTGGTGTTGCAATCTCTGGTTGGGTGTATTTTTGAAGGCACGAATATACGTCTGAGACAGCCTGAGCGTTGTAGGTTGCGAATGCGTCCACCAGTGATGTTTCTATGCGCATGTCTCTAATCCTTCCGACCTCATTGCCATGGGCAAAGGCAGTATTTTCTCCACCTAAAACCCTGTTTGCAGCGGCTGACATTCTGTTGAAATAGCCACAATTTGTTCCAGCCATAAGCTGGCATGGACCTATTTTCTCGGCAAATGATTGGCTTACGTTGTAGAAATCAAGCAATGCATATTGCAGACTGGTTAACGTCAGCTTTCGGAGAACCGAGGCATCTTCATCTGAGGGGTATATGCCATGGCTACGAGCGACAGAGATCATATTGTTGGCAATTGTATCAGACAGACCAGAGAATTTTTTTTCAAAATCGGAGTTATTTTCAACCCATTTGCCCTCCAGGACTCCCAGTTCGGCCTCATTCAATAGGAAGAATGACTTGTTGAGTTTCCTGAGATAAATCATATCAAGAGAACCGGGATTTGTGTTAGCTATTCGTCTTCCGTTATGAAATGAATTGAAGAAATAGAAGAGGGAACCGTTGACCTTCACGTTGTAAAGCAAATTTCTAAACCGCGCTTTCAAGGCAGACATACTAGATGGTGTCTTAATCCGTTCTATACATTGCCCTCTTCCAAAAGGAGAATCTGCCAAACTGGATGTATGGTAAAAAACCGACTTCTGGCTGTTCTTAATTTTGAATCCAATGTTTTCAGCATATGCTTTAATGCGCACAAAAGAAAAGAGTCGAACATAGTCAAAGGGGCTCTTGGCTCTTATGAGCAAAATACGTTTTATATCTTGATCCTTGCAAGTTGCAACAACATTAAAGAACGCGTCAAACAGATCATCCCTTAGCTTATAAAGTTTTTCTGGTTTTTCTGGCAGAGAAAAATGCTCATCAAAGGATTTAAAGTCAGCAATACTATCCACATCAAGTGGAAATTGATAGTTTGTGTTTTTTTTATGCAACATCAAATGTTCGATCCTTCCATATTCATCTTGTTTTTGTTTTCAAGAACCTCCAAGGTTTTATGATATTCGCTCCATTCTCCAGTGTCGAGTCTTGCCTCTGGGGTTAATGGAAAGAGACCTATCTTGCCGCCTGCTCCTATGACATTGTTGATAAGGGTTGGAGTTTCAAACTTTTTACCGTGTGGGATCGTGTCAATCAGACGTTTCTTTATTATGTACGTTCCAGTGTTTACCAGAAAATTGAATGTTGGTTTTTCAACTATGCGTTCTATCTTTCCAGTGATCGAGATATCCACCACGCCGTAAGGAATTTTAAAATCCCTAATCGTTGAGAGCAGCGTTATGTCATTCATATTGTTGGTGTGGAAGTTATATATCTCTTCAAAATCGGCCGCAATAACGGAGTCGCAATTCGTCAAAAAAAAGTCTTTGCTAAGTCTTTCCGGATCTATTTTTCTCAATCCACCGCAGGTTCCGAGGAGTTCTCCTTCGTCCACAAAATTAATGGTATAGGGCAGATCGGTATTTTCAAAGTATGAGATTATCATCCCCTTCTTGAAATTCACCACCATAAAAAATTCATTTATGCCATAATCATGAAAGCGGTCCATTATGACCTCTACGACCGGCTTGTCATTTATTGGAAGTAATGGTTTTGGAAGGACATTAGTGAAAGGCTTCATTCTACTTCCTATTCCTCCAGCCATAATCACCACAGAAATATTGGGGGATATCTTTTTGTGTTTTTCTATTTTTCCAAAAATGTCTGTCCAAAGAAGTATGTTTTTAACTCTTTCTTCGTAATCCAATACGGGAAGAATCGTTATGTCATGCTCAAGCATTTTCTGTTTGGCCTCTTCTTGACTGCAATCGGACCTCAGGAAAATCGGGTGGATATTTACAATATGTTTGATATTTGTATCGAGCTTCCCTCCGCTGTCTAGTATCCATCTCCTGATGTCTCCAGCAGAGAGAGAACCCTGGATTTTCATTTCTTCATCCACTACAAATAAAGTTCTCTGGCCGTTTACGTTCATTTTTCTCATGGCATCAACTAACGAGATATTCTTTGATACACAAAAATCTCTGAAATTTTTATTACGCATCTTTGTTTGCCCTGTTTTCTATTGTTTTTGCCGGAACTCCGATTGCGGTAGAGAAATCTTCGATATCCCTGATTGCAACCGCCCCCATTCCTAACGTTGATTGTTTTCCTATTCTTACTCCTTGTCTAACTGACGCGTTGGCTCCTATGTGGCTTCCCTCCCCTACGAATACCCCCCCACATAGCACGGCTCCGCTTCCAATCGAAACGTTGTTTGATATCACGCAGTCATGTTCTACAACAGCTTCTGCATTTATCAGTGCGTTGTCTAATATTTTAGCTTGAGCCTGAATAACGGCTCCGGCGAGTATTTGGACACCGCGTCCTATACACGCCCTTTTAGATACCGTGGCGGAAGGGTGAATTAGATTTGGAATTGAGAACCCCAACAAAATCAGTGCCTCAAATATTTTTTTTCTCAGCGCGCATGATGGTGCTCCAGTGCTTCCAATCCCAATCACAGCATGGGCAACTCCATCCGCACGTAACTTATGTAGAATATTGTCTCCGCCTAGGACAGTATATCCGCAGACATTTTCCCCATATTTCCGTTCGGATTGATCTGTTAATCCGACGATCAAAAATCCGCAAAGTTCGAGCATTTCCACAACCATTGCGGAATGCGTTCCTGCGCCAACCACAACCACTCCTTTATCTTCCATTAGCGAACCCCTTGACTGCCGAAACGACTCTCTCCACATCTTCTTCCTCCATCCCCT
>DYKF01000055.1 GCA_020722745.1 Caldithrix sp.
GGCGAATATATCCCTGATGTTCTGGAGGGATTTCTTGATGCATGTTCTTAGTGGAAGAGCCCTGCCGTTTTCCCCAAGCAGTTTTTCTGAATACAGGTTCAAATACCTTTTGAAGGCGACTGACTTTAGCCTGCATCCGTTTTTTTCAGAAAACATGAAGTCATCCTCGGAGAAGTGTTCGGAGTTGAGCGCCTTCAAGACAAAATGGTCGCAATATCGAGACCTAAGCGGTTCGATCACATCGAGCGCGAAACTGGGTCTGCCATAGTCTAGGTGATGAAGGAAGCCGATGAAAGGATCAAGGCCATGTGCGTAACATGAGGAGACGATCTCCCCGAGAACCATCATGTAGGTGAGAGACAAGAGCGCATTGACAGGATCAAGCGGAGGAAGACGATTTCTCCCCTTCCACTGGAAAGGAGGGGGCACAGTTTGACCGAGTGAAATGAAATAGTTTTTCGCGGAAGACGCCTCAATCCCCATTATCGTCTCCAAAGTCTTTGCCCTCTCAAGCAGCTCCATTAGATCGAGATCAGGAAATTCCTTCCTTCGTTTGGACAGCCAGCCGTTTTCTTTCCATTTCCTAAGCGTTTCGGATTGGGAGATTATTTTCTCCTTCACCACGTGTTTGGCTATTTGGAGGGTTAAACCTCTATCGAGGGCTGATTCATACTGGGAGAGCCTAACGAAGATGTTCTTGGGGTATCCGGGCTGGAGCATTCCTTTGAATCTTCCGTTTTGGGACAGGAATACGATTTCTATGCCCTTGGCCATGATTTCATTCATCGCCTGAGTGGAGACCTGAACATTTCCGAGAATGACAAATCTCTCCACGATGTTCTCCGGTATGGAGAATATCTCTTCGTCATGCTGAAGGACGACGAATGTTCCGGACGACTTTTTCAGATATGCGCCTTGCTCGGATATGTAGATCACGCTCATGTCAGCCCCCCTGTCCTTTCTGTTTGACAAGCTTCCCGAAATCCATGGAGAAGCTCCAAGAGCCCAGCTTGATGTTCAGATTCAGCATTCCCTTGTGCTCCTGGATGTCTGGATCCCTCCCCTTGCAAGATGCGTCTATATTCTGCGAAGGAGCTGGCTTTATTATTTCTGGCTCGATTGATGCAGCATAATCACCGCTGGGAACTGGCGCTTGAGGAATTTCTTTCGGCTGGACAGGCTCCGGATTGTCTGAATTCTTGGCAGGCTTTAGCCTAGGTTTTGACACCTGCATGTTTCTAACATCGAATACGGGCGCCGCATCGAGGTGACGAAGCGGATGCGAATATTGTCCGGCTCTCTTTTTGAAGGAGCATGAACACTGGACTTCAGTGTAGGAGTCGCCGAGGATCTCCCTTATCTTGTGGCATGCCATCGGAAAGTGGTCCCGCCTGTCGGAGAGCATCTTGTCGGTTATTTTTCGGCTGTAGTTGTCGCAGTTCGACAATATGCGGTGAATTTCCGCCACCCCCTCTTCTCCCAGGGGTGATAGAATTCCTCTTATGACTATTCTTTCGTAGTGTGAAAGGAATTTTTCGGACTCCGCCTTGCCCCTTATCGCGTTCAGCATATTGCATTTGGATAGCAGCTCGGAGACTCTCCCGGACGCGGCGGAGCCGCCCCCCCTGTATTTCTCGGATACGCGCCATGCCGCCATTGCCTTTCTGACGGCTGATTCTTGATTCCTAGCCGAACGGGTGGATATGAACTGTATCTGCCTTGCGACCGGGCTTCCGTCGGGCATCAAAAAGGCTGAGCGCCGTCCCGAGAGCCTATGCAAGCCGAGAGGCATCTTTATCCTAGAATTCATATCCTCCGCTGCGATTTTCGCAGCCACAGGGAAGAGTTCCACGTGCGCACCTTCCGGAGGCTTCGGAGAAATGCGCACGAGTTCCTTAAGAAATTCGGATGCGAACTCTGCGCTGAGAGGTTTACTGAAGAAAAACCAAAGATGGTATCCTTTGTATCCGGAGTCTTCGAGTATCCCGTTAAGCCCCGACTTGAACGCCTTATCCTGGACGGACCTGCCATGGAGCAAGAGATCCTGCCTTATCTTCTCGAACTTAGCCTGCGGGAGCTCTTCGATGCTCTTTCTTGAAACATCGAAGTCAAGGACGGCAAAGCGGCAGAGCCCCTTCCTGTCGGCGACCTGAACCGATATGGTGGAAGCTCCTCTCCAGTGGCTTTCCAGATAGTTTGGTGTCAGCTTGTGCGGAGCGGGCTTGTATCCATGCCTTCCGAGACTGTCCACAAATTGGTTGAATACTGTCTGGTCGGAGCCAAATATATCCATCCATGCGCTGACATCGGCCGCAGAGAAGCTATGGGATCCGGCGAAATGTTCTTGCGCTTCAAGAGGCTTGGGAGTCCTTCCGGATGAATGCCTGCATGCAGCAGCAGCTCCGGAGAGCCCGAGCTTCTCGTATGAATCGGCAAGCATGGATGTCAGCGAGCGACGCTGATCCCTGGAGATGGCTATGTCCTCGTCCGAAATGACTCTGCGTATTTTTGTTGCTGCCATGGATATGCGACCCGACTCCACCAGCAGGTCCATCTGCTGGACAAATTCGGAATATGAAAACGGTCCGGTATCCGAAGCGGAGGGGGCTCCCAATTCCGGCGGAGGCACTGCACCGTTTTCTTCTTTGGAAGCCCCATCAATTCTTTCATGCGGGACTTCTGAATGCGGATCATCCTCTGGAATATCTTGAGCAACCTTGCTGATTCCGACAGATGAATCTACAGATTTATCCGCGCCCTTCTCAAAATAGTTGCGCCATCCCCTCTCGATGGCCTCCCTGCGCTTCTCGTATTCCTCCATGCTTTCATCGTCAAGCCTGGTCTGCCTAAGTTTTGCCGAGAGATTTTCGATCGCCTCCTTGGACGGTGCCTTGCCGAACCTGTTAAAGACGAAACCAAGGAAGATAAAACCATCGTCTATACGGTAAATCCTCGTCTTGTTCACAGAATGGGATAACTTGAGTATTCCGAGCTCGCGCAACGCAAGATTGAGGAAATTGCCAGCCTCATCCGCGTCCTCCGCAAAAAGCACCATGTCATCGGCATATCTGACGAAAGAAGCGCCAGTGGCGGAGAGCACCTTGTCGAAACCGTCAAGATACATGTTGGAGACTACCGGAGCGAGAGGGATCCCCTGCGGGACACCAACTTCTGACGGGTAGATTTTGACACCGTCGAAACGACGATTTTTCGCGAACGCCATGACAAGGTTGAGAGTCCTGCGATCAAGCCCGAAATCATGCAGAACATGTCCGAGCACGGCATGATCCATGCTGTCGAAGAATTCCTTAACATCTATCCTGACTGCATACCCGGGTTTCTTCCTTGAGATGCAAGACTGAACTGCGGCAACTGCCGCCACCGCGCTTTTGCGAGGACGATAAGCGTAGCTCTGCGGCGCAAGCTGGGAGTCATAATCTGAGATCAACTGGTCGGACAAAGCCCTTGCAAGAATCTTGTCCCTCATACACGGTATGGCAAGTTCGCGGAAGGACTCGGTATCCTTTTTCTTCTTCGAGAATATCATGAGAGGGCTTGGCTGGTATCTGCCCGAAAGGATATCTTCGTGGAGCTTTGAAATCTCAGAGGCGTAGTTCCTGGAGAATCTTTCGACCGTCATCCCGTCTGTTCCAGGAGATGAGCTGTGGGATGCAACCTTGGTCCAGGCACTGAAAAGAGAATGTTCTGAAACGAGATCGGAAAACTTGTCCTGTTGTAAAGTTTTCATCGAACACTCCTGTCTTTCTAATACCTGCTAAGCCAGGATCGGATAAAATTTCCGGCGCTGTCATATCACATAGTGTCCAGGGAACTGATTGATACGGGCCATGCCGAGGGCGCATTGACGGTATATGGCATCATTGTAGAGAGGATACATGCGGAAGGAGTCGGCATCATCAGAGATTATAGAGTCAACTTTCTCCATCATCTCCTCCGCCTTGCTTTCCGGAAGAGAGCATTCGAATACAGACTTCTGAGCCCTGATGCCGTAGGACTTCAATGTCCTCGCGACTTTCCTGAGGCGCTTTGGATCAGATATGTCGTATGCCGCAAGATACTGCATGCCAATCTCCTTGTCTTATGTAAGATTATAAGCGGAGAGCGGACGCAAAATTCCGGACGGAAGGGCTATATTGAGAGAAAAAATGGCTTCTTCATAGGGCGTAAGCCATGGAATCCTCTGATAATTTTAGCGAGAGCTGATAGTTGAGACTGATCCATTATTTCAAAACATATGGTATTCAAAGCGCCATTCACTTTTGCACACGAAAATGTCAATCCGGAGATGGAGTGACGATACGAGTCGCCAGAAACAGATATGCTCCTTAGCGTCTTCCAAGACAGCCTCGACATAGTCTTGAGAATGAATTCCGGGCTGCCTGTCATGGGGAACCTGTCGGGATCAAGGAACATTGTCCGGCTAGCATATATGCCGGACATACTGGAGATCCCAATGTCGCTGATCACCAGACGGGAATTCTCCCTGTCCCCGTCATGGACCCTTATTTTTACGGACCTGAATGTCCGACCCTTTTTATAGGCAACTGTGCTGGCCCGACGGCCATCTGACGGGCAGAGGTGTATGTCGGTGAAAGACACTTTGCCGATTTTTTCGGACTGTGAGAGAAGAGTGGCGAGCTGTCCCGGATCATCAACGAAAAAATAGGCCTCCCTCTTCGAACTCTTCAAGATTATATCCTTCACAAGAGACGGGGACTGATCCCCGAACTTTTCAGCCATAGATACAAGAACCTTCATGCCCTTGTCCATAGCATCATCAAGGGAGCCTTCAACGATATTGAAACGGCTTGAGCTGAACTCGAAGCAGGGCCAGAAGCTCCCGTCGGAACTGAAACATGATGTTATGTGCGAAAGACAGCTCCGGCATCCGAAACGGCATCTGCATTTCTGTAGTTCTATCTTAAGATTAGAATCCTCGCTGGTATATTCGTCCCTGCGATCATTCTTCCGGGTGAATACAAAGCCCTTTGGAATGAACTCCCTGACCGAGTCCAAAGATATGAAGTCATCAAAGAGCTCCTCATGATTCTCCATAACAAGCAGTTCGATGATTTTGAGAGCTCCGGCCCCGACGGATTGGGCTAAATCAACGAGTCCGACCACGCCTTCCCGAGTCATGTTCATGTTCCTCATCGCCACTGCATTGATCTTGAAAGGAATACGGGCGGCGGAGACCTGCGAGAGCCTCTCCTTTATATCAGCAAGCTGGAAAACCTTCTGTCCGGTCAGTCTCATGTAAATATCTGAATCTGCGCTGTGCAATGAAACATTCAATCTGATATTGCCTGTCTTCGCCGCCTTCTCAATCCATGAGGAATCTAAAAGTGAAGCATTCGTAGTTACCGTGACTTTTGAGAGCGGATTGGCATTGCTGGCAAACTCTAGTATTTGGAGGACAAGTTCCTTGCGGAGCAGAGGCTCCCCTCCGGTAAGAGTTATATCGGTGCATCCCTTATCCAGTATTTTTTCGACGACTTTCAATGTGGAGCTTTCGTCCTTGTCCTTGATGGGTCCCTTGGATAGCTCCACACCTTCCCCGTGACAGAAAAGACAGCGGTAGTTGCATCTGTCTGTAAGTAGTATCCTTGACTCCTGGCCTCGAATCATCCATTCTCGATTTAGATGTTCATTTGGGGGGTGAACGATGGTCTTTCCTGATTTTGAGTCTTCGTAAAAATTCTTCGCCATTTTTGAACCTATCCTCTTTTTTGTTGGAAGACAAATATTCCCAGTTGTGTTTTGTAGGAGGTAAATTATTAGCCGTGATTATCCCTGAATAAGGGGGAAAGTCATGGTAGTTGAAATACACGAACTGACCCTGGGGAGATTCGGCCTCACGGTAAATCAAATGAACATTTGGATATAATCGCGCCACGGATTGAACCGCATAACTCATTAAGCGATTGCCAGACGTGATGTTGAATATTACATAGATTGACGGCTTTCCTTCAAAATGAGCCATAAGCCTCTTTTCGCTAAGATGGAGGTCTGAGGAGGAAATAACTGTTTTTTCCGTATGTTCATGAATGATAGATTTAAAATGAAGTGAATCAATCACCTGCCTGAAATTTTCGAAAGATTTTTTCGACATATCGCTCTCCGAAAGCCAAGGGACTATTGTTTTCGGCTTCAGCAGAAGGACAGACATTACTGCGGCCTTAATGTCTCCACCAAAAGTGATATGAAGCTCTTCGCATTTTTTGCTCATTTCGCTCCATTTCAGCGGATAGCCTTCTTTGTGAGACTTGCCGATGATAGTATTCCAAGCGTCATCCAAGGTGTTTGCCGAGCGTATGAACATATTATGCAGAGCTGGAGGAATCTCTTTTACATTTTCGCGTGGGATAATCCAGCTCCTATGCCGCCCAAAATTCAGAGATAGCTTATTGCCGAGTTCGACATAGCCAGTTCTCTCTCCATCGCATGTTCCTGTGGCGATCCAGTCGAGCGCCAGGCTGCGCAGATGCTTAGGATTCCCCTCCCCAATAGCCTTGATCGCAATACTTGCCGCAAGCTGCCAGGATTTGCCATAAAACTTCCCCTCAGTCTCTGGTACCAATATCGGGAACAAATTGGCCCCTTTCGAGAAAATATCATCAAAGCCATCCAGTGATTCAGAAATATCTGAAAATTGACATTTAGATTTAGTATCTGCTTTAAATATCCATATTCTTGCTGAGGATGGCGATTCATCGGTCTTCAATGGAAAGGTTGAGCAGGCTTTTTCCAGCTTGAGCAGCGTTCCTAGTGCGGGACATGAGTCACCTAAAGGCCTTAGCGAGGAGAAAATATCCAAAAGCGAACCAGGAATGACTTTCCCATCTATTTGTGCAAGTAGAATCTCTTCGGAAATAAATGATATCCATTCTTTTTTTATGTCGGTGGGAATATTTGAATCATAGATTTTTATAATATCTGAGGCTCGTTCATCAAGGGATGAGTAGATGTCTCCAAATCTTCGAAAAAGCACTCTTCTAAGATGCTCTGGCTCTTTGCTGAGGCGGAGAGCATGAAGATCGCAAATAAATGGAGTATCCAAACTCATTCAAACACAATCATGAATATTTCATCGGTTGATTCTATTGACGGCTCCTGATCATTCAGTATCCGTGTAATCTTTGCGAAAAGGCATCCTTCATATTCATGAACGATTCCTAAAGCAATTTTCTCACATTTGGCTGCAGTCATGACAATGAAGGACATACCATCTTTGAGCTTACCATGTGATGTCTGTCGGAACTTCCATATCAAATTGCTTATTTGGGATCCTGGCACGAAATTCGAACAGACTGCATCATTAAAGCTCTCGATATGCTTTCTATCCTTTAGAAATATATTCAATGCCTCTCCTTCAGCCGATATGAGTTCACGTGGGAGAACGAAGCCTTTTGTCAGAACCGGTTTTTCATCCTCCGCCGCCGCAGCAAGGTTAAGCTCGCGAATGAACTTAAGCAGAGAAGGAACTTGTTTCGTCGAAAGCGAAAGGTCTATTGCCTCTTCATATTTGGAAATCATCGCTTCAAGATTCCCCAAAATAGCTCTCTCTTCAGATTGATACTCGATCCGAGGATCGTCAGGATGAATTATAGGAAATCCTATTTTTTCACGAAGTTCATCGGAAATGGACTTTCCTCCGCATATGTGAGCAAAAACAGATAAGGCATCTTTTGAGACGCTTTCGTCAAGTTTCGAAACCAGCCATCCCCTCTCAAGAAAATGGAGTGGAACGGTCCTCGCGTTCCAGACCTGAAGGACCGCAAGAGCAAAATTCTTGATACCTGTAAGTAATTCTCCAGTCGTCGCCGGTTCGGAGAAAGTCGAGAATGGGGCAATAAGCATGTAATCATCATCCCACCTCCTAAGAACAGCGTAATAGAGAGGGCGGTTCAGATCTGGCACACAAGTCGGATCCATGAGACGAATCTGGCCGATCTCGACAGAATTGTCAAAGTGACGAACTAAATTTTTCCCCTCCGGAATACGAACGGAGGCATCGTATTTCTCTTCGATAGCAGAATCCAATGCCTCAAGCTGTTTTTCTGCCTTACGCATAGAGAACCATCTTAACAGACGTTCTTTGCGCTTTTCAGAAACGGGTTTTGTTTTTATTTTAGGCAACTTTTTCATTCTACACCTCATCATCCTGTAATTTTTGCTTCTCCTTGATGTATGCTAAGAGCGACTCACAGTTTTTTTCCGAAGAACTCCACGAATAAATTAATTCCATCAGCGCACTTCTTGTTTCAAGAACAAGTTGTCGAGCGGATATTTTGTCGGCTCCATTACTCCAATCATCCCATCCCACTGTGTTTTCCTTAATAACTTTTAGCATTATTCTGGGAATATTCCTGTTAAAGTGGTCGTTCAGCGTAGAGTCGCTTATTTTGAGCAATTTGCAAAGATATCCGTCGGTGCGCCCTATCCCGATTGCCTCAGCCAAAAGAGCGGTTCTCTGTAGAACTGAAAGTTTTTTGAAAATCAGCGGAGCCAGTTCCGATGCCCTATCGTTCAAATCACTCAAGTTGCTTTCTTCGGATGGGTCGTAGACTTCTTCTGAGGGAATTAAATCACCATAAGTCGTGTCGGAATCATCAGAAACCTTTTCGTCCAACGAACTAATATATATTTTCTTGCTCGACCTATCGATCTCTTCCGATATTTCTGGACAAACGTTTTTAATTACATTTCTCATGATCGCATTGAACTCGCCTGAGAACACTTTCAGCGGCGGATCTTCAGATTTTTCAGCCTTGTAGAATATACCATCTTTGTAAGACTTACCTATAAGCTGAGATCCAAATGTTTTGCTCCCCATCTTGTAGGAAGTCGTGAGCACATGGTTCTCGAAGAGTTCCCAATTGTCGTCACGTTTAAAAATTCTTGACACGTCAGGGAATTTGGCGAGATAGCGTGCCACATTTGATTCAGCATGATATCGGAGAATTTCCTGTGTTTCTGCAGTGCATTTTTCGATATCGCAGAGGTTTTTCCATTCCATCCAGGCGGCCAGCCTTTCTCCATCCGGGTACTTTGACTTCAAAACTTGTTTCATTTCCACAGCCCTCTCATTTTCATCCAGAATTCAACTTGCTTCATTTCGTCGTCCGTGATTCGCCTCTTGTCGAAATTGACGCTGACAGGCTTTATGTCTGACATCCTGCCTGTAAGTCGCCCAGACTTCTTGGCAGTACAAGTGAAGTCTGCAGGGGAGAAAGGAACAAGCCGCTTGCCGAAGTGTGTGATGTGCTCGGGGCCATACTCCGCAGATATCCCCTTGATCCTTATCCTCCCTCCTGATTCGCTAGAAGTCCCGTAGAGCATTGGAATGCTTTCCAAGGATATCAGAGGCCTTTTCCGAATGGAAAGCGCGGGGTGCCAAGACTTACTACTTCCAGTGTAATCGGGAATTTTTGCTGTCCATAAGTCCTCCCTGACTCTCCATAAGGAGCCAGCAAGATAGTCATAGAGCAAATTGAACATTTTCAAAAATTCATTGTCTGTCATTGGACTCCTTTTATTGGCAATATGGTTTTATGAGTTCGTTAAGCGACTCCTCAAATGGTTTTATTTCAAGTGAAATTGTTCTTGGAGGAATGTTTGGAATTCCAGAAGAAGATTTTCTTTCATATGAACGGGGCTGGGCTGGCAGAGTAAATTTCAGCAGTTTGACTTTTGAGAATTTTTCGAATTTCGGCCATATCTTTTCCTCGATATATTTAAACCAATGCTCGTTTGATGCCTGACTATAAGCTGGAGAGACAAGGCAGAGAACTGCAAGCTGGGAGAATACCGCGTGCAGATTGGCAAGTCGTGCGTCAATATCCTTGACCTCGGCGTTTGCCGCCTTGCACTCCAAGTGTATCAATATACCATTTGCAAGGAGCAAACCAAGATCAATTTCTGCTTCAGTAGCCCCCTCTCTTCCTATGCTGACGTTGGCCCAAAGTTCGGTAATGGGAACATACTGCTTGTTAATTTCTAGCCACTTAACCAAACGATCTTTCACTGCGCCTTCGAAAGCGAAACCAAGATTTGCGTCAAGATTCGGAATGCCGAGCTTCTGGCGCATTGAATCTCTGATTATTTTTTCGCAACGACGGGCGAGCTGAGAGTAAAGGCACCTTAGGGCATCAGATTTTCGAGCCTTCATTGTTGATACCTTATCCAGAATTGGTTTGAACTCTTTTTCATAGTCCAATGACTCATATTTTGGCATCAGGCCCTTTATCCCCCACATTGCAAGAGTAATTCCGTAGAGATTTTTGAACTCATCCTGGCAATCACATTTATCACATTTTCCAATCAACGAAAGCGAATTGGTTCTCCATTGCCTAAAAATCTCCTTGTTTTGAGCGGACTCCCAGTCGTCAAAGGAAAGGCGAGGAAATTTACCTTCGGGGATTTTTGCCGCCATGTAATGTAAAGAATGCAACTTGTTGATATCTTCAAAGTTCTCGGGATAGCGCGGAGTCTCGTTGCATCCGTTTTTGATTGCGCCTCGAAAAGACCAGCACAGTGCCTCCGATTCTGGTCTTGTTTTTTTGTAGCCGTTTATCTCAAGGAATTCCTCGAACCTCAAAGATATGTCTTTCTCATATTGTAGCGTTGTAATCTGCAAATTTTCAGGATTGATCAACCATAATTCCGCCGGTTGAGCTTGACCATATAGTAGCGCGGCATTGGAAATGGCCTCTTTTCCTCTCAACATGGCGATCAAAGCAATGGGGGTGAGTTTTTGTCCTCCATTGAGTATAATATAGCTTTGGGCGAAGTTTGATGATATCTCCCTTAGCTCTGGAGACTTTAGGATAATCTCGCGCGGATTGTTTATGTTGGATATCTCCACGGCAGGAAGTATTTGGAAGCCACGTTTTTTAAGGACTTCCGAAGCTCCAAGGTGATATCTAGCCTTCTTCGCTTGAGGGCTAAGAATCCATAAGACAGAATCTCCCGCCTTGCCTAGTTGGAGCATCGGCGGGATGTTCGCGACATTCTGCCCAGTCGCCACGGCGATGAAGAGATTGCTCATAAATCCCACTACTCGTTATTTTTTTCAGGAGAAACAGCTCAGATTTCTTAGAAGCGACGGTGTGAGTATCTTGATATTAAGCTGTTTTGCTCTTTGTTCAAGTCTAGTCTTCTGCATTCCAAAAGGCTCTGTGTAAATGGCGATGTACTTTTCAGCGAAGGCTCCGCCGATTCTTCGTGCACTTGCATCCACCTCTTCGAGGAGGCGTGAAAGTTTGGACTTGTCTCCACCACGCTTGCAGGAGAAGTATGCGAGGTTTACTCCGCGAAGCGCAAGGACATCTTCTTCCATATCAGTACCTTTCTGTCTGAACCCTACATCGGCAGACCATCTAATATCTCTGAAACACCCACTTTTATCCGCATGTGCAACTACTGCGACCTCCCACCATCCGCCGCTTAGGAAGTTAATAGGAAATGAAAGTTCAGGAATAAGCTTGAAATATCTGCCCGGGTCAAATTTCTGTGCAAGTTCTTCCAGATGGTGTCGATAACTGTCCTTGAGACTGACGCTAGATGAGCTTACATCTAACAGTCCCGATCTTTCGATATATCGGGTAAGCTCCGATGGCAGTTTGATCTTTTTATCGAGGAGATTTAACCATTCAATTGCCCTACGCGGTGTAAAACCCCTTGGGCAAAGTCCATTTGCCCCCATAATTCCCTCCCATGCGTTTTTCTCGATCTCAGGGTTACCCAGCAGAAACTCGGCAATTTCCAGATATTTCTTCCAGTCCTTACCTCCTGTGGCCCTTTCGCATCCGTTTGCGACTGCCACCGTATTGACCGTAATTTGGCGCTGATATCGAGTAATACTGAAATCCGTACCTATGAGTTCTGAGAGAGCGATCCCCGAATTTCCGTCAATGAAGGTTCCGTGTTCGGTGTCAACGTAAATTGAGGGGATTTTTGCCGAACAAGCGCCCTGATGGGCGCCGATTGACATTATCTTCGTCCCACCTGTGAAATTGACGACAGTTGTTGCTCCACTGTCTCTGATCTCCTCGTCGAGCACTTGCACTAGCTTAGATACCTCGGGAATAGTCGGGACAGTTGACAAAGGGATATTCTCGACCTGCACCTTCAATCCGGACTGCCGCAAAGCCTCGACGATATGCGCCGATTTATGTGTGACCTTTTCTGTTGTAAGATGAAAAAGTTTTTCCGGCTTGATGGCGAGCGCCGGCAGAATGTTCTGCATCGTCTGTTCGCTGACGATCTGAATTAACGCTGTCCGACTCATATCTTTCCTCCTATTTAGTTATCTTATTTTTCAGCTTCTCGTATTCCTGCTTGTAGTCTCTGGTGGCTTGAGCTAGATTGTTTTTGTAATCTTGCCTACCCGACAGCAGTCTCCCGATATCTTCGAATTCCTTTTGCGTAAGCGCGTTAATGTCTTTCAAATCCTTTTTCAAATTTTTTGCGCTACTGTTCGGAGTTTTTCTCCATTTTTCAAGGAACTTTGCGGCAGGATCGAGTTCGAGTTTTGGAGTATTTGACTTATCCGTGAAAATTCCGGTTTCAAGCCCAGTGTTTTTTTCTGTGCGAATGGTCTTTTCGGCATATGGAATCAGGGCAAGTTTCAGATTGTAGTTGGCTCCTTTAAAGTCCGCGAAATGATTTGTTCTTGTGTCAGGATTCAAAACGGGATAAGCAAAGTCGTGCGATAGAGCCTTTTGGGAGTCCGCCATTGCAAGAAGATGCCTGATTTGATCCGTGTCAGACCAATTTGGGACTTTCTTTCCCATCATCTCGACAAAGGAATCCAGGCAACTGGAAAGGTCAACAGCGGTGCCTTCGGCATTTATCGTTCTGCCGGCAATCAGCCTGATATCGACGGAACCAAATCCGTATGGCTTGGCCATTCCGAGCTTATGCCTAAGTCTGTCATTTTTGCCAAAAGTCAAAGCCCAGATAATCGCGCCGAGCTCGTTCCCAATAAGATTGTGGAAACGGATTTTCCCCTTGAATCTGCTTCCACTAGGAAGAGGACTAAACTGAGTCTCCACATCATGAGTGGGGGCTCTGGGGGGATTTGGAACAAAGTCATCATTCCTTGTCGGATACCTTTTCCATCCGGCAAGTTTCGCCTCTTTATGGTTGTAGGTCTTGAAGTCTCCTGCAATCTGCCCTGTCGTTTTGTTCGAGATGTCCTGCTCGATGTAGTTCGGATAGAAGGTAGGTTTGGGACTACCGAGGACAGTTGTCACCAAGTTCATTGGCAAGGGATTTCCTTCAGCAATAAAATGTCCGAACTGCACTCTGCCGCGCAATGCAGTTGCAGAAGATTTGTCGTTTATTGCCCCAAATATCAAGTCAGCCATATCCATTTTTTCGGAAAGATGGTCTGTCGAGGTATGCTTTAAAACATCATGTATCCCGTATTTGTATGGCAGGCGATACATCATAGCAAGTCCCATGGATTCTATCACGCCGTTGGCTTCCAGATAAAATACAGGGACTTTCTTATGATTATCCATTTTCCCCTTCCAAAACTTCCACTCTTCGTTGGGGTTGCCCTTGTCATCAGAATGGATGAAGATAAATTCCTTGCGGACTTTTTCGGGAATTTGCTTCTTTTTATTTTCCTGCTCTGCGAAAAATACGAATTCCATGTGCTTCCCGCGCGAGCATGCTTCGTTTCTTTTTGTTCTTTTGTTGAATCTAGTGCAACCTGTGGGCTTTCTCTTCGAGGGTTGGCCGGTAAGAACTATAATCCCCTCGGTAGATCCATGGCCTATATTTGTTGCTTTCCTGTAAATTAAAGGCTGTTTGCACGTGTGTCTATGTGCTAATACCTGACCGCAGTCAAATTTAATTTTTGTATTTGGTAGAAAATTATATTTTTGGGGAGCTGGTATATCGTTACCAAAGCATTGTGAATTGTTGCCGATATACCTTTCCAAATCTTCTTGCTCTACTCTTGCAAAGTCGCATGGGACTATTTCCCACTCATCGTGGTTTGAGCTTAGCCATCCGGCTCGTACTTTTGGCGCATAACCGTTATTTTCCTGCTTCGTCATCTGTGAGGTATATTCTGGATTATGCAAATCTCTGAATCCATACCGATGGTCCGCGACTCTCTGCATTTTACCGAAAGATGCGATTTCGACGATGCTCCTTATCATGCCTTTGACGGATGTTCCGGGAATAGCGTATTTGCCGTCCGGGGTTTTAAATGGAGATTGATATTCTGGGTTGTTACGCGACTCTTTAGTCCAGGCACCGCCGTTTCTGACATATATCGGTGTCTTTGCCTCTATTTCGACTTCGATTTCTCCTGAGATGCCGTCTGAAAACGGAACGTCCTGAGATATCTGCTCAGCCCAGTCCGGGAAAAATACTTTGTCCGCCAATGGGACGAAATTATATGGGGAAGGAATTTTATCAGGCATTTGGTGTCTCCTTTTTGGCGTTTTCTGTGTTAATATTGCCAGAAGTAAGGTCCTTTTTTAACTCTTCGGTCATCTTGTCTCCAAGAACTTTGCGGATGTCCTTCCAGGTTTCTTTAGATTTCGAATCTTTCTTCCACTTGTTTTCTCGTGTGCCAGTGGCAGAATATGAGTTTTTAAGAATCATAGTAAGAGCAATTTTCTCTTCCTCTGAAAAAGGGGCGTTGTTTTTGATCTTCTGCCCATAATTTTTTACGAATGACAATATCTTACCGACATCTGTTTCCTCTTTGATTTCTA
>DYKF01000297.1 GCA_020722745.1 Caldithrix sp.
TTACCCTTCTCTACAAAAGGGTTCCAGAAATGTGCGAAAAATAGTGTACGTTATCGTTTTGGGTCATAAGGAATTATCTTTTTCGTCATCAATTATATTTTTGGACTAAATCACTATATTGTCAAGATTACATCCCCCTAAAAAAAGTTCGTTGTAAGCAAATCCCCCTTATGAAGGGGGAAAAAGGGGGATGAATGTAACAAAAAAACACAGTTTCCCGATTCTCCTCCTTTGAAGGAGGGCAGGGAGGATGTTTCTTCGGGGGATATAAAAAAGGTCCCGCCGTGTTTAGGGCGGGGCGAGACACCAAAGTGGGAACTACAATCTCTTATCCCCCTTTGCAAAGGGGGATCGAGGGGGTTTTACAATCAGCCTGCCGTCTCTGGCGCTTCTTCTTCCTGTTTCCCGCCGTGGCGGTGGAGGATCGCCATGCTGTATTTCGCCGCGAGCGCCGCTTCTTCGGAGTGAAGCTCGTGCCCGGCGTTGTTGATGATCTTGAGCCCGGTATACAAAAGCCCCTTCTGAAAGTAGAACTCCTTCACCGAATCGGGAAGCTCCTTCAGCCTTTTAATTTCCTGCGTCGCGTCCTTTTCCATCAGCTCGGCGCCTAGCTTCTTCCCCTCCTCGAGAAGCTTGTCCCTCGGAATTTCCGTGATCATGAGAACCTCCTTTCGATTTTTTGCCTCAATATTGCCAAGTTGTCGTTGTTTCTCCGTCGTCCCTTTGGACCATTATCATCGCGGCGACCAGCGGCTTTTGAACAGGCCTTCAAGCTCCCTGACTTGAACAGGCCATTCGATGTATGAAAAGTCATAGATAGTTTTCCTTTTTTCACCGTTTGCCATAATATTCTCGAAAAGGTCCTTCACCTTTTCGGCGGCGCTTAAGACATAAAGCGGGCCCTCTGCCAGTTTCTTGGTGTAATCTTCTTTCTCCCATTCCTGACCTTTTGTTCGTCGAAACTGCTCCCAGAGCATCTTCTCCAACGGTGCAAGTCTTTCGTGGATGAGATCATACTCCTTTGCCGCCTCTTCCTTTTTTCCCAGGCCGTAAAGGGCGACAAGCCTGAAAAAGTGAATTTCGTCCGCCAGAAGATGATCGGGGTAGATTTTGATAAACTCATCCGTGGATTGAAGGAGCAATTCGTAGTCAGGTTCGTGTGAAAAAGTATTCTTTCTTTTCGTGGGTTTTTTTCGCGTTTCTGCCCAACCGAAAAAGTATTCGCGGGATAGGGCGAATAAAGCGAAAGGGTGATAAGCCGAACCTTCCGCCTTATGAACAAACATCTGGCAAAATTTGATTGCCTCGGTTAAATTGGGATTTCTATGTCCATAAATCTCTTTCGCTTCATTTTCCATCATGTGGGCCATCGTACCAATAGGATGGTTCATTAAGCACAACAACCGCTGAGGCGTTTTGGCGCAGTCAAACGCTTCTTTTTCCTTGCCTTGAGGCTCAACAACTTTTATCTTGAGATGATTGCTTTCAAAGCGTCTGTTAGAATCAACCCAATCCCCTTCCGGCGCGATCCAAACCTCATAATCGCCGGGCGATGCGGTTACGCTATAGCCAGTGTTAGGGTATATCCAGAAATCTCTCTCCAAGGATTCTCCCGGCAAAAGCACAGCCCTTTCTGGACCGGTAAAAGGCATTACCGCTATCTTGCGAGTTGGCGGAGTTGTCGTATGGGCTACTGGCCTAAAAGGGCCATTTGCCCAAACCGGATAATATCCAAAAACAACCCTTTCCAAATCAGAATTTATCTCCTTGCTGGTGTAATTTCCCAAGTATGTAACCGTCAGATGAAGAACCACCGGCTCGTAAAGGGCATATTCAGTCTTGTCCGAAGAAAGCTCAATGCGGACTTCAGAAGGAAGAGCCTCTCTGTAGCCGTAAGTAAGGCGGGCCAAAACAAAAAGAAAAACGAAGAATAACAAACTTTTGATTTTCATATCATCCTCCTAATTCAAACAACTCGGGTAAGCAATATTCCGAATGATATTTATATCCGCACGGGGCAGGCAGAGATTTTTCTGGGGCCCCTCGATTTCCATAAGCCCTCCGCTTCCGTCGCTTGTCCCGGCGTCCAAAAGGTGAAGCTGGTGGCCCGTCTCGTGCCATGCAGTGCTGTTTAAAAGGTTATAGAAGGGCGCATTCAAGTTC
>DYKF01000298.1 GCA_020722745.1 Caldithrix sp.
GTTTTAAAATAAGGTTATTGGATTGACAAAAAAAGGGCGGGTTTCCCCGCCCTTTCAATGGGAAAAAAGCCTGTTTTCTACCGAACATAAGTTACTGCATTGGAAGCGCCGCCGTCATCCTTGTTTAAAACGGTTATTTGAACCGGAACTCCCTTTGGAAGCAGTGCCTTGAAAGTTTTCCATTTTTTCGCAATTACTTTGTAATTAGTTTTATAAGCAGTTTGAACCTCCACCCCGTCAATTAGGACAACACAGCTGGGATGGAAATTGTTTCCCAGTATCTTAAGCCTGAAAGGAGGGTCGCTCATTTCCTTGACGCTAGCAATCACGGGCGGATTGACAATCACGGAAATCGAGTAGTCCTTTGATCCCGAGCAATTTTTTGCATCCGTTACCTTGATTGTGAAATTAAAGCTTCCCGGTGTTGTCGGTGTTCCGCTGATTTCGCCTGTTGAACTATTTAGCGAAAGCCCATCAAGAAGAGTTCCGCTTGATAAAGAGAAAACATAAGGTGCGGTTCCGCCTGCCGCAGTTATTGTCTGACTGTAGGGAGTTCCTACCGAACCGCCCGGAAGCGGTGACGCTGGAGAAAGGGTAATCAGCGGACAGATTTTGATTGTGTAGTCTTTTGTTCCAGTGCATGAATTACTATCCGTGGCAGTGATTGTAAAAGTAGAATTGCCAGCCGTTGTTGGCGTTCCGGAGATAATACCCGTTGGACCGTCAATGTTTAAACCTGCTGGCAATGAACCTGAAGTTACAGTATATGAATAAGGCGCCGTCCCCCCGCTTGCGGAAATGGTCTGGCTATAAGAAACACCGACAACTCCGTTCGCCAAAGCAGCAGGTGACAGGCTTATAACGGGGCAGGCTTCGGCAATAGAATGAGCGCGGCCAGCATAAACTCTGACAATGCAGGAAAGATTGCTAATATGTGTCGGCTTAACAACAGAAGGTTCTTCTATGTTACCAGGCTGCCCTTTCTCGTTGTTGCCTCATCCCCACACTTCGCCGTTTTCATCCACTGCAAATGAACTATATAATCCGGCTGCAATAGTTCTAACATTCCCGTCTGCTATAACTTTGACAGGTATCGGACTATCGTTGTAAGTTCCATCTCCGAGTTGTCCTTCCGAGTTGTCTCCCCAGGCACAAACTGAACCATCATTTATTATAGCGAGCGAATGAAAACCGCCGCATGCAATTTCTTTTACTGAAGAGATACCGGTAACTTGAACCGGCACTGCTGATGCTTCAAATGTGCCATTTCCAAGCTGACCGAAACGGTTATCACCCCACGCCCATAAAGTTCCATCACTCTTTAAGGCAAGTGAATGTGATGAACCGGCAGCAATTGCTATCACGGAAGAGAGACCCTGAACCTGAACAGGTTTACTGGCTGAAATGGTTGTTCCGTTGCCGAGCTGTCCGTATTCATTATATCCGAAAGCCCAAACTGTTCCATCGCTTTTAAGAGCCAGGGAATGTGAAGCGCCGGCGCTTACTGCAGTTACGTTGTCAAAATTGCTAATTGACACAGGTGAAAAGATGTCTGATTTTGAATCTATTCCAAGCTGCCCGTAATTGTTTCTTCCCCAAACCCACAACCTGTCATCCGAGTCAACGGCAAGTGTGTGGTCAGCATCGCGGCTATGGCTTTTAAAGAAACATCTGAAGGCAACAAAGGCTGAACAGGCGCCAGTTCTTCGATGTTTCTGCCGGTTCCCAGCTGCCCATATTCGTTGTCGCCCCACTGTAGAAGTCCACAACATTTGAGACTTTTTGGGGAGGAAAGGCAGCAAGACAAATTCATTTGAAACCTCCATAAAAATGGGCTAAGGTTTCAAGTTCTTTCGGAATGTCCCTGCGCCTTTTATTCTTCGGTGCGCGCGAGCAAGGAATCAAAGCCGAAAGCGATCCTTCTTTCGTACTTTTTTCCTCAGAAAAGTCTTATGTGTTTCTTAACTTTTGCACCCCACATCGTTTTGAATTTCAAAGATTTGTTTCACCCTTCAAATCCGTCGCCCTATTCTAAGCAAAATTACGATGGTCGGGGCGACTGGATTTGTTTTTAGCAGTTCTAAAAGCCTCACTCCGCAGAGCTTCGCTGCGTTTTAAGAACTGCACAAAACCCGGGGTTTCTCCAAATC
>DYKF01000299.1 GCA_020722745.1 Caldithrix sp.
GCGGAAACAGATAAAAGCTTTCCGTTTTTCATTTTGCCGGAGATGGGAACAGAAATGAAATATTCCGTTCTATCAGGTTCTTTGTTAAAGGCAGTGCTTGCCGTTTTATACAGGTAAGGGAAAACCGCACTTTTCGGAATGCGGAATTCAAGATAGGGACCAACAAAATGTAATTCTGTCCTCTCATCCGGAGATGGAAAATATGGATCTTCGGGGGAGGGGTTCCATTCGCCTTGATTTTTCAATTCAGTGCACCTTACGGGGCAGGCCATCCACTCCCAATTTGCTGATGTGGTGTCAGGTTGCTTGTTGTTTTTCCACTGTTTTTTGAAAGAGGCTGCAATATCTTTGAATTTTAATGAGGAAGTTTCTATATCCTCGACAGTATTTCTCGCTCCCGGGTGGCTAACAAACAATCGAAGTTCGCCATTTCCCGGCGATGAAAGTTCCGAAAGTGGAATTGTTCCAGGATGAAAAATACCTATTGATGGAACAATTAAAGGAAACGGATCATCGTTGGACCAAGGAAACTCCTTCCACAAGAAGTAATTATTGCCATTGAATTTGTATAGGCGGTTGGGGGTTTCTGGAACGCCGATTTTGCCGCTACTGGAATCCTCCTTTCCATCGGGTCCAATAGGCCATTTCAAGGCAAAATATGTGGGCACAAGAATCTCGGCCACATTATCGCCGTCATAGTCAATAAGGGAAATGCCGTCTGATGTCCAAAGATCCGTAGCAAAAAAACCATATTTGTCATTTATTATTTTTTCCGTGCCGGGTGTGATGCAAACAAGTTTTTCATTTCGCCAAGTTAAAACAGTCAAACGTTCCTGCGCATGCTCTATCAAAATTTCAGGGATTCCATCATTTGTTAGATCTTGAGCCCTAAGAGAGAAACCGTAAGGAAAGGCATCGTACCATATTTCTGAATCCTGTACCATTGTGAAAGTCACGCCGTTGTCGGGGCTTTTTAATAGCCTCCAATATACTTGATCATAGTTAGACCACCCAAGAAGAACATATTGCGAGCTGTCATTGGGAATTTTAAAGGCCAGATATTGCAAAGCCTGTTTTAATTGAATTTCAAGCAATGGGTTCGCGATTGCCGATTCAAGCCACGAATTTCCTTTTGAGAATTGAATATAATTAAAAATTGCCGGCGGCAAGAACTGATTTGCCAGAGAGGCGGCTTTTTCATCGGTTATTTGGGCGCAAGGGTTAAAGGTAAACAAAAGCAAAAGACAAAAAATTGTTGAAATGAAGGCATTTTTTTTTCTCATAGCATCCTCCTGACTCAACAAGGTTTAAAGGAACGGCTCCTTTCCATAACATCAAAGCCATAGCTTCCGCCGTCACTATTATGGTTGTATTGATTAAAAGTCTTGATAAAATCACTTTCCAGATCAGCTTTTAAAGAATAATGTTCTTGAATGCCAACTCTTTCTTTCGCCATTTTCGCGTCATATCCGACGCCTAGATCAAGACTTTCATTAGGGATTAGCAGATCAGCTGGGTGGCGAGCTGCGCCTCCCTGCCCAATTCTCCATCCCTGCAGTTCCACTGCGGTCGTATAAAGCACCTGCATAAGGCCATAGCTTGAACAGATGGCTGTTTGGGCAATATAGGGTTTGTGATTCATTAGCCATAAATAGATTAAAGGCGGAGGGCCCATCTGATCTTCTGCCGTGCCGCTCATCCAATAAAACTTCCCAAGATGCCATCCAAGCCAGTCAATCCAATTTTCTGTTGTCCCGCATGCAGATTTGTGCCCCGGATAATTGATATATGGCCAGCTCCAATCGCCCCATTGGTTGTTCGCTTCATAGAGATGAAAGACCGTTACCTCGTGGTCATTATCTGATGCCACCCACCTTTCGCAGTCATATGGCCATTGCGGGGGCTGGAGGTTCAAGTTCATTCCAGTGATGGCGCTGTATTTATTGCGTGGAGCAACATCATTGTCATTTAAAATGCATCCCCCTTCTCCTCTTGGAAGGCGGTAGAGATAGTAATCTCTATCGGCTTGCGTCCAGAAGAATTCCGGCTTATTTGAAATGTTTTCAATATCCATCGTTCTAAGCTCATATCTAAAGGCATTCGCTTTCAGTCCGCTTTCCTGTTGCGCCTGTCCTTTTATATACTG
>DYKF01000300.1 GCA_020722745.1 Caldithrix sp.
GGGCTCCGAAAAGGGAGTGTGTAGTCGTCAACCTGCCTGGTCAGACTTGCAGTCTTGACCTAGGCATGGGGGTTTTTAAATTACGGAGGCCGTAACTTATGGCAGGAACAAAGGGAAGTCATGGTGCTTATCATGCTTTATATACCCTTTATGGTGGTGTTTTTTATTCTGGAAACACTGCCAACCCTGTCTTAACTTTATATTCTCAAGCAATACAACCGGAGGTGTGGTATTTAACGGGACAGGAGTTATCCGGAAACGGATATTCGCCCCAGCAAGTAACTTTTGGTCCTATTCAGTCCGGTTCGGGAAATAGAAGGAAGATAGTAAATACTTCACCCGTTTTATTCGGCCCAGCGACAGCCGATTGGCCTCCCATTGTTTGTGTGGGATTACACATTAATTCGAGTGGGTATCCGTATGCGCTTCTAGGATATTCAAATGTTTCGCCATCGAAAACGGTTTATGCTGGTGATTACGCCTTTTTCCCAGTCGGAAGCATCGTTTTTGAGGATGATTGAGGTTTTTCATGGCCGGTAAAACTAGGTTTTATACAGATGAATTCTTGCACTGGGTGGCTAACAGCTATTATCTACCAGTGCAGGTTCCAACTACTTATATCGGTTTATTTTCTACCGCTCCCGTCTCGGACGACGCTGCCGGCGTGGAATTATCTTCATCCGGATATACTCGGCAACTCATTACTTTTTCCAGTCCATTTGCTGGCGGCCTAGGAAACGATTATTCTTACACATCAAATTCTAATGAAATTTTTTTCGGACCAGCAGCTGTTAATTGGCCCCAGGTTGTTGCTATTGGAATATGGAATGCAGCAACAGCCGGAACTTTGTATTATTGGGACAACCTTTCAAGTCCCAAAACGGTAAACGCTGGGGATTATCTATATTTCCCGGCAAACAGTGTAACAGTTTATGAGGTTTAGACTATGGCAGGAAAAACCAACACCCACGCCGATGCTGTTTTGAATATTCTGCGCGGAACAGCCGTTCCCGCTCAGACACCGTATGTAGGACTGTTCTCCACCGCCCCATCCGACGACTCCGGTTCCGGCGCTGTGGAGATCTCTGCGGGCGGCTACTCCCGTCAGTCCGTATCGTTCTCAGCGCCCACTGCCGGTACGGGCACGTATCGAAAGATCTCCAACTCGTCCACTATCACTTTTGGTCAAGCCACAGCCAATTGGCCACAAGCCGTTGCGTTCGGGATTTGGAACGCTTCAACTGCTGGCACGCTTCTCTATTGGGCGAACCTATCGACCCCGAAGACGGTCTATAACGGAGATTATGCTCAGTTTGCTGCCGGCGCTCTAGTAGTGAACGAAGACTGACACGATAGGGGGCCGAAATGGCCATTACTAGAATTACGACTGGAGAGAATTCATTTGGAACAGTTCACTGGGCCGGCACAAGGAATTATACCGATACGGGGACTTATAGTGGCCTACAGACAAACGATTTGAAAATCTTCGTTGCTTTCACTGACGTTTCTTCTACAATGACGCCGGTGACAAGCGGATGGACAAAGTTATGGCAGTGTTCTGCCGGGAATTGTTCCATCGCTCTTTTTTATAAGTTTCACGTTTCTGGTGACGCAGCATTTACTTTTTCGGTTACAGCCGATCAGTGCGCATTGGTCTATTTCCACGCAACCCTACGTGGTGTTAACCTGAATATTCCTTTCATGGATACATCCAATACAATTTACATGAGTAATTATCAAGATAATATCCCTGTGGGCGGATATTATACCGACGAGTCACCTTTTGTTCTTGCAATAGGGATGCGGAACCATAGCTGCTCGGGATCTCCGTCTTTGACTATTGGCGGTGCTACTTGGTCCGTTCTCCGATCCGTTGCTTATTCAGAGCTTTCTGCTGTAATCATGTATCATGATTTCTCCTCCCCAACATCGTGGTGGATTGGTTCGGCAATTATGTGGTCGGATGGGACCGTTCATGAGACATTAAGTTTGTATCAGGGGTTGATTGAAGCGGGTCATTCTTGGATTGTTTCCGGATCAACATTCGGTCCGAGTGTTTTAAATGGTCCTTTTTCCCTCTGGAGAAATTTCTCCGGTTCAATGACTGGTGCTAGCGCGTTAGACGGACCGGTTGCCGCAACTCA
>DYKF01000301.1 GCA_020722745.1 Caldithrix sp.
TAGAACGGCAGGCCCTTGTAACGGCACGCGACCCGCAGGGTCTGCAAGCAAAATCCGCACGAAGTGCCCCCCCTCCTCATTTGTCGGCTATGTCTCTGGGTTTTACAGTCCGGAGAAAAAAAATTCCCGCGTCAAGCCAGTGCCTTCCCCGACGGAGTCGGGGAAATACATTTTCCTTATCCTAACGTAAATGCTGGATTCGCATGGCTCACAAACCAGGCGGCAGAACTGTAACGGTCAGCCCGCGTGGGCAATACCTCGTGCCACAAATGCTCCGATAAAAAGAGAACCAGCCTGCCCGGCATAGGCTCCAGATCAACTATTTCGGGATAACCGGATTTTTCGGGAAACACGCGCAGGCATCCCTCATTTTCATGTGTGTAGGTATCATTTAAATAAAGAACAGTGGTAACAAGCCTGCGAGTTTTTTCAGAACCGCGAAAAGTATCGAGGTGTTTTTTATAAAATTGACCCGGTGCATACCACGCGAGCATCAACTCTGTTTCATGGAGCGATAAAAATAATTCTTCGCGAAGGATAGCACGCATCTCTTCCGTGATCCCAAACCATTCCCTGGCATACGGCAGCGTGGAATCGCGCGTAATCCACGCAATGGAATCATTCCGAATTTCAGTAATTTTTTCGCCGTTTTTAGAAATTCCCGCTGGAATGAGCTCGTTTTGATTTCGCAAATGCTCAATTTCTTCGCGCAGACCACTCACTGTTTCTGGAAGAATAAAATTATCGATGACAGCATACGGTTCTTCCGGAATTTTACGAACAGCTTCGATAAAAGCAGAAACTTTCCATCGATATTCGTTATTTTCTGGACTTTTGTTCAAACTCAACGACAACCTCCCGCGTCTTCAACAAAGAAGACGGGTTGAGAGAAATGGAGTCAATCCCTTTTTCAATTAAATAGCGCGTAATCTCTGGATAGTCCGAAGGAGCCTGCCGCAAATCCCAATATACTTTCCCCTGGCGTTAGCAGCGCGTATGGCCATGCAGAGCATTTTTGTGACGGCAGGGTTTCCTTCATCAAAGACATGCGCTACCAGAGATGAATCGCGGTCTACTTCCAGAGTAAGCTGGGTGAGATCGTTAGAACCAATGCTGAAGCCGTCAAAAACCTCAAGAAATTCTTCGGCCAGAATTACATTAGAGGGAATCTCGCACATGGCATATATTTCAAGATCGTTTTGTCCTTTTATTAGGCAATTCTCGTTCATTATTTTAATGACATTGCGCCCCTCTTCTACTGTTCTCAGCAAGGGAATCATGGCTTTAATATTTGTGAGACCCATTTCGTCGCGAAGCTTTTTAATGGCCAGGCATTCAAGCTCAAACGCCGCCTTGTAATCTTTAGGTAAGCTCTGAAAAAGGTTGCCTTCCCCTCGATAAACCACTGCTTCGCAATGGCACTCGGGGCGGGCTCGCTCGCTTCGCGATACCCTATCATCGGATTTTCTTCTTTGGGTTCATAGGCGGCGCCACCAGGAAGATTCTTATACTCGTTCGTCTTGAAGTCCGATGTACGAATGATAACGGGCCGTGGATAAAATGCTGCCGCAATGGTTCCAAGCCCCTCTGACAATTTTTCTATGAAGAATGTTATTGGATCCGGCCTTCATGATTTTCTGGATGGCCTCTTTGTCTGCAACTTCTTTGCCGCGAATGAGTCGCGCAGGGCCGCTGCCGATAACAGGTATCTGTATGCCTGCGAAGTGGGTGCAAATCCATCGGGAACGCTGACGCCATGTCCCTTAAGCATCGAGACCATTTCGCCCAGGGAGGCATTTTTCCCACCGACCAGAGCCACGTCTGTATTGCGTAGCTCGCTAAAATTTTTTATGTATTGCATACTTGACTTTGCCTTGTGCGCCTGCTTTGTCAAAGAAAGATGGCGCTTAAGATTTCAGAATTTTTCTCTTTCTGCTCTAATAATTTGCATCATCTCGCTGGTAGACAGGTCAGTGTCTAACCCTTCCACGTCGAAGGGGGAAGCAGCTTTCTTCTTTTTTGCCGGAACAACTTTAAATTCGCTGCCATCTTTTCTCCGGATAATCACGTCTTCCGTTAATGCTAAGTAAGCTCTGAAAAAGTTTTGCCTTCCCCTCGATGCTTCGACAGGCTCAGC
>DYKF01000056.1 GCA_020722745.1 Caldithrix sp.
AAGAGTGTTACCCCTAAATTGGCCGGTTTTACTGGCATTCATGTTAGCAGAAACATTTTACCAAGTACCAATGGATGCCCGTCATTATCCGTTGGTGATGTGGCATGGTTATGGGCAATTCTCAAAAACCTGGGAAACCACACCCGACGGCCGGGAAGGATTTCAAAACATTTTTCTGCGCCGGCGCTTTCCGGTTTATCTTATTGATCAGCCCCGCAGAGGAAACGCTGGTCGCAGTATGGCCGAGGCAACAATTTCTCCCACGCCCGACGAGCAGTTTTGGTTCAATGTGTTCCGTATCGGCGTGTGGCCCGAATATTTCCCCGGGGTGCAATTTTCAAAAGAACCCGAGGCGCTCAATCAGTTTTTTCGGCAGATGACTCCAAATATCGGCCCCATCGACATTCAGGTCAATGTGGAGGCAGTGTCCGCCCTGTTCGACAAGATCGGTCCGGGAATCCTGATTACTCATTCCCACTCCGGCGGCATGGGCTGGCTCACGGCCATCAAAAATCAGAATGTGAAAGCCATCGTCTCTTATGAACCGGGCAGCGGTTTTGTTTTTCCGGAAGAAAATGTGCCGGCCCCGCTGCCAAGCTCAGCCGGCGCCCTGACGGCGAGCGGGGTGCCGATGGATGAGTTTTTGAGATTGACCAAAATACCCATTGTCATTTATTATGGCGACAATATTCCCGCTGCATCGGATCCCAACCCCGGGACGGATGGCTGGCGTGTCCGGTTCGAAATGGCCCGGCTCTGGCGGGATGCGGTCAATGAACACGGTGGAGATGTGACCCTGGTGCACTTGCCGGAGATCGGCATAAAAGGCAATACACATTTCCCCTTTTCGGATTTGAACAACCTGGACATTGCCGACTTGCTGTCGGAATGGCCGCAGGAAAAAGGATTAGACAAGCAGGACTGAGACGATATGAAAACGGTAAAGTTAAACAATGGTGTTGAAATGCCAATCCTTGGATTTGGTGTCTATCAACTTACTGATTTGAAAGAATGTGAAGGGAGTGTGATCGAGGCCATATATGCGGGCTACCGCTTAATTGATACCGCAGCATCCTACCTGAATGAAACAGCTGTGGGGCAAGCGATAAAGAACAGCGGCATTCCCAGAGAAGAATTATTCATCACCACAAAACTATGGGTGCAAGATACCGGATATGAACAAACCAAAATTGCTTTTGAAAAATCACTGAAAAAGCTAGAAGTTGATTATCTGGACCTCTATCTCATTCACCAACCTTATGGCGATGTGCACTGCTCGTGGCGAGCCATGGAAGAGTTGTATCGTGAAGGGAAAGTGAGAGCCATTGGCGTGAGTAATTTCCATCCGGACAGGATCATGGATCTGATCATGTTTAATGAGGTGGTCCCCACGGTCAATCAGATAGAGACGCATCCATTCCATCAACAAATTGATACCCAAAAATTTCTGGCAGAGAATGGTGTTCAGATTGAATCATGGGGCCCGTTTGCCGAAGGACGGAACAATCTTTTTCAGAATGAGGTCTTGCTGGCAATCGCTGAAAAACATCAGAAAAGTGTGGCGCAGGTGGTGCTGCGTTGGCTTGTTCAGCGGGGCGTGGTCGTTATTCCCAAATCGGTGCATAACGAGCGGATCAAAGAAAATTTCAATGTTTTTGATTTTGAACTCGATCAAGAAGATATGGCAGCCATTGTCACTCTGGACACAAAAACCAGCAGCTTTTTTGACCACCGCGATCCGGAAATAATCAAATGGATGGGCAGCAGAAAGCTCGATCTGTAGTTGTATTCTTTTTATCGCTATTCATCAATAAAAAGAGAGGCGAAGCCATGAAACCAATTATTACCGGACTGTTAATCAGTGTTCTGTGTGCGCCTTGGGCGTTCGCACAACATTCCGATGTGGAACAGAAAATTATTCAAGTGTCGAAAGACAAGTGGCAGTGGATGGCTGACAAAAATGTCGATTCCCTGAGCGTGCTCTTTCATGAAAAAGCCATGTTTGTGCACATGGGAGGATCGTGGGGAACAGAACAAGAACTCAACATCATCAAGAGCGGTAGAATCTGGTACAAAAAAGCGGATATCCACCAAGTGTCGGTCAACATTATTGACAATACAGCCATCCTTCTCAATCGAATTGACTTGTTGGCAGAAGTTGGGGGACGAGGAGTAACCAATCCATTTGAAGTGACAGAGGTGTATGTCAAATTGGATGGCCGCTGGAAGTTATGTTCGCTTTCATTCACTCGATTGATGACGCCGGGTGATCGTCATTAACCAAATGGAGCATTCAAGATGAAAAACGTGATGATTGTTTTCGTTCTGCTTTTTGCTGTCGCCATGCAGGCACAGCAACCGGCTGATAATGCGGAGCCAACAGTCCGGATCGCATCAGGAATTGTTCGCGGTGTGACAGAGGGTGATGTGACCATATTCAGGGGCATACCTTACGCCGCTCCGCCGGTGGGCGAATATCGCTGGCGACCTCCACAGCCCGTAATTCCCTGGGAAGGGATACGAGATGCCAAAGAATTCGGCCCGAACTGTGCCCAGGCAGGCTGGGGCGCTGCTGCGGGAACTATTGCTGAAGGCTCTTCAGAAGATTGCCTTTATCTCAATCTATGGCTTCCTGCCGATGCCAAACCGGGCGACAAATTGCCGGTCATGGTATGGATCCATGGCGGCGCATTTGTTGGGGGTGGCGGCGCCGGCACATCAGGCCGTGCTTTGGCCGAACAGAGCGTTATCCTAATGACATTCAACTACCGCGTTGGCCGCCTTGGACATTTTGCCTTTCCTGCCTTGAGCGAAGAACATCCGGAAGAGCCCAAGGGCAGCTACGCGTTTATGGACCAGATTGCCGCGCTCCAATGGGTACAGGATAATATTGCCGCATTCGGTGGTGATCCTGACAATGTGACCATTTTTGGATTCTCTGCCGGCGGCGTTTCCGTTCATTCAGTACTGACCATACCCGCTGCACGTGGACTTTTCCACAAGGCGATCAGCGAATCCGGCGGCGGGCGGGATGGCGTTCTGACAGGCAGACCACTCCGCGAGGATAATGCTGATCCATTCTACCCCATTTCAGCAGAAACGATCGGGATCAACTTTGCACGACGGCACGGCACTGAAGGAACAGATGCTGAAGCACTCGCCAAGCTCCGTGCACTAAGCGTGGAGAAAATTGTCGACGGAGGATTGGAAAATGATGGTGAAGGAGGCCCACGCATCTATTCAGGACCTATTCTCGACGGGAAATTGGTCGTTGAGACCGCCGAAAGTGCGTACAAGGTGGGCAGGCAGGCAAAGGTTCCGCTCATTATCGGCAATTGCAGCGCGGAAATTGGAGGAGGTTTTGTAAATTCAAGCCGCTCAAAGGAGGAATTGTTTTCACTCTTCGGAGAACTGGCGGAGGAGGCTAAATCCGCCTATGATCCGGATGGGGATAAAGATTTCGCAGAGGTCATCACAAAGTTTAACACAGACTGGGTATGGGGCGAGCCCGCCCGATTTACCGCACGGGCATTTGTTGCCCAAGGCGCACCGGCCTACATTTACCATTTTGGATATGTCCCTCCTTCGATGCAACAGCGCTCGCCGTATGGCGCTGGACACGGTTCTGAAGTCGCGTATGTCTTTAACACGTTGAATGAACGCCGAGGCGGTCCCGAGCCAACGCCTGAGGATCAGGAATTGGCGCGGATGATGAATGCTTACTGGGTGAATTTTGCCAAAACCGGTGATCCAAATGGTGAGGGGTTGCCGAAATGGCCTGCTTACACGCCAGAAAAGAACGAAATTCTCGATATCCAGCCCGATGGTATGCCTGTCAGCGAACCGGATCCCAGGAAAACGAGACTGGATGTGATTGAAAAAGCAAGAAAGTTCAAGTATTCGATACAATCCCGCGGCGGAATTTAATGCTGAAGAGCTGTTGCCGCAGATTTCGAACAAGAGGATGCAAAGCAACCAAAGGAAAAGTATCGTGATGTCAAAAATCAAAATTGGCGGAATTGTCCTCGGGTTGGCGGTTGCGGGCTGCTTTGGCGTACCTCTTTATGGGCAAAGCCAAGCAGAATCTAATCGGACCTTATCGATAAAACAACAATCGATTATCCCGATTGCCGCCTATACCGCTACAGGCGACCCTGAGCATTTGAAGACGGCCTTGAACAAAGGATTGGATGCGGGATTAACTGTAAATGAAATCAAAGAGATCATGGTTCATCTTTACGCCTATTGCGGTTTCCCGAGAAGCATTCGCGGTTTGCAGACGGTAATGGAAGTGCTTGAAGAACGTAAGGCCAGGGGCATCCAGGACGAATTGGGACGTGATGCTTCCCCTGTAAGCAACGAGCAGAGCAAGTATGAACGGGGCAAAAAGAATCTACGCATTTTCTGGGACTACGCCCAGAAAATGTGGCCCCTTCGGGGCAGTTGCAACTAAGATTATTCTTTTGTATTCTTATGCTAAACTGGAGTCAACATCAATATCTCCACTTTGAAAAAGAAAGCGCACTATGATGGATCAGTTTAGCGATTATTATTCTGAATTGTTAGATGGTACCTATGACTGTGTTGATCGAATTATTCTCAACGCCTACTTCCCTATGGGGCAAGCTGCCGGCGGTTTCCGTACTTGGTGGCGTAATCTGCCCGGCTCTGATGTCGACTTGGACAATGCCCATCTGATGCGCTTGGCCGGGCGTTTGAGCCGTCGAGTTCGTGCTTATGCCAAGGCCAAGGGCATACCCGTGATCGATTGCGAACGCGGAGCACGAAAACATGAAATCGCCGAACAGTATATCCCAAAAGACCCGAACTTTGTGGGCGTCTTTGCGATCTTGGTTGGCCGTGCGCCGGCTCCGGTCTGGGAGGTGCAATGCTCCAAGAATGGCAAGATCGTCAATATCTCTAGGAAAGAACCCTTCCCTTACGTGAATCATTACTCGTTCCATATCATCGACCCGGAGTGGGGACATATCACTATTAAACTGTGCGGCCATCCTCCCTTCGGGGCACAAATCATGTTGAACGGTCACGAGTACGTCGACCGGCAAGCCCGCAAGCAAGGCATTTCTTTTACCAAGCAAGGGAACTGCTTCACCCACATCTCCGACCCGGCGCTTCTGAAGCAAATCGCAGACACCTTGTCCCTCACTGAGGAGGCTATAGGGCGTTTGATTCAGGTGTGCCAGAGTTGGATCTACACCTCCTGCCTGTGCTTTGCTTTGGATTTGGCGGAGCAGGAAAAAAGCTGCTTCCGCTACCAGTTTACGGTTTTCCAAGTCGAATACAGCCGTAACTTGCTCTTCCGCTTGGGCAGCCAAATGGATCAACTCTTCCAAAGTGTCATTGAGCACACCCGCAGCCGGCTGGATGTTAAAACACTCCGAACTATTTTTGGCCAAAAGAAACGTCCTTCGCGCTGTAAAAAGAACAAACATCCTCGTTTGGAGATCGTGGTCGAGAGACCTACCTATGACTTGACGGTGTTCAAGGTTCATTTCGGCAAGATCACCGCCAAGATGTATAGCAAAGGCGAACACGTCTTGCGCATCGAGATCATTGTCCATAATACCAAGGCCTTGCGTTGTAGACGCTCTCTGGGCAACTTTTGTCAGATCGTTGGCCAGTTGCAGGGCATCCTCAACCGCTATTTGCAGGTACTGCAGGGCATTAATGTTTCCTGTATAGCGGATAACCGACTGGATGAGCTACCTACGCCTTCTCAAGTGGGCCAGTCGCGAGTTGCCGGTGTTGACATCAACAAGCCCAGAACTCGTGCAGTGGTGGAGGCGGTGATTGCTCTTTCGCCGACACCGAGAGGATTTAGCAGTTCACATATCGCTGCCAAAGTACGGTCGAAAAATATGGCCGGTTTAAAGGACTATACGGCTCGCATGGCAACCTATGATCTAAAAAAGCTGCGCGGCAAAAATCTGGTGCACCTCATAGACTCCTCTCGACGTTACGAATCTGTTCCAGAAGGGCTGCAATCCATAGTCGCTTTGCTGCTGTTGCGAGAAAAGGTGATCAAGCCAGTCCTTGCGGGTGCCGGCAAAGTCAGACCTGGGCCGAAACTGAAAAACTCAAGCCCGCTCGACCTTCATTATGAAGCGTTACAAATGGAAATGCGCCGCCCATTCCAGACTATCGGCCTCGCTGCTTAAACATCGACAAGTTTTTTTACATGTTACTTTAGTAAGAGCGTATCTATTCATTACACGCTCAAAAATGATGCGGGCGAAGTTATGCATAGTTCGATCGGACAACAATCGTTAAGCTACCTGCATGGCAGGCAAAATATCATCATTGGTTTAGAAAATGCTCTTAGTGGTAAAAATATTGGTGACAAATTTAATGTGGATATTCCCCCAGAAGAAGCCTATGGTGCACGTGATGATGCCCTTTTTCAGGAACTACCCAGAGAAGTTTTTCAGGGTGTTAATAAAATTGAACCAGGTATGCAGTTTTACAGTGAGACAGAGCACGGTGTTCAGATGATCACGGTTACCAGGGTGGAAGGTGATACGGTCACCATTGATGGGAATCATCCTTTAGCCGGTCAAACCTTACATTTTGAAGTGGAAGTGATCGATGTGCGCGACGCAACGGAAGAAAAATTGCAGCATGGTCATGTACATGATGGCAGTCATCATCACTAAGTTTTAATTTTTTCTCAATTAGCCATATTCAAAATCCGGCTTTGGCCGGATTTTTTCGCTCCGACCTGGTTTTAACATAACTCAAAATAAATTTCACGATAACGGCAGCCATAAGACCCGCAAGAAAATGAAACAGGACATAAAGGGAAAGAATGGTTATTTTACCTATAGCATTCTTGGGAACATCCAATAGATGAGCAACCAGTCGTTTAAACTTCAACAAATGAATCGAATTACAGAGCATTCCAGTGGTTAAAAATGGATGGAAAGCGCTGTACATTTCGATGCTGATTCCAACAAGACAATCTCCAATAAATTTTGAACCAATTGTAAGGAAAATAATTTCAGCTAAAAAAGCCTCAATAAGGATGGCCATAAATGGACCATGTAAAATCAGGCCTGAATAGAAAAATTTTATGGTTGCCGCCAGCATTCCCATAAACAAGATACTACCTTTTAATGGCACCAATCGTTTGACAAGCATAATGAAAATAGCAACCAGAAGAGGCATTAAAATGCTAAAAAGGGCAGGTTGCCAAATTTTCAGCCCTTTACTCAAAATAATTTCCACAAGGCCCCAGATGATTCCAGCCCATAAAATCCATGCTATTTGCTGTTCAATAGTAGCTGTTTTCTTCATAGGTGATAGGAGGTGATAGGAGGTGATAGGAGAGGTGATAGGAAATTTGATTTTGCGGGGGCCATAAAAATTGAGGAAATCATCCTCTGGCGAGCGCCTGATACCCCATTTTCTGAGCGCCGAGCCATTATGAGGCGCCCTCACCGCTTCTTATCTGCTATTAAATTATCCAAGCAGAACCTGAAAATCAAGCAAAATCTCTAAAACAATCCCATTTTTCAATTTGGAATGCTTATCCAAACGCACGCCTGCCATGAATTCAATCTGTTGCTCCGCTCCGAAATGCAGATTGTCCTGGATAAATATTCCTGTATTGGTATAAAGCTTGTCCAGATATTAGGCCGTTTCGGCAGCGGTTTTATCCTTTAATTTATCGTGAGAATATTGGACTCTTGCTGTCAGCAGATGATTTTCGATGCGATAATTGGATTGAAATCCTGCAATGTATCTCGGCGTGGATTTTGGTTTTTGTTGTTAAAGAAAAATATCCCGTCGCATGCGTACCTTCACGGCACGGCAGCGGCGGGATATTTTTTTATTGACTGATAGAACAAGTTTCAAGCATTCGTTCTTAAAGATTTGACGGTATACTCAATTCAAAGTGGTTTTGAGAGTTGTACAAAGCTTACCCTTACGAAGGTTCAGCACCTTCGCAAGCGTTATGAACGCAAAGATACTTGGATTAATATAGGCTGCGTTTATTCAAAATTGAAATACCAGCTTCAATGAAAAATCAAAGCCCGGATTGTACGCAATGCCCTTGTAATTGCTCAGGTGGCTGTAATATTTTTCATTGGTCAGATTGCGCACATTTGCCGAGACCGTTGTTTTGATGCCTGAGAGACGAACGTCACCGCTCAGCGATGTATGAATCAGACTGTATGCTTCGGAAATCAATTCATCATTTCGACCATCTCCGTCTGCGTCCCGGTTGAGCACGTTTTCGAATTCACCCAATTTGTCCTGCCGCATGTAATGTTCGGCTTCCAATCGCCACTTGAGGTTCCGCAATCCCCAGAATTCGGGCAAATGCACGGTTATTCCTCCCTGGAACCGATCGGGAGCGATGCGTGGTAAATTCTTTTCTACCCTGCCATCACCATCGGCATCAACCATCGCCGAAAGGATTTCGCCCCTGACCAAATCATAGCCAAAATCGATTCGGATTCTATCGGTCAACCGGAACTGGTTATGCCACTCGAATCCATAAAGACGAGCGTCACTTTGTTCGTAGCGATAGATGGGAATATTATTCAGGAATCCTAAATAATGGAATTCACCGGTTGGATTCGCAAAGATGTAATCGTAAATCCTGTTATAAAAGGCATTGAATTCATAAGCCACATCATTGGTCACCCAGCGAAAGATGATATCGGTATTGATGGATTGTTCCGGATCGAGTTGCGGGTCGCCGATCATATATTCATAACTGGCATGATGCACCCCCCGGATGTACAATTCCACCGGTAGCGGCGCGCGCCAGCCGGTACCGATATTGGAAGCAATTGAAAAAGGATGATCGGGTTGATGCCAGACCACGCCAAAACCGCCGCTTGAAACGCCATTAATATTTTTTTTGACCTTCCGGCACAATATACGCCGGCACAATCTGCCCTTTATCATTCAGATAGGCATTCTGCATCACGGTTTCTCTGAAGTCAAGTCGTCGCCAATCGAGACGGAACCCCGAGGAAATTTTCAGACTGCTGATTCCCCAATAGTTTTGGACAATATAGAGGCCAAAATCATTGACAACCGAATTCGGAATCAGGACTTCCGGTCCGAAAGTTTCGTCCTGTTTTCGACCCAAGGAAAAACCAATGGTACCGGGGAAGAACACATTAAAAATATGATGGAATTTCACATTTGATTCACTATAAAACGATTCAAGGTCCACCTGAGGATCCATGCCACTGGGAATACCCTGCCGATGATCATGCTGCAGACTCGTATTAAATTCCAGGCGATGGATGCCAAAACGATATTGTCCGGAAAGCTGAGCTTTTTGATGCAGCGTGGGCGACTTAATGGCGCCGGCGGCATGATACCAGGGGCCGCCGTCGGGTCCGCCGCTGTTATGCCAGTGCCCTTCCCCGATGAGTGTCTGTTCTTCCCAATAATGGTTCGCTTCCACATTCAGACTCAGGGTTTTGTTCTGAAATGCGACGACGCCGTTGGTGTTCCATTGTTCAAAACTGGTGTCCAGTTGTTTCACAAGAAAATGACGTTGGCCGGGCACGGCATAATATTCGCTTTTACGTCCGCTGAAATTCAGACGCCAGCCAATGTGTTGCCTGGCGCCTAACACAGAAATTGCTCCTGCAGCCTGCTGTGTATTGGTAAACATCTGTGTGGTCAAATTGACGCCAAAATCCGGCGCGCCATCTTGTTGTGTTTCCGGCGAATGGGTCACAATGTGAATCACACCGCCAATGGCGCCGCTGCCGTACAACAAACTCGCCGGGCCGCGCAGAACTTCAATTTTTTCAGCTTCAAAAATATCGGTTTCCGGGGTGTGATGATTCGACCATTGCTGTGCTTCGTGTTTGACGCCATTTTTCAACAGCACAATGCGCTGATTCGTCATTCCCCGGACCACTGGCTTGGCAATCATGGGACCCTGATCCGCAATCTGAACGCCGGGAATGGACTCCAGCGAACCACTGAGTGAATTGGCGTATTGCGATGTCAAATCTTCGGATGACAGAACCGACAGCGTGCGATTGGACGTCAAAACATCGGTCGGGACGGCAGACGCGGTGACGTTAATCGCCGGCATGGACAAAATTGTTTTTTTCATTTGAATATCTAAACTCAGATTCTGTTGCAACTCGATTTTAAATTCTTCCGTGGCATAACCTATGAAACTGCAAATAAGCTGGTAACGCCCCGCCGGTATATGTTGCAGTTGATATTCACCGGATTGATTGGAAGTGGTGCCGGTGTTTAGTACCGGCAGTACAATCTGAGCCCCCGGTAATGGTTCGCCCCTTTCGTCGGTCACCTTCCCAGATATGTGATAATACTCTGTTTTCAAGTCAGAACTACTCCACACAAACTGCGGCAACATGAATAGTAAAATGATATATTTTCTCATGGTACTCCTCTCTTTATCATAATCGATGTTTTTGGAATTAAAATTTAAATATGTACCTCAATATTGGTTTATGTTGGAGTGCATTGCTCCATTATGCCTTTGGCGTCCCGCCGTGGCGGGATAAAGGCGCTTCAATCCAACTTAACAATGAAATCAATAAGTGAACATTAAATCATTCAATTAAATTTAGAATTACAGGTACAATTCTAGCAAATTCTAAAACTCATGCTTGTCATTATCAAACAGTTCCGCACCGGATTTATACGTTGTCACCCAAATCCAGTCCGTACCTGTTGGCACCGTAATGGTGTCTTCGATTTTATTATCAGGGACATAAATTCGACTGACCGTTTGCCCGGCAAGCGCCCAGATATGGGTTCCGTCATAGCTGACGGCAACCGGAGCAGCCGCCGCCGGTGCATCCAATGTCGTAACTGCCTTCGTTTCCAGTTCAACACGATAAATTTTGGTTTTTGATTTATCGGAAAAAACCGCAACGCGGCCTTCCCGTGCCAGCGCAAACAGCCCGGAAGAGATATTCCAGTCCAGTTGTGCGTTGGGAATTGTAATGTAGTCCAATGTTTCATTGGCCAGATCCAGCAGCATAAATTTGTCACTGGCTCCGGAATCGTTTTTGTGCAGCCCGACCGCAAGCGGCTCGCTCGGAACGTGATACAGAAAATTCGTCCGGCCTGCTGCTGAATAGGAAATTTTCTTTTTGAGCTGTTTTAAATTCATGTCAAGCACATAAATTCCATCGTCGCAGGCGATAAAAGCCGTATTTGCTGGTTGGTAGTAAGCATCACCGTGGGCGCCGGCGCCAATTTCCACCGTTGTTTCGACTTCACCGGAGGCCAGATAAATCAGCTTCGCCCATTTTTCGCCCGTGGAGGTAGCAGCCGTAGTGATTAAATAATCGCCGGCAAGAAGCGCGGCTGAATGCGCCGAGCCATGCTCGAGGGTGGTCACCGCACCATCCTGAACATTAATAATCACGATTTTTTGCTGCGCATCATCAGCAAACGCCACCTGCTGTCCGTTGTACGCACGACTGTGATGCACCAGATTCGCGTTTTCTGACAACGTAAGCGTTTTGTGGACAACAGGCAAAACAATGTGCCCATGATCGCCGTGATCCAGAATGCCGTCGGTGAAGGCATAGACCTGATTGCCTTTCGCCATCCAGAGAGAGTGATTAAGATTGGCGTTAATGAGCCCAGCTTCAAAAACACGCATCATCGGGTGCATGTCCATTGAAAAAGTTTTCCACTGTTTTAAATCTTCGGTGTGAAAAACCTGGCAGGAAGCCGCGTCGCCATCAAACGCCCACAGCCAGCCATGGATTGGGTGTGCGATGGTCGGTTTATTCGTTTCAGGCGCCAAGATATCATCTTCCGGGTCAACGGCGCAATGGCTTAAAAACCCGACCAACAATATCAGCATCGGTAAAAAATATCGTTTGATTTTTTTCATAGTAATCTTCCTTTAAATCCCAGCGCAGCTAAGCGGCAACCAGGATGCTTTATGTTTGTTGTAATGATTCATTGACTTTGTTGAAAAACATCTTTCCTAAAGCTATTGGGATCGCAAGACGTCAATATTATGCAATTTCATGTTAATGAAAAGTGCCTTAAAAACAAATCACTAGGCAACCGCGAAACTTGTAGAATAAAAAGCCGCCAGCTTCGCACTATGATGCGACGAAGCTGGCGACGAGTTTTTAATCTTCAATCACTTCGCCGTTAAACGATGTCACAAAAATCCATTCAGTACCGGCGCTAACACTAAATTCATCTTCCCGTTCATTATGTTCGACATGGATGCGGGACACTTGCTGGCTGGTTTTATCCAGCACCCATACCTGACTGCCGTCAAAATTGGTGGCGACAGCCACGGCAGCGACCGGTGCGGTCAACGTGCTCACTGCTTTCGTTTGCAGGTCCACATGGTAGACCTTTGGTTGGGATAAATCTGCCAGCACAGCCACCTGCCCATTTTGAGACAGGGCAAAATAACCGTCCTTGATTTTCCAGTCCAGCGTCGCCCCGGCAATTGTCAGGTATTCCAGGGTTTCACCAGCCATGTCCAACAACAAAATTTTGTCACTGGTGCCGGATTCGGTTTTGTGCAGCCCGACTGCCATGGAGGCGCCTTCGCCATGGTATAAGAAATTGGTACGACCGGGTTCAGTATATGGAAGGCTTTTTTTCAAGGATTTGGCAATCACATCGATGATATAAATGCCGTCTCCACAGGCCAGGAACGCAGTATTTCCCGCGGCATAGAACGCGTCACCGTGCGTGCCGGTAGCCGTTTCAATCGTCGCCACGACCGAGTCGGTGGAAATGTCAATTATTTTTGCCCATTTTTCACTCGTTGATGTAGCTGAAGTTGTTATCAGGTATTCACCGGTCAGCAATGCGGCGGAATGCCCAGAGCCGTGCGAAATGGTTTGCACGTTCCCGCTGGCCACATCAATCACCGAAACAGTTTGATCGCCATCATTCGCAAAGGCAACGGTCAATCCATCCGGTGCGACACCGGTATGCACGGGGCTTGGACCAACCGTTACCGTTTTATATACTTCAGGCGTTTCCAGATGCGCATGATCGCCATGACTGTGAAAACCGGCGGTAAAGGCATAAGCGGTACCGGCATTCGCCATCCAGATAGTCGGTTCTGCTGCAGGACCGGCGTGAATGATGTGCATCATCGGATGAGCGCTGGCTGTAAACTGGGCTTTCATTTCTCCCGTGGCAGAATGATAGACTTCCAGCGAATTTGCCGCGCCGTTGTAAGCCCAGATCCACGCCAGCACGGTTTCTTCCGCTCCGGCGACATGCACTGGAATTGCTTTTGAAGTGAAAACCGTTTTGGCGCCTTCCATCAATTTAAAGACAATTGTCGTGTGACCGTGCTCTTTGTTCCTGGCATCCAGGTGAAATGCAAATCCGCCAACCTCGTCATCATGCTGGTAAACTTTACAAACTGTTTCATCATCAATTTGGTACTCCAGATGATATGTATCCGTTGCAGGAGAAAAAACCGCCTTATCAGCGTCGATAAATTGAATTTCGAATTCCGCAGATAACTGACCTTCGGCAACCTCAAGTTAGCCGGTAACGGTTTCGTCACCGGAATAATGCACTTTTGTTGAGTCACCCTGGGTAATTACCAGCCCGATTACATTTAATGCTTCAGGCTTGGTTGGATTGTCTTTACCACAACTGCTAATAATAACTGCAATCAGCAGTAGAAAAAATAGTCGATTAAAGATATGATAATTTTTCATTGTCGAGTTCCTTTAAGTTTAAAATTAAAAGTCAAGTTTTCCTCTTGAAAATCAGGCATAGCAATCCCTTTAGGATTCAGGCCACCCATACGAAATCCCGGACGGAGCCAACCTGCTGTTCAATGACGATCTTCGGAGATTTCTGAACATTCATGGGTTGCGTCAAAAAATATCTGCCGGAAATCGTAGGGGAACAGAAACACGGGAAACGTTTACCTGATTAGTAAATTCTGTTGGAAAGGGTATAAAAATCCTGTCACGATAAAGAATAGCATTCATGCTGTTTGTAAAGAAGCATCGTAGATGCTCATTAAGCTTTATCAGGTAATAGAAACGGATATTATGAAAAGTCAGTTTTTAGTAATACAGCGGAGGGGCGCGGCCGCTAATGTAACATCGAAACGCGGTACCAAGAATATGTATGTCTGGAAGGGTTAGAAATAGAATTAATAAAATGGTTACAAAAAAGAAGAAATAGTAGACGATGATCGAATTTAATAAAAAGCCAATCTGATACGCCGCACAATCACTGTGTTCTTTGCGATCGGGTTTATGATTGTGCATAAACTCATGGCCCGTGCTCAGGAATAACAGCGTAATGACAAGCAGATATAAAAGATAGAATAAATGCTTTGTCTGGATATTTTGTCTTAAGCGTACCAGCATATTGAGTCGTTGCTATTTGTAAAGGAAAATAATTATCTAAAAAGAGTGTTCGTTCACTGTCCCGCCCAAAAACAGCAGGAGCAGGAATAACAAATTCCCTGAATAATTTTGATTTTTATTTCTTTTATTATTA
>DYKF01000302.1 GCA_020722745.1 Caldithrix sp.
CTAAACCGCGCCGACGCGACGTCAAGCTATTTATAACAGCCGCGCCCCGCCTGGGTTTAACAATGTAGCTTTTGCGAAAATGCCATTTCTTTCGCCTTGATCACTTGCTCTATCGCGGCCTGACAAAGCGCTAAACATTGGCGTTTCCTCGTTTTCCGCATGAGCCGTGCCCAAAATTGCAACTGCTCTGCGAGAGTCTATTTAGAGCCGGCGCTTTCATTTTGCGATCCTAATCGAGACAAATCTGCCAATCCTGGAACAATGTTGCATAGAGCGGCTTCCCTACTGGCAGCAAAATAATTTCTGCCGGCAAACAAGCCCTGCCCGGGTAGGGCATCTTCCCCTCTCTACTTCGTTTTGCTCTTCATCTATTTTTCCACTGCGTATCAGGAAAAACGAAGTTTATACCGAGTAGCCGCAGGCGTACCGAGATGGGCAGAGTCCTCACCTGAAATACCAGTTTTCCAGAAACTCTAAAAACAGAGAAACTGCGCGCCCTCGGTGAGACACTTTTTTTTTATCTTTTTGAGACATTTCAGCAAAGGATTTTCCGGATGGCGGGTGATAAAAAACCGGATCGTAACCAAAGCCGTTAGCTCCTGATGGTTCATGTGCAATGACGCCGTCTACATGGCCACGAAAAAATACTTCTCTGCCATCTTCGTCTATAAAGCAAAGGCTGGTGACAAATCTTGCAGCACGGTCTGTCTCTTCAGAAAGCTCGCCAAGAAGCTTATTGATCTTTTCTGGATCCGTGGGCGCGTAACGGGCAGAAAGAACGCCGGGCCTCCCGCCGAGTGCCTTGACCTCCAGACCGGAGTCGTCGGCAAGAACGGGTGTGTTGATGAGAGAATATAGAGCTTTTGCTTTAATCTGAGCATTGCCTTGGAATGTGTCTGCGTCTTCCAATGGTGCAAAACGACCGCTCACGGCTGCAGGTAGATTATCCAGAGTTTTGACTACAATTTTGCCATTCAATTTCTGGTGTGAAGCAATCTGCGCTTCGAGCTCATCTCTTTTTTTGTGGTTTTCTGTGGCCAGATAAATTTCCATAGTGCGTTTTTTTTTTGTGTGCGAAAGCGTCCACGAAAATCTTGACGCCATGTTTGCTTCTTTGTTTTTGGAGACGCACTTTGCCCAGGTGGCGGAATTGGTAGACGCGCTGGTTTCAGGTACCAGTGGGAGCAATCTTGTGGGGGTTCGAGTCCCCCCTTGGGCACATGGAACAGACCGGAAAACTGCTCATAGTGGCCGGGCTTGTTTTAATTTTTACCGGCATTCTATTTTGGGCATCAGGAAAACTTCCTGAAGGCTATCGCCCGGGCAGTCTTCCTTTAGACATTAAAATAGTAAGGGAAAATTTTTCTTTTTATATTCCCTTGGGAACATCTCTACTTTTAAGTCTATTGGCTACCCTGGTTTTTGCGCTGTTTAACCGGTAGGGGATTGGGCAAAAAAAAGAGAAAAAATAGGTTGAAAGTATTGTCTCGTACGGGAATGTGAGCGAATAATGGTAGACCTGCATTTTCCCAAATTTTTTCCCAAAAATTAAGAGCTATTTACGCAAACATTTAAGACAAAGAAAAGTCATTGTATTTTGATTTGACAGGTATTTTGTTAGCGGCACCAGCCTCCCAAGTATCAGAGTGGATTGCCCCAGACATTCTATTATTCGCACCGAGAGTCAAAAGGAAGACCGTAAGATTGGTATTCCCAAGGTCTGATTTTTCTCAACAAAGTTGGCGCTTACGCGCGGGGTGCGTATCGCCGGAGGGAATTACTTCTTTGCCACAAGGGGAATCCATCTAAATTTCAGTATCGGGATCATAAGCGTCAGACTCTTATAGTGAGGAAAACAACAAATCATTTGTAACTCTAAAAGCAGGTGTTCCCGCCCTTTCAGTCGGAATTTATTTTGACTGTATATATATAAATTATCGTCTGGCGTATCTGTGAAAGCAGATGGGTGGAAACCGGTGTGAATCCGGTACTGGCGCGCAACCGTGTAATTTCTGAATTCGTTAACCTTTGAGTTCCCGTGAATTTTTTTGGTAGCTTGTTAGGCGTTAACGAAATACTGTTTTTTTTACTCCTCCCCGGCAAAGCCGGGGAGGAGTATTTTGGAAACCAATTTT
>DYKF01000303.1 GCA_020722745.1 Caldithrix sp.
AAGTATGCCTTCGACTCGCTTCGCGTTCAATGGATATCTAAATAATTCTGCTCAATCTAAATACATACTGTTCAATAAACCGTCCAAACCAAAAGAAAAATGTATCCCCGCAATACCGACTAACTTGTCCGGACTACCCGTTAATTCCTTAATCTCATTCGCACGGACAAAGGCAGGGTTCACGCGCACTTCCATTTCATAGGCAGAAAGTCTGTTCATGGCCTCAATAACATCGAGCAATTTTACGGCACGACCGGAAGCAATATTGACAATTTCTCCTTGCGCGGACGACAATAATAGGGCCCTGTACACGCCTGCGACATCGCGAATGTCATTAAACTCGCGCGCAACATCGAGATTGCCCAGCTCAATTACTTTCTCGTTTCGTTTGTAGTGAAAGACAATTTTAGGAATAAGAAAATGATTGGCCTGACCAGGACCAGTATAATTGAAGCGACGAGTGATAATGATCGGCAATTGGGAAAAGTACGTTGCCGCCAACTGCTCCATTGCCAGTTTACTGAAACCATAATGATTTACCGGGTTAGGACAGAGCCCCTCATGAAGAACATGGACCGTTTGATTACCATATACGGTTGCACTACTGGCAAGAATTACCTTTTCCGGTTTTTGAGGCAAAGCCAAAAGAGAATCCAAAAGTATTTCCGTTCCCAATACATTTACCTTGTAAAAGGACAATTTGTTTTCGCTCGCCACAAAAGAAATTGCCGCAAGATGGATCACAAAATCGGGTGCAAATTGAGCAATGAATTCTTTCATCGCGCTTTGTTCAGAAATATCAATGAGCGAAATAACGTCCGAAACAAAATTCTGGTTTTGCGTTGTTCCAAAAACAATCGCACCTTGAGAGCGCAAGGTATCTGCCAGTACTTTGCCGGTAAACCCGTCAATGCCGGTAATCAATACACGTTTATTAGAAAGAGAAGCCGGCTTCATTGCGTCTTAGATCTTCCATAATCATCATTGCTGCAAGTTCTTCCAACGTTGTTTTTGGCTCCCAGCCTAAAACCCGTTTTGCTTTGTCATGACTGCCAATAAGAAGTTCAACCTCTGCAGGTCTGTAAAATTTGGGGTTAATGCGCACCAGAGTTTTTCCTGTTTTTACATCTATGCCGGTTTCTTTTTCCTCGCTGCCTTTCCATTCAATTTCCACATCTGCAGCACGAAAAGCAAGCGAAACAAAATCGCGAATGGTTGTTGTGCGATTTGTGGAAAGAACAAACGTATCTGGTTCTTTGGCCTGCAACATTCTGTACATGCCGTCTACATATTCTTTGGCAAATCCCCAGTCGCGCTTAGCATCCAGATTACCCAATTCCAGAACTTCCTGTTTGCCCAACTTAATCCTGGCAACGCTGTCGGTTATTTTGCGCGTAACAAACTCGCGTCCGCGCAAAGGCGATTCATGGTTAAACAAAATACCGCTTACGCCAAAAATTCCGTAAGACTCACGATAGTTCACCGTAATCTAGTGGGCGTACAGTTTGGCAACGCCATAAGGGCTGCGAGGGTAAAATGGCGTTTCTTCTGTTTGCGGAATGGCCTGCACTTTTCCAAACATTTCCGAAGTGGAGGCCTGATAAAATTTTATTTTGGGATTCACAATGCGAATAGCTTCTAAAAGATTTAATGGGCCAATGCCGGTTATCTCCGCTGTTGTCACTGGCTGGTCAAAGGAAACTCCCACAAAACTCTGGGCGGCAAGATTATATATTTCTTCTGCTTGTGCGCGCTCCAAAAGGCGAATAGAAGAGGACATGTCCGTGAGATCGTGTTCTTCGAGATGAAGATTTGGATGCTTGTCTATGCCCAGCTCCTCCATACGCCAAAAGTTGACAGAGGCTGTTCTTCTGTATGTACCGTAAACTTCGTATCCTTTCTCCAGCAACTGCTGTGCCAAATAGGCTCCATCTTGTCCTGAAATTCCTGTGATGATTGCCTTCTTCATTACTGTTTTCTCCTTAATAGTCAAGCTTTCTGCATAGACAGATAAACGCGGACACAAACATTCCGTTTATCAAACAAATATTTTAAGTAACCTCTGAAAAAGTCCCTCCGTGGACTTTTTCAGATCGCAAAACACG
>DYKF01000304.1 GCA_020722745.1 Caldithrix sp.
GCGTAGCAAGCCGCAGGCAAAAAGTCCACGGAGGGACTTTTTCAGAGGTTACATAGATAAAATGCTGAGAAAATATAAATTATAAAGAGATAAAATACGATAAATACTGTGTCGGAAAACGAAGTATAGAATTGTCTTGTGCTCCGAATTTTTAGAGCCCATCGATAGAGTAAAGAGATTGATTCATTGTAAAAATTTAAAAGTACGAAGGAGAAAAACATGCATTCTGTCCTGGAAGTATCTGAAGATTTATCTGCGTCTATCTGTGTTTCTATGGATTTTATCGTATCGCACGGTACAGTAAACCGTGAGCCATTGCTTTCTCATGTTCGATGTCCCCAGATTGGCGATTATCTTGCAGAGCATCTTTATGAATCTATCGATTATTCATCAGGAAAAATTACAAAAGAATCTGGAGATACAATATTTAAGCTGTTTCCCGGTATAAAGAATTATCTGGAGAAAATTTCTGATTTCCAATATTATTCTGTCAGCTCAGAATCCTTTCGGATGATTGCTGCATTCAGTTCTCTTTTACCGGCAGACGCTCGTAAAACATTTACCCTCACCAATACTTCTGGAGCGTTACGCATAGAGCCTGCACGCCCCATAAATAAGATACTCGTTATCACAAACCGGGAAGAGACTCTTTCTCATCTGCAAAATTTTATTCCTGATGTGCCGAGCAGGAATAGCCTATTTGAATGGGATTATCTCGCAGCTGGTTTTACGCAGAGAAAAATGTACTATCTTCTGGAAAAGAAAGAATACGATCTCGTGATATACCGGGGGCATGCTCGTGTCTTAAAAAACAGGATAGCGTGGGTTTTTCCCGATTTTGAGCTGATTTTACCGCCTGGAATTTTTCCCCATTACATCCATGCCGGCTGTCTGAATAACGGAAGGGGAGAGAAAGAATTAAAAGAGTTGCCGTTTCGGCGGGGCTTTCTTCCTTCTACTTTTATTGAGGATCATGATGACTGGAGCTGGATCCAGGATTTTCTTGCGCTTGTAGCATCGGGTAATACTTTTCAACAGGCTGCCATAGAAATGTCTTTTCGTGTTCCATTGCAATACTGGACATACTCATGAATTACTGGCTCATGAAAAGCGAACCATCCGTTTTTTCCTGGAAGGACCTGCTTGCATCGCCGGAACAAAATACGTTCTGGGAAGGCGTGCGCAATTACCAGGCAAGAAATTATTTGAAAGCCATGAAAAAAGGGGATCTCTGTTTGTTTTACCACAGCAATGCAAATCCTCTGGCTATAGCCGGAATCGCTGTTGTCGAAGAAGAGGCCAGTCCGGATTCCACCGCACTGGATTCCCACAGCGATTATTTTGATCCAAAAGCCACTCCTGAAAATCCGCGCTGGTTTGGAGTCAGGGTAAAAGCCCAGCGAGAGTTTTCGCCTCCTTTGTTGCGCTCAGAGCTTTTTGCTATTCCTGAATTGTCTGACATGCTGTTGCTTCAGAAGGGCAGTCGCCTGTCAGTACAGCCCGTGAAAGAAGAACATTACCGGATCATTCTATCGTTAAGGTAAAAGTAATGGCTGGCTTTGATTATTCTGTTCATCCCTTCTGGAAATTTTTAAAGGACAATTATTCTTTTGAGGAAACTTTTCATTTCTTTGGGCCCTACGCGGGAGCCTCTGTGCGCCCTCATAGAATTAATGCCGATATGATTCGCGTGGAAATGCCGCTGCTGCCGAACAATCTAAATATTGTCGGTACTCATTTTGGCGGCTCCCTCTATTCTATGACCGATCCCTGGTTCATGTTTCTCTTGATGGAGAAGCTCGGTGATGAGTATATTGTGTGGGATAAAAGTGCGCGCATAGATTTTTTGAGACCGGGTCGCAGCACGGTTAGCGCTGTTTTTTATATGCCAGACAGCGAAGTGCAACACATTCGCGAGCTGGTTTCGCTGCATCGCAAAACGATAAAAACCTATGTTGCCGATATAATCGATGCGGATGGCAAACTGGTGGCGAAGGTAGAAAAAGAAATTTATATTCGTCGCGCTTTGGGTTTTTCCAGAGGGGATACTTATAAATAGCTTGCCGCACCGCTTGCGCAGTTTCACGCTTTTGCCTGATTTTTG
>DYKF01000057.1:0-12635 GCA_020722745.1 Caldithrix sp.
GGACCCCTCGGCTGCGCTCAGGGTAAATTCACCGGCATTTTGCGAAGAAAACGCATGTTTTCGCAGCATTTTGGAGATTACCTAACGCCTGTTCAGCGTTCGGTATCCCAGCTCCAAAGCTTATCGGGGTTCCATTGCGATTCCAATTCTACACGATGAATCATCCCTACACCGTTTTCGTCTTTTACTCGCATGAGAAAATAAGTTACGATTTTTTATACAAAAAATACTTGCCAGACACTTCTATGCATGTAGAGTGGAAGAAATCTAACGGAGGATCCATGACTACCTCAAAACTAAAAAACATTTTTGCCATTGCCCTGATCGCTTTAACGACCGGTATTTTTGCCGCAGACAAAAGCAACGAAGACTACATTAAAGACCTCAAGTCGAGCGATACATCTGTCGTCATCGATGCAGAGCGCTATCTTGGAGGCGAGAAAGTCAAAGAAGCTGTTGACCCGCTTCTTGAAGTTCTCGCCAACCACGAAAACGCCAATGTACGCGCACACGCTGCCACCGCTTTAGGTCGCATTGAAGACAAAAAAGCAGTGAAACCTCTGCGCATGGCAGTTGAGAACGACTCCAGCAAAGACGTCGTCTATTCTGCCTTGGTTGCTCTTCTAAACCTTAAGGATTACGAAAACGAGCACACCATAAAGGCACTCGACTATGCCGATGCCCACCACCGCGACGATCCCTTTATCGCAGACGTGGTGGATCGCCTCCGCAAAAAAATTAAAAAATAAGGAAGCTTTATTTTTTTCAGCTTCCCAGACGGTGTCAGTAAAGATGACTATTAAAAATTTTAATAAAATTTTTAATAACTAAAGGGCCTCAATAATGAAAGCCTTTCTGCGCAGCCTGCTTCTGCTCGCTGCGCTGTTTTTTCTGCCCTCTTCCTTCGCATTCGCGCAGGATTTACACGGACTTCAGGAAACCACGGAGACCGGTCGCTATTTGTTTCTCCTGCGCAAACCGGGCGGGGAACCCGCTTACCTGCGAGGCAGTCTTGCCCTCCTTGCCCCCTTTGTCAGCACTGATTTCATGAAGCAGACTCTTGTATCTGCCTCGGGCATGAAAAAAAACGGTAAGCTGTATTCTCCCGAACCGAAGCCTGGACAAGGCGAACAGCTATTTTGCTCGTTTGAAATTCTTCCACAGGGAGTTCTCAATTACTGTTTTACTTCCCTTCCCCAAAAAGCTGATAATCTTGCTCCAAAAATTACCGCTCATTTTACTCGACTGGCAATGAACCCAAAATACAACGCTGAAACAGAAGTCTTTTCCGGCTATCCGTATAGAATCCCAGCCTGGTTTTCTGCAGAGCGCAGGCTGCCAAACCAGACACTATTGATAGACTCTACCGGCACCATAGAGGCAGAGATCAGCTTGGACGAAATTGAAGCGACTGCTTCGTCTCCCAAAGCTCTCGAAATCTATTCCCTGGGACTGGAAAAAACTCTCCGCAAACAAAATGGCTGGAAACTCGTCTCAAGCGAAGCGTTTCCCTCTGGCAAATGCCTTCTTTTTTCTGCCGCAGAACATACGATGGCGAGCTACTGCCTTGCCTCTCACGGAAAGCGCCGTTTCAGGTTTCTTGCCCTGTATCCAGAAGGCAGTGTCGACACTGCTGCCTTCAGCCGCTTTCAGAAGCAAACTTTGTCACAATGGATTACAGTCGCCAAATAGCCGCCATTGGCGAAGAAGGCCAGCTAAGGCTTGCTCAGGCCAAAGTGCTCGTCGCGGGTGCAGGCGGCCTAGGAAGCTCGCTTTTGCCTGCTCTTGCCTCTTCCGGTTTGGGTGCTATTACCCTGTATGATCCCGACACCGTGTCTGCCTCCAATTTGTCACGCCAGTTATTATACCGCAAGCGCGATATTGGTCGCTACAAGGCAGACGCAGCGCACGATTTTCTTGCTGACATAAATCCGGATATATCCATTCAAGCATTTCGCAAAAGCTTTGCCTTTGATGGCCAATACGATCTTCTGATAGACGCCACAGACAGCCTGCCCCATAAGCAGAAGCTGGCCCTATTTGCCTGGGAGAGCAACACTCCCGCCATCATTGGAGCCCTGTCTCCGCTGGAGGGAAATATTTTTTTGCAGCAGCGCCGTGCGCCGGGCATTCCCTGTTTTCACTGCCTTTTCCCCGAAGTCGGCACGACACCTCAACTAAGGGAAAGTTTTCGCGAAGGTGTGTTATCTGCCCTGCCCCAGTTCGCTGGTTCTGCCATGGCGTATTACGCGATATTGCTGCTGCTCCAGAAGCCCGTAACGGGAAACCTGATTCGGATTACTCCATCGGGCACGCGAACACTGCGCCAGGCTCCTTCGCAGGCATGCCCGTATCATCCTGGAACGTTATCCCATTTAGAGAATGCAAATCAATAGATCGGTTGTCCTCTGGCAGAAAGCCGGATTGCAAGAAAGCGCTGGCCGCGTAGGCCTGCTCTAATTCCAGAATGAAACCTGAACGTCTTTCAACTCTTTTTCGATATATGTTATTTTGGCACTGAATTTTTTTCCATCGCGAAGCCACTGCAAAAAATGCCGATCGCCTTCCCATAGATTGAGCTCCAGCAGAGATTCCGTTGGCACCCATTCCAGCGTTCCCTCAGGAGAATCAATCTGCTCCCCTGTAAAATCATCTGCGGTATATACGAACACATACCAGTCATCTCCCGGCGTAAAAAGTGGAAACGTAATAATGCCGCGAAAGAGCGGTTCAATGGTAAGGCCGGATTCTTCGAAAACCTCGCGCACCACGCATTCATCGGGAGATTCGCCCGGCTCCAGCTTTCCGCCAAGACCATTATATTTGCCCTTGTGGATATCCCCCTGTTTGCGGTTTCGCAGCATCATGAGGGTTTTTCCGTCTTTTTCTATGTAGCAGAGCGTTGCGAGTTTCATGGTTCAGTTAAACAGGCTGCATCGTGACGTAAAGAATTGAATGACCCGCCATGGCTTTTTCGGAGGATGTCTCATGCGGATTCTTATCACAAACGATGACGGCCTTTTTTTTCCGGGACTCACGATTCTTCGCGAGGAACTTTCCGAGATTGCGGAAGTCTATGTTGTTGCGCCGGCGCGGGAGCGCAGCGGTACCTCTAACGCCATCACCATTTACGACGATATTTACGTTCACCAGGAAAACGAGCACACTCTCATGGTGGAGGGTTTTCCCGCTGATTGCGTGAACATTGCCCTGTATGGCGGATTTTTCCACAAGCCTTTTGATCTCGTCGTCAGCGGCATCAATAAAGGTGTCAATATGGGCGCCGATGTTTTCTATTCTGGCACGGTGGGAGCCGCCCGGCATGCCTATGTACATGGAATTTCCGGCATCGCGATTTCTTCCGGGCATCTCGCAGCCGATGGCGATTTTCATTCCGTAGCCCGCTTTATGAAGGAAATTATTCCGGGGTTGCATGCGTCTCTGAAACAACCCTATCTCGTGAATATCAACTACCCGGATCACGACAAGATCCACGGAATAAAATGGACTAAATTGGGAACGAGAAAATACCGAGACTCATATAGAAGGGACAACCGGGGAGAGAACGCATGGTTTCTCAACCTTGGTGGCTCGTTTTTGGGATATGAGGAGGAAGAAGGCACAGATTTTGAGGCATTTTACAGCCACTGGATTTCCGTGACGCCTTTAACCATAGATGCAACAGACTACAAAACTCTCGCCAACATGGCAACCGAACGCAAATGAAGATTTTATTGCAGCTCTTCTCGATAAAGTCAAAGATGATTTTCCCCAAGAGCCTGCCAAAACTTTCGCTAAGCCTGTAAAAGAACTCAGTCTGCGCGAAGTGGAAGATATAGCACACTACCGCAAAGAAGGTCTAAAGTACTATCGCCAGGGCCAGGCCGAACGCGCCCTCACCTTCTTTGAAAAAGCCTATGCTTCTCTGCCGGGAGATCTGGAGCTGCTTCAATACCAGGCCATGTGCCACTACAAAACCGGCAACTATGATCGCGCAGCCGCCATAGCCACTGAACTCAAAAATCTCGACGATGGCAAACTGCTCACCTTGGACAAATGGGTTCCGCTTCTCTGGCTGCGTACCCATAAATATTCAGAAGCAGAAAATTTTCTTCGCGATGCGCTGCGCAAAAAGCCGACAGACCTGCAATATTTAAACATGCTTGCGTTTGCCCAGGAGCAGCAGAACAAACTGCCCGAGGCCGAAGAAACTCTCAAAAAAATATTGAAAATGGAACCTGGTAATGCCAACGCCTGCAATTCTCTTGCATGGATATATTACCGCAAAAACAAAGATCTTCATACGGCTATAGATCTTGCCAAAAAGGCCCTGAAGCACGAACCAGAAAATCCATCCTATCTCGACACGCTTGGCATGCTGCTCAAAAAGCAGGGCAATGCGGTCGCCGCTAAAAAGGCTCTGCAAAAGGCACTTAGTCTGGCCCCCAACAATAAAACGATCCGCGAACATCTCTCCGTGCTCTCGTGAGTCTTGTAGATGTGGTAATACCCACCTGCTGCAGGAGGGATTTCACCCGGGAAGCCGTGGAGTCCGTACTTGGCTCCACGTTCGCAGATTTTACACTCACCGTGGTGGAAGACGGGAGCGACGATTTTGCAGACATTGCGCAGGGCATCCGGGATCCCCGATTTCGCTATTTTCGACTTCCCCAAAACCGTGGGCCATCGGCTGCGCGCAATGCCGGGGCTGCTGCGGGAAGCTCCCCGTATATTGCCTTTCTCGATTCTGATGATTTATGGAAAATCGATAAACTGAAAAAACAGATCGCCTTTCTACAGGAGCACCCCACATGCCGCTGGGTTCATACCAACGAAATCTGGATAAAGAACGGAACAGAAATCAAGCAGAGAAAAGAGCATGCAAAACATGGGGGTGACTTTATTCGCCGTTCTCTGGAGCGCTGCCTGATAGCCGTTTCCTCTGTCGTCATGGAACGCTCTCTCTTTGAAAGCACAGGCGGGTTCGCTGAATCCTTTCGCGTCGCAGAAGACTATGAGTACTGGATTCGGATTCTTCCCGAAAACCCTGTCTGCTTTTTGGCCGAGCCCCTGGCGATCAAACGCGGCGGGCATCCCGGCCAGTTGAGCCAAACGCCAGCCATAGACAGACAAAGGGTACTGGCACTGCATAGACTGTATCGCAATCGGCGCAACGATCCTGAATTTGCGCTTTTAGCAGATGTTACTAACGAGATGAAAAAAAAAACCGGCTATCTTCTTGCCGGAGCACAAAAAAATGCCCCGCATAGGGTAGCCGAATATCAAAACTGGTTAAACCTTTTCAGGACATTCCGCACATAGAGCATTTCGTCTGGGTTAATCTGGAGAGTAAGTACATGCTTTCCATAATGTTCTAAAAGATCCAAAAAGTATTCTCTCTTGTTCTCTGGAATTTCAGAATTTAATTCTCGAACGGAAAGCCTTACGATAGATAGTGCAGCCTCTCCGGAATCTGGGGATAGTTCATGGGAAAGCTCATAATGATAAATGGCTGCGAACAGAAACGCCTTATCCCAGCTCTTTCTGGGTTGTTCGGTTTTTTCGGCACGGTACGGAAGATATATGTCGCGGTACAGAATTTCCCTTTCTGCCGGAGTAAGCCAGTCTACAACCGTGCGCACGCTGTTTTCCCGCAAAATGGAATGAATGGCAGAATACAGGCGGCCTGCCTGGTATTGAAAATTTGCATCGGGCAATCCCTTCGTATGGAGCATTTCGAGCACCTCCCCGGAAAAACTCTGCTCATAAAGCTGGATTCTTTCCCCGAACACGCGAATTTCTTCTAAAAGAGCCACCATGCGACGCAAGCGCTCTGGCTCTTCTTTATCGCGCAGGGATTCCAGTTCGCCCTGGACATATAATCCCGGCAGAGTGAGCAGGTCTTCTGCCTGGCTGAAACGCGTCATGCGTTTCCAAGCCTCCCGAATATTTTCCTGGCGGGCAACTCCGTCAGAGAGCAGAGCGAGCTGCAAATAGGTTTCTGGCTGCCCCGGATCTTTCTGCAGACTTTGTCGAAACAGGTTGATCGCCTGAGCCCTGTTGCCCCGCACCAACTCCCTTTTCGCTGAGGCATACAACAGAACGGAATCTTGCCTTTCCTGGGTTACGTTTGGCACGGCAACAAAATGACCGCTGCGCACCATCGATAAGTTGCCACTCGCCCGCAACATCCATCCCTGGAACTCTGTTTCAAACACGGAATAAATTTCTGCTTCTGCCACAATAAGGCCATTTTTGAATCTCTGGTGATCTGGATCCTTTTCGAGAATATAGACTTTGTCCCCGGGTCTGACCATCTCGGGAGAAAAAAGACTAGAGGTAAGTACCATGGGACGAAGGTCATAATCTAACAGTCGGTAACTTTTTTCCTGCATGGAAAACGTTTTCGATTTTACCTGTCCAATAATTTCCAGCTCCACCATTTGCGTATTGTTATACGAAAAAAATCCATAAGCGACAGGATTTTTAGCAAACAGAGGTACAGAAAGCAGGAAAAGGAAAAGGCCTTTCTTCATAGATTACAATCGGCAAACCGGAATGCCTGGATTATCTAAAAACTGCGGCTTCCGTGTTTTGTGCCCGCAGGGTGATCGCGAAGCGAGCCGCAGAGCCCTTCTATAACTTTCGACGAATTTGTGCCAGGGCCAACAGCGTCGCATAGTCGCGCAGGCTTTTTTGATCGCGCACATTGTCGCCGGCAATGCGAATCACATTCTCGACCATGAAATCAAGATCTCGTTTTACCCGCTCAGGTTCAATGGACGGTATTTTGAGGTACATCGCAAATATTTTATCGGAGCGACTTAGAATTTCTTCGTCAATTTCTGAGCGAATATTTCCCCTCGCATCTCCCAGTTTTATGTTCCACAATGATTCAAGTTTTTTTAATCTGTCCTCTATCGTGTCTACACCAACTATACCGGTAGACAAAACTTCAATTGCCTTTCCCCATTCGCGGGCCATTTTCTTTTTGTTTTCTTCTTCCTGTTCTTTTCTCAACTTCTCGGCCTTTTTTTCCGAATCATCGCCGCCCTTCCCAACCGCATGCATCTCGAGGAGTTCTTCACTCTCTGGAGTGTCTGACTCACTCCCACCCCTGAAAAGAAACAGGCGCAGGATCCAGCCTATTAAAGGAAGTCTAACCCATATGGGCAGCAGGGCACGCGCTCGAGAAAGCAGATCTTTTCTGTTGAGACCGAGTAAAACATGAACCGCCCGGAAGACAGAAGAATTACCCTCCATAAAAACCGTTTTATTAAGTTCTCTCATGTATTGATCTGGGCTGTCCTTTGTTTGAACGGAATCGTACAAGTAAGTGGGATATGCCAGCATGGCAGAAAATTCAGGAAAGCGTCGCAAAAGATATTTCTCGGTATCTTTATAGAAAAAGTCGTCGTACTGCATCTCTGGCGCCTCTCGCCCTTTTTTCATGAGAGCAAACCAGCGGGTGACAAAAAACTCTCCCATCTCTTTGCTTATTTTTTCGCGCTCCCGGAGAAACACATCGTGATAATTTTCTTTGTGAATGAATACTTCAAACCCATCTCCGGAAAGACGATAAATTTCAGGGTAAATAATGTCTCCAGCATTTGATCTTCTGGACTTGGAATAGGTGTCGAGCATTTCAGAAGAAAGCAGACGAAAATTAGCTGCATTCAAGTGACTGGCGACCTCGCTCCATGGCATTTCGCGAGAATCCGCTTTTGAATACAAATCGTCGCGCCTCCACATTCCACCGGTCTGCTTCATAGAGTTCAATAGAGTAGAGAGATGCTTTTCTTTTTTTTCTTTGACCTGCTGTTCTTTCTGGAGCTTTTCTTCTTCCATTTTGAGAGCATACACAATTTTAGCAGACGCTTCAATGAGTTTCTGCAGTTTCTCTTCTTTCTCTTTTTTTATTTGAATCGATATGCGCAACATCAGATGAATGTAAAATAGGGGGCTTTCGGTCTCCTGCCCCTGCAACACCCTCATTATTTTTTCCGGATTTGTTTTTTTCTCGGGCATAATCGCAAGCATCTCGCGGGAGACCTCATCAATGATGCGCGATCTGCCACCGGAGGGAAACAGGAAATGTCGCAATTTGTTAAGTGCCAGTCTCTGGATATTGAGAATATGTTTGGGTGGAATTAAAAGATAATCCGTTGCAGAATCCTGAAAATTGATGCGCAGTATGCGGTTTTGATCCGTGGCATTCTGCATACTCTCGCGATTAAGATCGTCTATGGCTGTTACAACCAGGGCTTTTTCGGGAACCGGCAGAGTAAGATTTGTTTCGTCTGGATAGGGAACCGATGCATCGTTCTGCATTTGCAGATATATAGCATTCAGTTGTTCTGTTTGCGGTTCCAACCACGCAACTTTTTTTACTTCTCCAGACTGGCTGCGCAAATCACACAATTTTTTTTCGGACAGTCGCAAGAGAATCTGCTCGTACAGTCTGCGGAAGTTCTGGGGATGGCGCAGTCTGTGCATATTGTTGAGTTCTGCCCACCGAACAGAGTCTAATATGAAATCATCCGAGTCGATAACGGGAGAACCCTCGCGGGCCATGTACCGGCAGATGAGTCCGAACAACTGGTGTTCATCTTTATCCTGGATGCCAAAGCTGTTTAGCATTTTACTGATTTCTTCTTCCGTAAAAAATGCATAATACGGAACGGGAAGATTTGCTTCAGAATACGCCAGTGCCATAGGACAAAAAATACTATAATGATATATAGACAAATATTTTTCTATAGGCAGGATACACTTGGCGAGAATATAATTCGATAATATACCAGAATGAAACCCTCTTCCATGTACCCGTTTGCCCTGCCTTTTTTTCTCGCGGCATTTCTGTTATATATGCTTCCGGCCAAACAGAATCAGGAGCCAGCCACAATAAAAGGACAAAATCATTTTCGTTCTGCCACGTGGTTTTCTGACTACAAAGCGATGAAACTCCAGGCAAAGCATTTTCACATTATCCATCCTTTCATTTACGCTCTCAATGGATCTAACAGCAATGACGGGCGCATTCGGTCTGCCTGGACCAAACAACAGAAAAAGGAACGAATCGCAGAGTTGCGTAAAATCAACCCGGATATTTTGATTGTTCCAACTATTTTCCGCTGGCAGACAAACGCAGAGAAGATAAACGCAGCCATTGGCTACCATTCTAATCCGGCCATCATGGAGTTTCATATACGCACGATTCTGTCAGAAATTCGAGAATACGGATACGACGGTATCGACATTGATTATGAGGGAATGGAGTGCAGCCAGAAAGATTCGTTTAATCAATTTATTAAAAAAATCTCTGCTGAACTTCGGAAGGAAGGAAAAATTCTATCTGTTTCTGTTCATCCCAAAACATATGCTCAAAACAAAGAAGGCAAGAAAATATCCAAGGCAGTAGATTGCTCCGGCAGTAAAACCAGTGTCGATTTTCGCGAAACCTGGAGAGGCCCGCTCGCCCACGACTACGAGTTTTTGGGGCGCTATGCAGACCAGATTAAAATAATGGCTTACGAAAAACACCCCCGGAACTACAAGAACCCGGGCCCGGGTCCCCAGGCGCCGTCATCGTGGATTGAGGACATTCTATTGTATGCCCGGGATAAAATTCCAGCCCATAAAATTTTCATGGCCATTCCCACTTATGGTTACGACTGGTCGCTCAACTGCAGCGTACCCGTTACATCCGTGTATTACTCGGACGCAAGCCGGTTAAGCCATTTGGGGCAGGTGGAACAACCTACATCCGTTTCTAAAATGCTGCACAATCATCCTTCTGCATCCACCTGGAAAAATCTTACTCCCTTTGCGTCTGTCCATGCGGACGAACTATACGATGATCCATCGATCTGGTACAGAAAAAATGGCTGCGACCATCTGGCTTTTTACATGAACAACAAAGCCTTCTCAGAAAAAATACAGATTCTGCAGAAATACAACATTGGTGGATTTTCGTTCTGGCAGCTGACAAGGGACAACGATCCTAAAATCCAGGGGACTCTCGAAAAAATTTATTCGGGAATCCCCGCTGGTAAAATGTAAATAAGATCTCGATTATTCTGGACAATCCCCACTGTCGTAAGCAGGAAAAACGGATTCGTTCTGTGGTAGAATTTTCCCATTTTCAATCACGAGCGCAAGCCTCTCGCGAAATATATTTTTGTCTCTTATATAGTCATAAAATTCAAAGCGGACACCAGGAAAGCGCTCTGCAAGAAACTCTGCACCCGCATTAAAATATTTATCCGTATCTTCAAAATAGCGGACGGTTTTCACTTCGCCCGATGGAGAAGATAGCTCCAGAAGAGCAGCAATCAATAACGGTTTATTGACACCAGACGGCAGACGGCTCCAGCCCTGTGGCAGAGCGATGCGACTCCACACCCGCTCCTGCATGGGAGCCGAGTTAACGGCAATCACTCCATCGGGCAATTCTGCATGTTTCCATAAAAACTCATAGACCGCTGTATACGTGCGAGCCGCACTCCGGGCTGAAATCACATAGGCACTTTGTTTGGGGTCATTTACGTATTCTTTCAATCTCGCTATGCTTTCCGGAATGGGCGCAAAGGCGAGCGTATCTTCCTCTTCAAACACGGAATAATCAGCAGCCTCATTTTTTTTGTCATAGACCATGCACTTGGAGTCTATGGTGCGAAGAACTTTTTTATCGGGATCCTGGGACTGGTACACGGGAACAGCCGTCGTGGTATTTGCCAGCGTATGGTCAAAATCGAAAACATTGAGAGTGTTCTGCCCCGTCACTACGCCGCGCGAAACGAGCGAACGATAAAAGATTTCGCGAATTCCGTTTTGCAGAATGGAGCGATTCATGGCATACGCCTGGCCGAGAGTCGATACTGGTTTACTCTGGGAAACAGGAATTTTTCCGCAGGAAAACGTACCTGCAAGGACGATTAGGAATGTGATTAGGAACATGAGTTTTTGCTTTTTCATATTGCCTCTACTGTATTTTTTCGGCTGTGCAGGATTTTAAGGATTTGTCTGTTCCCCGCTATCCAAAACAGCCTGCGGTTTCCACCATACAATGACAGGCTGGTGGTCTGTAAATTTTTTTGTTTCGTGTTCTATGATCACTGCGCGCCTGTTCCGGCTCACAAACTGTATTTCGCGTTCTATCCCATGCGAGGTCACGATATGGTCTATCCGCGAGCGATACGGCTTTTTAATATAGCTGACTGCCCCTTCCGGAAAAATATCGCTGTCACCTGTGAGAATAGCAAAGGGAGGGGTTTCGAATGCAGCGAGAGGATCTTCGCCATAGGTTTTCGCTTTACCGCAAATGCCCTGCTCTGCCCAGATGTCGTTATAGTCTCCCGCGATCATAAAATCAGAACTCAGGGATAGTGCAAAGCGCGACAAACTGTTTGCCTGTTGCTGGCGAACTTTACACGATCCTTCTTTAGAATTGGATTTCAAATGCACCGAGACAAACCAAAATTCCCTGGGAGACCCCAAAAGAGCAAAGCGGGCAGCAAGGGGATACCTGTGGCGTGAGCGGGAAGCCAGACCCGTTATCTTACCGCTTTCATCTATCTCGCCCCATTCCCTGAGTTCCAGAAGCGACTTTCTCCACAAAATGGCTACGGACAAATCCTGTCCACTTCTGCCAACCGTGTACGCAAATTCTTCACCTAAATACGCATAAACCCACTCTGCAAAAAGCTCGCGGTTGTGGATTTCCTGGATGGCAACAAGATCGAGATGATTTTTCAGAATGGTGTCCGCAGCTTTCTGCATTTTATAGCGGATTCTGTATTCCGTGTGTTCAGCGTTTCTTCCGTCGGGAAACCATTCCAGGTTTACAGTACCAATCTGCAAACACTGTGGCTCGGCGGCAGAACCGCAGGATGGTAGCTCCTGGATGCGAGATTCGACGCTGCGGGCGCACTGGGTCGCGAATATCAAAAACAGAAAAGGAAAAATAATTCGGTGCATGCTGCATAAAACAAGATTCTGTACTCGTCGTCAAGCGGGCAAAAAGGATTGCCATCCGCTATCGCTTTCCCCAAGCAATATACAAGGACATAAATTTTCAAAATTTTGAATAATGAGAGGCTCGCTTACACTTTCCTAACGCATAAGCCAAAACCAAACGCTCCTCACATTTATTCTCGAGGCAGGCGCAAAGGACTTTGTTCCGGCATAGAGCGCAACACGGAGAGACAAACAGGACTCTACGGTGAGCTCCAAACTATGGCCAATAGCGCGCAACGGCAAAATCGTCAGCTCCATTATTGGAATGCCCAACCACAACAATTTTCCCATCGCTGTCTATTGCCATAGCATTACCATAATCTTCGTAACCAAAATCTGTTATGACTATCCCCATACCAAAGCTTGTGTCTGGCGTGACATCTGCGTTGAGGCGCAGAAGAGTAAAGTCGTGGGTAGTACCGATATATGTAGTTCCCGCCACGACAATTTTCCCGTCGCTCTGGATGGCCACGGCGTACGCCTCATCACTGGGACCTAAATCTATTACCGACATGGCGTCCAAAGAGCCGTCTGCATTGTAGCGCGCAACGGCAAAATCGGCGTTACCGCTAGATCCCGCCACGACAATTTTCCCGTCACTCTGGATGGCCACGGCA
>DYKF01000057.1:12735-14064 GCA_020722745.1 Caldithrix sp.
CCGTGACCCCTCCCGTGACCCCTCCCGTGGCCTCTTCAAGGAGACTATCTCCCTTGTCATCAAAGCGAGTGAAAAGCGAACAACCCGTCGCAAAAAAAACGGCGAGCAGAACCATGGTAAAAAGAATTTTGTTTCCCTTTGTTAGTTTCATTCCAGTACTTCCTTAAAACCTTACCCCAAGTTGTAACCCAAACGTGAGAAAACTTTTTTTCCCACCGAAATCCCAGTCAGAGAGATTCTGTAAATCCTTAATGTATACAACAGAGGGTTTTACAAAATACTGTTGCCAGGAAAACTTTGCCCCTGTGGACAGGTACGCTGCGACATAATTTGTCGATACTTTGAACGACGAAACTATTTGGGGAATAAAAAAATACAACGATGGACCTATTTGCAGATCAAAGTAACCGTAGGTAAACCCTAAGCCACCATACGTACCCCAAAAATCAAAATCCAATCGCGGGACATACATGCCTCCTAACTGCAAATATATATTTCGCGTGAAAAATGCTCCACCCCCCACGCTTCCATACCAAGCAGGTCCAAGCAGCTCTCCCGTTACAAACCAGGTTTTGTAATCGCGCGTCTTGGGGGGTTTTGGCTGGGCGACATTAGACTTCGTGAGTACAATTTTTTCTTCTTTACCATCTTCTGTTTTTTCCTCTGACTTTTCCGGTGTAGCTTCTTGCGAAGCTACAGGCTCTTCTTCCCGGGAACTGGAAGCAATGCGAGCTATCTCCGCAACGAGCTGATCCGCTATTGTTTCCGTGGCATTAAAAATTGTGGAATCCCCAGGATTTACAACCGGATCGAGAGTAATGAGCACATTTACCTGGCGAATATAGATACTCGAAACAATGGTGACTTCGTTTGTCGCGCGGTTGAAATCAAATTCTCCGTAAACAATCATGTCCGAGGGAATGGCCGTGGTAATTGTTTGCAGACCCACCGGATCCAGTACTGGGTTGAGAGCATACGCTGCACTGACTTCTGCCTGCGCCTTTTTTTCCGGCGCACGGATAAATTGGAACTTCTCTTTCATTCGTTCGGCAATGGCAGAGGATATACTGGAGGACAGGAATTCGTAATCTTTGGAACCCGTCTTATTGAAATAGTCTACAATCGCCACAGTGGCAAGTTCTTCTTCTACCGGCTTTGCAGCAGCCCGCCCCTTACCCTGTGCAAACAGGAGAGCTGGAAATATGGCCACGATGAAAAAAAACCGTTTCACACCTATCGGTTCCTTCCATAAACGTATCGTCAAGAATTTTTTAAGGGCATTTTATATGCAACCCAGAGAGATATCTGACAGATTTTTAGGGGATTTTG
>DYKF01000305.1 GCA_020722745.1 Caldithrix sp.
GTTAGGCACTCATCTATGACCATGTCACTAGAGCAGCAGGTCGAAAAGCTTAGACGAGCGGCGCGGTTCTCATGGATACCCAAAGTGCTTTTCTGGCTGACGCTGGTACTCATCGCATTGGCACTCCTAACCAATTATGAATATCTCTTCGTAATTGGAGCGTTTTCTGGTCTCTTTGCTGTTGCGGCAAGAAAGACAGATCCTCACTGGAGAAATGCTATTCAAGCAATTCACAATGGAAGGCGATCGAAAGGCAGTGTATCAATCGCAATTACAAGGGACCCGACGGAATTTGATCGCTATGTAGCAACGGTTCGAGACGAGTCACAACATGTATGGCAATTTGACTTTACTCCGAATGACTGGGAGCCAAGCGAAGGTGAATACGAAACAGCCATCTATTACTTGCAAGGTGTCGAATGGCCCGTGCTTCTCCTTGCCGAGGGCGGATTATTGTTCCCTGCTTTTAGCCCGAAAAAAATTCTTGCGAGCGTTTAATACGGTTCAATCTCTTCGGCGACATTAAAATGGATGAACTTAAAAGTACCCCTGAACAAGAAAAGATTGGCCGTTGGGCTTTATTTGGTATTGGGGCTCTTATGCTTTACATTGGTATCTTTACCGACCCGGTAGGTGAATCGCCGACTTGGGGTATTGCGATAGGAGTCCCTGCCACCAAGTTGTTACTTAGCATTTTTGGGTTGTTTTTTCTTGTGGCTGGAATAGTGAGATTTATTAGGAAATCATCGAAATAGAAACATGCCTAACAATCGCTTCGAGTGGGACGCTCCGCCAGCAAGCTCCGCTTGCTGTCTCCGCGCCCCTCAAGCTAAACGTTAGAAGACGTTCTTCTTTTTCTTCATCGAAAGGTATTGGCAACTTGAAAGAGATTCGTTCGCTGTAGTTGACCACAGTGAATTCTGGCGGCAATTGCGCTTGGTGTTTTTGCTATTATTCGGTTTGCAGCGTTTTGGTTTTTTGGCTACGCGATAATTCAGCGGAGCTTGGAACGCGCAACATTGGCTTTCTTCAAACGGCATCGCCAACTTTCAGATACAGCTTTGCATCGGAATGGAAATTCGTTTTGGAAACTGACTTTCCTTCTAATTCTCTTTTCCGTTGCTTTCTCGGCAATGGGAAGAAACTGAGTTTTTTTGGCAACCTTGGAAATCCCAAAGCAACACTTGGCAAGCAGCATCCTTTTACGGTACCTTTCAATAAATCAATTTGTTAGTTGGCGGTTAGCGCAATCGAAATGGTTACTTCGTTCTTATTTCAGGAGCATCGGCATTTGAACGAAAACCTTCGTTCTCAGTTCAACTTTATCGCCGGTCTTCTAACATGTCGTTCAACACGGACAGCAAAAGCTACGCGGTTCGCCGTGCATGCGCTTCGCGCATTTTTATCGCCGGTCTTCTAACATGTCGTTCAACACGGACAGCAAAAGCTACGCGGTTCGCCGTGCATGCGCTTCGCGCATTTTTGCACGGCGCCCCACTCCGCTTTTGCTGCCGGTTAACTTCGCGTTATGTCAAAAAATATACTGTAACCACTTCTATTTGTGCTATCATAATTTTAAAGAAACCGCTGTGTGAGGTGAAAAGATGAAAACAAAATTAAAAATGATTTACTGGAAAGGTGAAAAATTCTGGGTAGGTAAACTCGTTGAACATCCTGAAATAATGACGCAGGGTGAGACATTAGAGGAACTTGAGGAAAACATGAAAGACGCGTATATGCTTATGACAATGGAGGATGTTCCTGAAAAGCATAAAATTAAAGAACTCACCCTTGCTGTATGAAAAGAAAAGACCTTATCAAAAGGCTGACTGATTCAGGATGTATTCTTGTTAGACATGGAAGCCGCCACGACTTATACAAAAATCCTACCACAGGGAAAAAGCAGCCAATTCCAAGGCATAATGAAATAGACGAAAGCCTTGCGAAGCATATAATAAAAGAATTGACATAACAAAAAAATCCAGCGGATGGCTGATAGCCACCGCTGATTTAGATCGTTAGAAGCATCATGGCTATGGACGAAGTCACGAAATTTGTTTTACAGATGCTT
>DYKF01000306.1 GCA_020722745.1 Caldithrix sp.
TGACATAATGCAGCAGTTTTTGTTATCTAACAAGCATGCCTATGTGACATAATGCGGCAATTTTTGTTATCTAACAAGCATGCCTATGTGACATAATGCGGCAATTTTTGTTATCTAACAAGCATGCCTATGTGACATAATGCGGGGGCGCAAATTGTACTTGATATATGCCGATATTGCGCAATAATAAAATGGCGGGTGCCGCCGACAGATTATGTCGCGCGTGAAGCCCCTACCCTCTTACATGTGCTGACAGACTTCACGGAATAATGTTATGCTCGCGCAATTGCTGCTCAGATAAACCGGTTACACGTAGAACAAACGTTAGGTCTACTTGCTCGGCCAGCATATTCCTGGCGGTGGCAAGCCTTGCGTGAAACTCACCCTGTTGCATACCCTGCTGCATGCCTTCCTGCTTACCGGCTGCTCTGATTCTCTCTGCTGTCGTGACCATATATTCCTCCATAACTGACGAAATTTTCAAAACCGGAGCTTTGACTGTTTCCATGGGAGTATCGGTTCGATTGAGGATATACAGAACCAGCTTCATCAATTCTGCAAGCCCTTTTTCTCCGCGAAAAACCTCTGCTGTTGCAGCAAGCAACTCTTCCCAGTGCTCCGCAATATGATTCCCATCGGCATAACGAATTGTAGATAAAAAGGCGAATAAATGAATACTGAAATTAACCTTCGCTAAATCGCTTTCAGATAGGAAGAATGTCTCCGGAGTGAAATCCGGAATATATTTTCGGAAAATACCTTTCTCTTGTTCTGTAAGCTCAAACAAATCCAGAAAACTCTCTCGTAAAATATCACTCCCGGTATGATAAAACAAAAACGGGATGACCGGAATTTTCTTTATTTGTTTTTCGTAAATATTGGACAAATAGCGCAGCAGCTGCGTGAAGTCCGACTTATCCGGTGTGCTTTTGTGCTCAAACAAAAGAGCCACCTGGGTGAGATTTCCCTGTATGGTGGGAATTTCAAAAAGGATATCGGTTTTGTGCTCCCGAAATTTGGGGTCGATATAATTTTCTGGCAGATAGGATAATTTTTCTATATCGAGTATTCCGGTTAGTGCTTCTGGCAGGTAAGCCATAAAGAACGCGATGGCATCCTCTCTGTTTTTGAACAGATCCCGCACAATTCTATCGGGCGAAGAAAAGTATGGCTCCAAATTTTCGAGCATTTGTGAAATTGTGGGAAATGTTTGCTGTGTCAAGAAAATCATCTCGATACGCCAACTGCGTGGGCTACTCGATGTAAACTAAGCTCAGGGTAAATCACTCGATGTAAACTCTCTACTGCATCTCGATACAATTTTTCTGGCGACGCCAGAAAAATCACTCGATGTAAACTAAAAGCACTTGAGGCAGCCAGGAGAGGGGCTGGGACAACCAGTGGGCCGAAGGGACAAGGCTCTTCCGGCTCTTCTCCAAAGCGGATTCTCAAGGGCACAGCCCTTGAGGCCGCCGGCAGGCACTCGCGGTAAACTAAGCTCCATACGCCCACTACCCCGCATCTACTGCGTCCACTTCCCCTCGATACATTCTGCCCTGCTCGGGCAGAACACTCGGGGCAGGCTAAGCGCCAAAGTGCGCAAAAGGGGATTCTCAAGAACCTTTCTTCGGGGCGCGGATGCGACATAATACGGCGATTTTTAGTATCTACGCAATCGTGAGTAGGTACTAAACCGTGAGTATGTGACATAATGTGGCAATTTTTGTTATCTAACAAGCATGCCTATGTGACATAATGTGGCAATTTTTGTTATCTACCAAGCATGGCTATGTGACATAATGCGGCAGTTTTTGTTATCTAACAAGCATGCCTATGTGACATAATGCGGCAGTTTTTGTTATCTAACAAGCATGCCTATGTGACATAATGTGGCAATTTTTGTTATCTAACAAGCATGCCTATGTGACATAATGCGGCAGTTTTTGTTATCTAACAAGCATGCCTATGTGACATAATGTGGCAATTTTTGTTATCTAACAAGCATGCCTATGTGACATAATGCGGCAGTTTTTGTTATCTA
>DYKF01000058.1 GCA_020722745.1 Caldithrix sp.
CGGTGGCGCGCCGTCAAGCTATTTATAACAGCTTTGCCGCTTGGTGCAGCAATGGAGCTTTTGCAAAAATGCCAATTCTTTTGCCTGTAAAATTAGCTCTATCGCGGCCTGACAAAGCGCTAAACATTGGCGTTTCCTCGTTTTCCGCTTGAGCCGTGCCCGAAATTGTTGGCGCCCTCTGAGAGTCTATTTAGAACTGGCGCTTTCATTTAGCGATCCTAATCGAGGCACTTCTGCCAATCCTGGAACAATGTTCCATAGAGCGGCTTCCCTACTGGCGACAAATTAATTTCTGCCGGCAAACAAGCCCTGCCCGGGTAGGGCATCTTCCCCTCTATACTTCGTTCTGCCCCTCATCTACTTCGTCCAATGTTCGTCAGGAAAAACGAAGTTTATACAGAGTAGCCGCAGGCGTACCGAGGTGGGCAGGGTCCCTCTTGGAATGGACCCAGTTGTCATTTACTTGCGCGGAAAAAAATGACTCGACAAATCCGCACATTTTTTGCCAGCATTTTTACAGTGGAATTTTTGCGGATAGGAAAAAACGAACTCTCGCGCATTGGCATGGGCAGCTGGGCTTTTGGTGGACCGTGGAAGTATGGTTATGGTCGCCAGGAGCATTCGGATTCGGTTGCTGCTTTAGAGCGCGCTGTGGAGCTTGGCATTAACTGGCTGGATACGGCCCCCATTTATGGTTTTGGCAGGGCGGAGTCTTTGACGGGGGATTTTTTGCAGAGCCATCCAAACCTGTTTGTATCAACAAAGACTGGATTATATCCCATTCCTGACCCTAAATTGCCGCAGGAGGAGTGGGAGATTGAGCGCAACTTGGATCCATCCCGTTTGCGTTCGGAACTCGAAAAGTCTTTAGAGCGTCTTAATAAACCGCATATTGATTATTACATGTTTCACTGGCCGGATCCATCGCGGGATGCATTGCCTGCCTGGCGGGAATTGATTCGTTTTCAGGAAGAAGGACTAATTGGTTCGATAGGTTTATCAAATTTTTACTTGCCGGATCTGCTTCGATTGTCAGGCGTGAAGCCTCCTGATTTTGTCCAGATTCCGTATTCTCTGGTTTCCCGCGATTACGAGCGCGAGGTATTGCCCTGGTTGTCCGAAAATTCTATTCCTGCCATGACATATTCTCCTTTATTTGGTGGTGTGTTGTCTGGTCGTTCTTCTCGCGGGGTGCGCGGCACCGGTGACTGGCGCACAAACCACAAGTATTATTCTCCCCCTTATGAGGCTTTATATTTTGTTTTGTTGCCTGCCATTGAGCGCCTAGCGTTGCAGTACGGGGTTTCCATGGCTGCTGTTTCTGTTGCCTGGATTTTGCATCGTTGTGCGTTTTGCGCTGTTATTTACGGTGGTCGCAGTCGCTCGCAGGTTGACGACATTTCCGTTTTGCCGGATCTGTCTATAGAGGATGTCGAATCTCTTGATTCTCTGGTTCGTTTGCATCATCCCAATTCTTCGCGTTTGTTCGGGGAATGAGCAGGACGATTAGCGCAACCCGAGTTTGAGCCTGCCGAAGGGCAGTGGAGGAAGTACCTTAGCCTGCCCCGAGCGCTGTTGCGAAGCCATGGCGTATCAAATTCGCGGAGGTATTTTTCACAGTAGTCTATTTTTCCATGCCAGTTGCGCGCAGGGATACCGCCCAGAGTTCATTGGCCAGGCGCTCGTTTGCAGCCATGGCAGAAGGAGTTGCTTTTTTGCGTCCAGAGAAATAGGCGGGGCTGTTATCGTGGGTACAGGCGCGTATGCCGGCCATCAATGTTTCTGCTCCTTCGGACAAGGGCGAACCAGCCATGCCCCAGCCAGTCTGCAATAATTTGGTGGCAATTACTCCGGGATGAAGAGAAATAGTGGCAAGGCCGGTAGTTTTGTGAAGCGTTTGGGTAAAGAGAATATTGGCGAGTTTGCTGTTGGCATAGGCTGTGTACGCATTAAAATTTGATCCAATGAGCCAGTCGTCGGGAGTGCCGCTCGCGCCAGAATGGGCCATGCTCGCTACATTGAGTACGCAGCCATCGGAGGGTGCGAGGAGGTCCTTGAGCAAAAGGGTCAGCAAAAAATGGGAGAGGTGGTTTACCTGAAACGTGGTCTCATAGCCATCCGGAGTTAATTCACGGTGCGACATATAGACCCCTGCGTTGTTCACGAGAATATCCAAGCGGGGGAGAGTCGCGTGCATTGCCATTTTTCTGACGGAAGCGAGGTCCGAAAAATCTGCGACAAAGGCCTGTCCTGCTGCTTCAGGATTTTTTTGGCGGATGCTGGCAAGAAGGTTTTTTGCTTTGCTTGCGTCGCGCCCATGTACATGGATATGAAAGTCCTGTTCTGCAAGCGACAGGGCCAGTTCTTTGCCAATGCCGTCTGTTGCGCCGGTTATCAGAATTTCTTTCACAGTGAGATTCTGCAATCTGGCGGCTCTGTCATCGCCACCAGGAGCAGTGGAATCATCAGCAGTATATTTTTTTTTCATTTTGAACACCTCGTTTTTTTGTGCGAAAAAGCACGATTGATCGTGCTGTTGCTGTAACCAGTCGTATAACAATTTGGCAGATGAAAACCGTGCAGCAAGAATTTTTTTGTATGCAAATTGAAAGGCTTGCCGTAAATGGTATTTATTCGGTATTTAACGAAGTATCAAGGTCATAACATGGAAAAAAGAAAAAAGAACTATATCGTTGATCTCATTTTTTACGGAGCATTGATTCTCGCCACACAGGGAGTCCTGCTTTTTCTCACCCAGTATCTTTCACACCTGACAGATCTCATTCTGATTGTAAAACAGGCAGCCCTTATTTTTCCATACTGGGAAAAAAAGTATATTTTCTGGGATAATACACCCATCGGGCTGGCCATCATAGCCAAGCTTCTTCTTACGCTCGTGCTTGTATTCAATTATGTTCCCATGTTTCTCGTTTCTCTTTTTACAGGCCTGCCCATCCGCGATTTAAGAAAATCGAATAAATATACAAGACTTTACTGGAATATATTCAGCCCTATTTATTACCGCTATCTGCCCATAGTGCTCGCAGTCTGGCTGATTATTCCGTTTATGTCTAACATGGCCGGTTTTTTGTACTGGCTGCTGGCAACAGAGCAGAATTTTCACACGTGGATTTTTCTGACTCTTCTATTTACCTATTCCATCACAGTGCTCGTACTGAGCTGGCGCAACCATCTGCGCGCGCACTGCCCGGAATGCGGTTCTGGTATTGTCATCCATAAAAACGAATTTATCGTCTGCAATACCTGTCTGACCATGTTCAAAATTCCTAAAGAAATAGATGTAAATAATCTTTACGATTATCACGAAGAAGTGCTTAACAAGGCGCGCCGTATATATCCCAGGTTCCGCGAAAAGCCGGTGCCTAAAAACGCGGAATTTCACACACTGTATCCACGGGATCCATGGACGCAGTACATGGATACGCTGTTTAACAGAGATTCTAAAGGATAATAACGGGCTGCTGGAAAGCTGCAAGAGGAGAAACTATGTTTGGTGATCGCTTTATCAACGGGATGAAAATTTACCAGCGCCTCTGGCTTATGGCCGGGCTATCTATTGCAGCTCTCTTTATCGGCATTGTTATCAATGCTGTCAATCTGGGGGCGTCCAATGCAAAAGCCCAGGGTGGTCTCGATACAGCCAAACGGATTACTGTTGCTGTGGATACCGCAAGGGAAGCCCAGGTAAACTTTAAGATACAGGTACAGGAATGGAAAAATACGCTTCTACGGGGGAGCGACCCAGTCATGTTCATTAAGTACTGGGAGAGCTTTACCTATTACGAGAAAAAAGTCCAGACCAGCCTGCGCGAACTGGAACAATTCTACAATGAATTTGACCACCCTCTGCTCGACGCCGAGAAAGTGAAACTGGCCATACGCGAACAGGAAGAACTCGGTAAAATATACCGCAGGGAATTGTTTCCTTACATTATTGGCTACGCTGAGACTAAATATACAGACGAAGACATACAGGCTCTCTTGAAAAAAGCCAGGGAAAAAGCTGCCGCTAAAGGCATGAAAGAACCAGAGCTTTCCAAAATAGCTGTTAAACAGGAAGCAGGGGATGTGCGCATTATCAGCGGAATCTTAAAAAGCAAATTATCTCCCTACGATATTGACAATAAAGTGAGGGGCATAGACCGTAAACCTACAGACTACATTGACACGCTCGTGGCAGACATGATGACAACACAGAGCGAAATGCTCGCCGGTATTAAAAAACAATCGGATCAGAGTTTCTACATGGCTCTACTGGTGACACTCGCCATTATGGCTATTATTACTGTCTTTGTGGCATTTATCTCCGTGCTTACCATCAACAGTATCCGCAAACCCATTAACACGACGATTGATATTTTCGGGGAAATATCCGGAGAGAATTATAACAATCCTATTGAAACAAAGCGGGTAGATGAAATCGGAGAAATGTGGCGGGCTCTGGACAATATGCAGAGAACGCTCCGAGAGAGAACAGAGGCTCTCAATGCAGCGAATGCGGATTTGGAAAAATCTCTTGGAGAAGTCCGCAAGCTCAAGGAAGAACAGGACGGTGATTACTACCTTACTTCTCTGCTCCAGAAACCTCTCAGCTCCAATTACGCAAAATCAGAAAATTTCCGTGTAGATTTTGTTCTCGAGCAGAAAAAGAAATTTAAGTTTCGCAAATACGAAAAAGAGCTCGGTGGCGATATCAATATGGCTCATACCATTGAGTTACAGGATCGTCCTTACACGTTTGTTCTCAATGGCGATGCCATGGGCAAGTCTATCCAGGGAGCCGGTGGTGCGCTCGTTCTCGGCTCGGTTTTGCTTTCTATTATTGAGCGCACGCGGCTTTCTCCCGATGTAAAAAAACAGTACCCTGAGCGCTGGCTTAAAAATACATTTGTGGAGCTCCATAAGGTATTCGAGAGCTTTGATGGGTCCATGCTCATGTCCCTTACGATGGCTCTCTTAGACGAACAGACGGGCGCGTTCTATTCTATCAACGCGGAGCATCCCGGTATTGTTCTGTACCGCGATAAAAAGGCTTCGTTTATTGAAACGGGCGAGATTTTTCGCAAGTTGGGAACTCTCGGCGTATCGGGCAGCCTGTACGTGAATGTCATGAAACTTCTTCCCGGCGATATTCTTTTTATGGGCTCTGACGGTCGCGACGACATTCTGCTCGGTTACGATGAGAACGGCAACCGAATCATTAACGAGGACGAAAATCTATTCCTGCACCACGTAGAAAAAGCGGACGGAAATCTCGAAGAATTGATGACTCTCATTAAGTCCCAGGGAGAACTTACCGACGATGTGTCTTTGATTCGCATAGCCTACGAGAGCGAGGTTGCTGTATCCAAATCCGAAGTGCGCGCAAAGGCAGACGTTATTCTCGAAGAATACCATCTTGCCCGCGCCGAGGGATCTAATGCTAATGCATTGCAGGCTCTGGAAAAAGTATTGAGCGTAGACCCCACGCATCCTGAAGCGCTGCGTCGTCTGGCCCAACACGCACTTGCTGCCCGCGATTACGGAAAAGCTGCGTTATTTTCCCAAAGGTATATATATGCCCATCCGGAGGACACGGAGTTTCTTTATGTGGCCGCTTACGCTGCAAAAATGACACGCGATGATGAATTTCTTCAATTTGCGGCAGAGTCTGGCGAGCGCATGAGAATGCGAAATCGCAGGCATGTAAAAAATCTGGCCAACCTCATTGATGTCCACATACTAAGGGGAGATAAACTTCGAGCCGCTCGCTTATTAGAGGAGTTGCGGACAGTAGATTCTGAGCATAAAGCTATATCCCTGTTTACGGATAAAGTTTAAAACCGATTGCTGATAATGAACGTATGGGGCTGTTGAATTTTTCTCAGCAGCTCCAGATCGTCGTTGAAGGCAGCATCTTCCGGAAAGTGTTTTTTTAGTTCATTGAAAATTACGGCTGCAAGAGTATCTGTTTTGGTGAGCAGATCCGGGTGTATGGAGTAGATAACCCATCTGCCCTGCTTGTTATCGAGAAGGATATCTGCCTCTCGCAGGATAGATAAATGCTGGGATACGGTGGACATGGACAGGTGCAAAACGGTTTTAATATCGTTCACGACGAGAGGGCCGTTGTTTAGCAGGGATAAAATCCGAAGCCGCTGCTTATCGGACATGGCCTTAAATAATTTTTCGTAATCCCTGAGTGTCACTGTATCCTCTTAAAAGGTTTGCTTGGATAAGTATGATTAACCATTCTTTCCGTCTGGCGTGGAAGCACATTTTCGTTTCCATGAGACATAATATTCAACTTTGTCGATTTGTCAAACATTTCCCTGCAGGCCGAATCGTCAAAAAATTCTTTTCAGAGGCGGTGGCAATTATTTTTCATCTTTAACTATGAAATTCCTTTCCACAGAGAAGAAAATAATGACTTTTGAAAAGACTTCAATAAAAGTCTTTATAGCGGTGGCGCTTTTGGCCGGAATCTTTCTGGGCTTCATTATTCATGCCGTGGAAAGTCAAAAAGATATTCGGCAACTGAGTACTTTTCAGCCGGCTCTTCCCACCAGAATTTACGATGTAGAGGGCCGTCTCATTGCGGAGCTGTTTCAGCATAAAAGAGATCTCGTCCATCTGAATCAGATTCCGCGTCCGGTTGTGGCGGCTTTTCTCGCCGTAGAGGATAGTAATTTTTATAATCATTTTGGCATAGATTTTAAGGGCATTTTGCGGGCTATGTTTGCCAACCTTAAAGCCATGAGCATTGTACAGGGAGGGTCCACGCTAACCCAGCAGCTTGTTAAAGGGCTGTATACGGAATCCGAGAGAACATTGTCCAGAAAACTGTACGAGGCTATTCTGGCCTTAGAAGTGGAATATGTTTATTCAAAAGAACAGATTCTGGAAATGTACTTTAACCAGACATATTTTGGCCATGGTGCCTATGGAATTTCTGCAGCTGCCAGATTTTATTTTGATAAATCGGTAGAGGAACTTACACTCATGGAGGGTGCGGTGCTTGCGGCTTTGCCAAAGTCCCCCCACACGTATTCCCCCATTCGGTCGCCCCACCAGTCGCGTGACAAAAACAGAGTTGTTCTCAACCGCCTCGTAGAGCTTCAACTGCTGACAAAAGAAGAATCTAATACTCTGTACGATGAATTCTGGAAAGCTTACTGGAAAAAAATTATCGTGACTCCGCCCTCCATCAATATGTTTGGTACCCGTACTAATCAGGCTCCCTATTTTGTCGAAATGGTGCGCCAGGAATTGATTGGAATGTATGGAGAAGAAGCCGTGTACCGCAAAGGTTTGCAGGTGTACACTTCGCTCAATCTCGATTATCAAAAAAAGGCAGAAGAAGCCATGGTGGAAGTTCTCAAAGAACTCGATCCCGTTGCGCGCGCGGCCAACAAGTCTGACTACGGCGGGGTTGATTATACTCTGCTGTCTACCTATAACAGCCTGCAGTCTTTAATCCCTCTGCCGGGGGTAAAACGTGAGTACTCTCTTCGCAATGATTTTAGACAGAAAATGAAGGATCGCACGTCAGATGCTTATGAACTTTTATCTCTTTCTCTACCTTTACGAGAACACAATGAATTGTCGCAGGAATTTCTTTCGTCTGCAAGAGAATTTAAATCAGAGCTCGAGGTACAGGGAGCATTTATTGCGCTGGAGCATAAAACGGGTAGAATCATGTCTCTTATTGGAGGGCGTGAGTTCAAGTCTACAAACCAGTTTAATAGAGCCATTCTGGCCAAACGGCAACCCGGATCTGCATTTAAGCCCTTTGTCTATGGGGCCGCTCTCGAAGACAGAGCGGTTCACTATGCCATGGGATTTCTCGATGCGCCGCTAATCAATATCCAGCCCGATGGTTCGCAATGGGAACCCGTCAATTATGAAGGAACTTACCAGGGATATGTTCCTCTGTTCAGGGCTCTGGCTCTTTCACTCAATCTGGTTTCCGTGCAGGTATACGATAAGGTGGGACCAGATAAAATTATCCAGTTTGCATCTCGGATAACGAAAGCACCGATAGAGCGCTTTCAGCCGAATCCTTCCCTTGCTCTGGGGGCTTCGGAGTTGACCCCTATGGAAATGGCTACGGGCATGTCTGTGATAGCCAATGAGGGGCGCGATGTTATTCCCCATGGTATTCTCTATATTACAGATCGCGATGGGAATGTGCTCACGAATGTGGAGACAGAAATACTCGATGTTCTCAACTATAAAAAGAAGAAAGGTGAGATTCAGCTCATAGAAGAGGGCGTCGCTTTTATTTTACGCAAGATGATGGAGAACGTAGTCAGCGGTGGAACGGCCTCGCGTGGTATACGCGTTGAGGGTGGTTTTACAGGCCACGGTGCCGGCAAAACGGGAACAACCTCTGGCTGGAACGATGCTTGGTTCTCTGGCTTTACCAGAGATTATACGGCGACAATCTGGCTGGGAATGGACAACGGTTCCATGACTCTCGGAAGGCACCAGTCAGGTGGAATGGTTGCAACGAGAATCTGGGGAAAATATATGGCCCATGTGTACCAGTCGCAGAATAGAACTGCAGAGCCTTTTTCGCAGGAACTTCCCAAAGGGGTCAAAACAGCCAGCGTTTGCCGCTATACGGGGAAATGGCCAAACCCTGCCTGCGATAAAGAATTTTATGGTACGTACTATATGGATGCCATTAAAGTCGGAAATCAGATTAAGCGTATTGGTGGGGAGCAATGCGATTGCCACCATATAAAATCCGAAAGTATTCTCGATATTCTGCAAGAGCAAAATTCTTATACAGACGAAGAGATCGGTAAAAAATCAGATAAATTCCGGACGATTCTGCAATGAAACTATTTTCTTCTCTCTATCCCTTTTTGAGATTTTTTCTCTTTCTATCGGATCCGGAAATTCTGCATGAAAAGGTTGGCCTGCTGTTGCGGGTTCGCCATTTTCTTAGAAGATGGCTGCCCTATAAAAGTACCGCCCGCACACAGTTTGCGGGCAAGCCACTGTTTTCATCCGTTGGGATTGCCGCAGGTTACGACAAATACGGAAAGCTTTTTCCTGCTCTCATGGATCTGGGATTTGCAACTGTAGAGACGGGAACTTTTACCCCGTATCCACAAAACGGAAATCCACGGCCAAGAATTTTAAGGTTACCGTCGGAACATGCTATCGTCAATAAAATGGGATTTAACAATCCCGGCATAGAAAAGGGCTGGAAAGAAATCAAAAAGGGTCTCCGAAAAATACCGCCGAATGCAGCCATTGGTATTTCCATCGGCAAGGGAAAAGACACTTCTCTTGAAAATGCCGTTGACGATTATAAGTTTTGTCTCGACGTCATCCAGAGTGATCTGCTTCCCGAAGAAGAAAAAAAAATTCTCTATATTGCCATCAATATTTCATCACCAAATACACCAGAGCTTCGCAAGCTGCAGAGTCGCGGGTATATAGGCGATCTCGTTCGCAAGGTTGTCAAGGTTAGCCAGTTTCCCGTTCTCGTAAAACTTGCCCCGGACTTTGATACAGACGAAGAGTTTACTCAGGCGATAGAGTCTATTATTAGTAACGGAGCGTATGGCATCATCATTTCAAACACAACCGTGAATTATGCGGATGCAGGAAAAAAAGCCGATGCTGCGAAAAACTTTGGCGGTGGGCTTTCTGGAAAGCCTCTGCGAGAAAGAGCAGAATATCTGTTACAGCTTGCCCGCAATGCGGCGGGACCCGATATTCCTCTGATTTCGAGTGGGGGAGTTATGTCTCCCCAGGACATTCAAAAGAGACTTTCTATGGGTGCGAATCTCGTGCAGGTGTACAGCGGATTCATTTACTTTGGACCAAGCATTGCCCATTATTGAGAAGGCTCTGGCAGCTGCGCAGCGACGCGCAGTCGCGAAATGGTTCAAAGTCTACTTTTGTTAATAATCTTCCTGAGAGCGCGTTGTAATGAGGAACTCGTCCGGTGTATCTTCAATGGCTTCGCCAATTTGAACGGCAAGCCTTGAACCAACCCGTCCTGGGCGACATTTATATTTGGGACGATCTTCTACCTTGAAGGTAAAATCATCTCGAATGGTTGTGTTGTTGAGTTTAATAATATCGCCCTTTTTGATTTGCAGCACATCGTTAAAGCTGAGATGGATCGTTCCCACTTCAACCGATATAGAAACCTGAACTTGCTCCAATCGATCCTGGATTATCGTCTTGTTTGCGTCTGTTTCGCCACGGCGGATAGAGGAGAACCAGTACTGCGCAGAAAGTTTCGCAATGATAGGTTCAATGGTAATGTAGGGAATACATAAGTTCATCATCCCTTCGGATTCTCCGATTTTCGTTTCCAGTGTGATCAGCATCACCATTTCGCTGGGAGGAACAATCTGAGCAAACTGTGGATTTGTCTCTATGGTTCCAAGTCTAGGGCGCAGATCGATTACAGTTGCCCAGGCTTCACGGAGGTTATTGAGTATTTGTACAATAACTCCTTCAATAACAGACATTTCAATATCTGTAAGTTCGCGCGATATCTTAAAGTGCTCTCCGGCGCCTCCAAAAAGTCGGTCAATGACCGTAAAAGTAATTACGGGGTCAATTTCAAGAATTGCATTACCCTTGAGAGGGTCCATGTTAATGAGAGCAAGAGTAGTGGGGTTGGGAATGGATCGAATAAATTCTTCGTAAGTAAGCTGGTCCACGCTTGTCACGTGAACCCCAACCATGGAGCGCAGCTTGGCAGAGAGAGCTGTTGTCGTGAGGCGCGAAAAAGTTTCGTGCATCATCTGAACGGTACGGATCTGATCTTTGGAGAATTTATCTGGACGTTTAAAATCGTAAATTTTTACTTTTTTTTGTTCTGTCTGTTGCGTAAATTCTTCTGCGGGAAGTTCTCCGCTCGAGATGGCAGACAATAGCTGATCAATTTCGTCCTGCGATAAAATATCTGTCATGATGATTACCTGATGATCTGGGTTTCAATCCCCGTTACCTGCCATGATTCTTGTTTGCGACTGAGATAGTAAGTATATAAAAATTCCCTCTCAAATCCGTCAAAGATGCGCCGTACTCTGGCCTGAACCTTTCCACTATTCTCGGCTGAAGCATCGTTTTGAATCACTTGAAATTTTTTAATATTTCCACGAGTCATAAGATACGATCTAAATTCTTCCAATGCAGACTGCTTTCCATCCGCAGATGTCCTCATATACTTTTCTGCGTACTCGGGATAATCGCGGATAATATCGGGCAGAGATACATACTTAAAGTAGCGGGACCAGTTGCCGCTATATTCAGCGGTCAATAGAAGATAAATTGTCTCGGAAGGATCTGGAAGAGAATCTGCTGTATCAGAAAAATAGAATTCCGAATCCTTGGTCTTAGCTGGAGTATCTAAAATGAGAGACAAATGATTGGAGCCGGTCACAAAGATGGATGGATTCTGCTCCGGATTCGGATAAAAATATGCCATAATGCTCAACGTGCCATTGCTGGCAAATTCTGTTAAATCAGTGTCCGTAAAATCAGACAGAGAAAAATTTCGAGTAAACGATTCACCTGGCTGCAAAACCACAGCGCGGGAATGATAGTTGGTGCCAGTGTAATTTCCAAAATGAGTACGCTCAAAATCGGATGGCTCCGGATTTTCTTTTAAGGGTATACTTTTTCCAGATGAGAGACGAATAACTGGCGTAAAGTTTTTGGCCGGATTGCGGTGCAGAAAAACAGTTACGGGATATAAACCATCATTGCGAACCATTAATTCCACGGGAACGGAGTCGGTGGCATAGTACCTGGAGCGCGGTGAATGTACGTAAAGTTTGAGCCCACTGGCGCTGTAGTTTTCTGTCGCGTTACCCCTTTCGTCCCTGTCGACGGCCGCAAAGATAAAAGAGGGTACAAAAAATAGAACCGCAAGCCAACGCGTCATAATACAGTATCGGAAGCAATGATTCAGGAGAACAGGAATTTTTCGGGCTCAATATCGGGGTCATCCGGACGGGAATATCCACTGATTCTATACACAGGTCTCTTTTCTTCTTCTGGAAATTCTTTGGCTATAATTCTACCAATCTTTTTTTCGTAAGCCCAGACAGCCGGGGCGCGAGCACCATCGATAATGACGAAGAACCGGCCAGGCAAAACCTCCGCCACAGGGTAATTCCCATCGCTTGCGAGAATCTTCAGGAGAATTTTGGTAGACGAAGCCAGCCATTCTTCCCCAAGCAGTCGGGTTAATCTTTCCCTGTTGGCATAATCCATGCGAATCAGGGAGTAGGGGGAGCCTGACTTTCTCGCCTGGTTTTCGAGAATATTGAAAATTTCAATAAAATGGGAATGAGCTCCCATAGTGAGCAAAGAAGATGAATTGCCGGAGGACGACAACAGCCTTGATTCACGAACAGCAAGAAAAAGTTTAACAGCCAGTTTTGCATAGCGGTCTGAAAATACCGGCTCTATGGGCGATGGGCTCAGTTTAATGAGAACAGCCTGACATACATCTTTTTTCATGAATGGAATTACTGCTGCGAAGCGGTAAAAAAATTTTTCTTCATCTTTTAAATTTGCAAAAATATAGTCAAAAAATTCTACCGACCCAGAATACTGCTCCGGATGTATTGACTGGTCGTTAGAAGAAAGCTTCGCTTCCAGTCTGAGCAGGCTGGTCGGGTGAATGCCCCAGTGAAGCGCTGCTTTGTATTGAAAGTCCTGTTTTAACAGAAGAATTACAGAATCTTGGAAGGCATAGGTGTGAAGAAATGTACTCAGATTTTCTGCAGATTTTTCTACCTCGGAGAAAGAATCGACAAGCTTTTCAAAGCCAGTCAGGAGTTCTTCTTTACTTTGAGTATTCCTGCGGGCATCGCGAAGGAGATCCATATTGGCAATGGCAGTACGGAACGCTCCCAGAACTTCTCCAAAAAGCTGCATGTAAACCAGGCTTTCTCTGCTAAAAGCATCCTGGGTTACGCTGTGGCCCACCATAAGAAGACCAACGAGAGAATGATGATCAATGATCGGAACGTACAATGCAGGTGCGTTAGCTTCAAAAACAGTGAGATCTTTGTTGTCCCTGCCGTGCTTTTTCACAAGAGCTTCGTGGGACTGAATGCGCAGATTCTCCCGCAGAAACGATGGGAGAGGATGGTTTTCCGGTATCTGCATGGAACGCTCAAGCTTAAATGTTCTAACTGCTTTGAGTGAATAATTTCTGTTGCTTAGAATAAACACGGCCACCGATCTGGTTCCTGCTTGAGCCAAAAAGTTTTGTATTAAAGAGTTGTAAAAAGTTTCTGGATCAGAAACGACAGATAATTCCTGGAAAAGATCGAGGAGATTTAGCAGGGTGTCAGCTCTTTCGCGCGGCAGATATTCTCGAACCGGCTCAACAATGGTTGCGTTCATTCTGGATTCCCGAATTTCGGGAAAATCTGACTCCAGTCCAGCCAGAGACCTTTTTTCCAGGTTTTTTGCCTTTCTCAGCAAGCCCATATCAGAGCCCCAGTTTTTCCATCATTTTCTGGTACAGGGAGAAATACTCAGACCGTGCAAATTGCTCAATCACTTCGTCGGGAAGCTCTCCGAGAAGATTATCGAGATAGGCAATCATCTTTCTCAATTCACCTGTTTCAATGTCTGCTGCCTGTGAAGGTTTTGGCTTTTGCGATTCCGCAACTTCATCGAACTGCACTCTCGGCTCTTCTACGGCTGGCTCCTGCGGCATCAGGTCAAATTCTTCCTGGGCAGAAAAAGCAGATGGAGCAGGGGATTCAGGGAGTTCTTCTCCTTTGCTTAGATCAAATTCATCGCCC
>DYKF01000059.1 GCA_020722745.1 Caldithrix sp.
TTGAGTACCATTCCATTGGTCGCCGTTCCGTTGGCGTTAAGCAGGATTAAGTTTTTTTATGCGGTTGACCCTGCGATACAAATCTGTCTGTTTCGTGATAGTACAGGTCAGCGCCGAAGGCGCAGACACCCTTCGACCCTGCTCAGGGGGTGTGGGGGGGAACCCTTCGATACCTCTCGACAAGCTCGAGGTAAACTGCCAAACGGCACCTACTCAGGGTAAACTACCCCAATCTTAAACGGGATTTTTAAGGGTGAAGCCCTTACGCCACCGGCAGGTGGGATGGAACGCCCCACTTAAAGAAATCCTATTTTATACAGTATCCTGTATAGGTGCAGGGTGGGGTCTGGGGAAGGAACAGCCCCGCACAAAGAAAACCTGTCTCATCGATACATCAGGGGGGGTGTGGGGAGGGAACGCCCCGCATCTATAAAGTCAAATTTCACGACAAAATAAACGTCCCGATTCTATAAGAACGACAAGCCCACCGCAGGTGAACGGACAAAATAGCAAAAAGCCACTCTGGCGATACAATACTCCATTCAAGCAGAAAGCCAGGCCTCGCACGCAGTGCGAACATCTTTCAAAATGTACTGGTATGTATAATACAAAAGAATCAGCGCGTATTTACCCTAATAAAAAAGCATAAAAAACCCCGAAGAGTGGGGCTTCGGGGTTAGAGTGGTACGGCGATTTATATTTGCTTGCATTAAGCAGCCATTGGGTTTCCGGCGGATGTTGCACCGCCGGCGTCTGGTTTACCGGAGAAGCTGAAGAATGTTCTGCGGTCTCTGGTTGGCCTGGGAGAGCATGGCTGTTCCCGCCTGTGTAAGGATCTGGTAGCGGGTAAAGCTGGACATGGTCTCTGCCATATCTGTGTCGCGGATGCGGGATTCGGCAGCCTGTATATTTTCGTAAGCGTTCATGAGCCCTTTAGCGGCATGCTCAAGACGGTTGTAGTAGGCACCGAGGTCCGCACGTTGTTTGCTGATAAGGCGGAGCGCTTCGTCGGCGAGGCCGATCACTGCATTTGCTTTACCGGCTGTAGAGATGGAAATAAATGTGAGAACAGTTGGATTGCGGAGTTTAAGTCCGGCAGTCGTCATTGTCTCAATATATACCCTTTCTCTCTGGTGCATGTTCGCGCCCATGTGGAACCACATAGAAGCTGTAGGATTGAGTCTCGCAAAGGAGCCTGTCAGAATTTTCATTTTATTAAATTCTGCCTGTGAAGCAATGCGGTCAATTTCGTCTATGAGTTCAGAAATTTCTATCTGGATCTGCTGGCGGTCTTCTTCTGTGTAGATACCGTTGGCAGACTGTACTGCGAGAACGCGAATGCGCTGCACAATTTCATGTGTTTCCTGCAGATATCCTTCTGCAGTCTGGATAAAACTCATGCCGTCTTCTGTGTTCTGTTCAGCACGACGAAGACCATTGATCTGGGTTCTCATTTTTTCAGAGACAGCCAGACCGGAAGCGTCGTCCCCGGCGCGGTTGATTCTCATCCCGCTGGAGAGTTTTTCCATATCTTTGTCCATGCTCCAGTTCTGGAACTTCAACACGCGGTGCGTATTGACGGCAGACATATTGTGATTGATAATCATTTTGTTTCCTCCTTGAAACAGTAAACCGATTTTCCGATTCGGGCTTCCCTGCCCTTAACCGACGCTGTGTTTTTTGTTAACCGGCTTTTGGTTTATTTTCGTAAGATTGCAGAAATCCTTGAGGATTTTTTTAGAAAAAAGCGTGTTTTTTGTGTGCCCTATGCGGGCAGCATTTTTCAGCCAGAGAAGGTTATTTGTTCGCCGAACGGGCAACCAATCCTCTGTACCTTCATCTGCGGTAAGCGTATTGCACTTATGAGACTGCGATATATTTTTTACTATAAAATTTTACGTATTTGTCGCGGGCAGTTATCGCTGCATAAGCAATCCAAAAAGAGTTTGACAGCGCTACCGACTCCCAAAGAGCTAATGAGTGCCCCTGCAGGAAAAAATCCGACTCCTTGCCGTAGATGACGATCCCGTTACACTGACGCTGTACAAAAGTATTCTCGAAAGAGACGGGTTTGCCGTGGCTGCTGTAGAATGTGGAGAAGACGGAATTGCACTCTTTGAACGAGAACCCTTCCCGTTATGCATTATCGATTGGATGCTGCCCGGCATAGACGGCGTAGAAATGGTGCAGCGACTGCGCAAACTTCCCGGCGGAGAAGACAGCATTCTCATCATGATTACGGCCAGGAACCAGCAGAAGGATCTGGAAACCGTATTGCAGGCTGGCGCAAACGATTATATAGAAAAACCGGTCTCTCCGGGGCAATTGCGCGTTCGCCTTCGCATTGCTCTAAAAACTCTGGACGATTTACAGGCCCGCCGCGCAGGCGAAAGAAATGCACGTCTGATGAGTCGCGTCTTTGAAAACAGTGTAGAGGGAATTATCATCACGGATGAAAAAACAAGTATTCTATACACCAACAAGGCTTTTAGGACGATTACCGGATTCAGTCTCGATGAAATTGTTGGCAAGACTCCCAGATTGTTGAAATCTGGAAAGCATGACGAGAGTTTTTATAGATTCATGTGGATGTCTCTCCTTGAAACCGGCAACTGGCAGGGAGAGATCTGGAATAAAAGAAAAAACGGAGATATATATCCGGAATGGCTCAATATAAACGCTGTCCTCGATGACGGTGGCAAGTTGAGGAACTATGTAGCCCAGTTTTCAGATTTATCTATTCGTAAAAAAAATGAAGAGCGGCTCAATTATCTCGCCAACCACGATATTCTAACGGATCTGCCCAATAGAAACTATCTCATAGAACTGCTTTCCCTTGCCATAGAAAGATCAGAGGGCAAAAGAATTGGTTTAATATTTCTGGATCTCGACAGGTTTAAGATTGTCAATGATTCTCTTTCTCATGGAGCAGGGGATCTTCTTTTGCAGGAAGTCGCAAATCGTCTTAAAAGGCTGCGCAAGAAATACTCCTTTCTGGCACGTTCTGGTGGCGATGAATTTGTCGTTGTTCAGGAAGAAGTTCAGTCGGCCAGCCAGGTTGCCAACCTCGCTTCAGAAATTCTCAATCTTCTAAGCCCCGCATTTTTGATCGACAAAAGCGAATTGTTCATCAGCGCGAGTATAGGCATTTGCGTGTACCCCGAAGACGGCAGAGATCCCAAAACACTATTGCGCAATGCCGACCTTGCCATGTACCAAGCCAAAGAGGGTGGGCGCAATCGCTATCAGTTTTATTCTCACGAAATGAACAACCAGGTTTTCCAGCGCCTTACTCTGGAGACTTCTTTAAGAAGAGCTATTGAGCAGGAAGCGTTTCGCCTCGTGTTTCAGCCCATTGTCAAGGCAACCACGGGAAGAACTGTTGGCATGGAAGCTCTCGTTCGCTGGAACCATGCCGACCTAGGACTTATTCCGCCTTCGCAGTTTATTGCACTCGCAGAAGAGACGGGTCTGATTGTTCCGCTCGGCGACTGGATTTTGAAAACGGCGCTGGGCCAGGCCATGGAGTGGCGCCAAAAATGGGGCAAACCTTTTTTTATTGCTATTAATGTATCGGCAAAACAGTTTTACCAGGAAGACTTTGTGCACCGGATAGAAGCTCTCGTTCGCGAATCAGGGTTTCCCGCACAGGATATAGAATTAGAGATTACAGAATCGGTATTTATGCAGGATATTGACGAAACCTTGAAAACGCTGTTTTCTCTGAAGGCTCTTGGCATTAACCTTTCCATAGACGATTTTGGTACGGGATATGCATCGTTTCAATATTTAAAGCGCCTTCCTCTCGATGTTCTAAAAATAGACAAATCTTTTATTCGCGAAATTGGATCTGCCCGCCAGTCCGACGCCATTATTTCTGCGATTGTTTCTGTTGGCCACAGCCTGGGACTTTCTGTGATTGCGGAGGGTGTGGAGACAGAGAACGAGCGCGCCTTTTTGGCCAGCACGGGTGTCGATTTATTCCAGGGCTATTTGTTTTCGCAGCCATTAACTCCCGTTGATTTTGAGTTGTTTTATTCAGGGTCTACTGCTAGTTAGGATGACAATGAATCCTCTATTTACTATTGTTCTCAGCCATATTTAGGAAGTAATACTTGAGGAACAAATTTTATTGCTCTCGGAGAAGGTTCAATATGGAATAATGTTATTGATGAAGCTGTATTTCATCAATTATTCTCCTTTAGACTGCAATATCACAACTTGTGTATACTCTTCCTTTAGCTTAGCGACTTCTGAATGGGCAGCAAGCCGTAGACAAAAAGGCTCTCCGTGGCCTTTTTCACTGCGGCGATTCCGAGCTGTCGGCAAAACCTGCATTACAATGACTGTTCGGGAACAGCGCCCACTTTGTGGAAGCGGATCATGTTGGGTTCCTTTTCTTCGCCCTCTGTGGCAACGCCAACAATAATTACCGTGTCTCCATAAGAGGCAAACTTTTTCTCCACTAAGTATTCGTCTGCCAGAGAAATTTGTTCGTTAACCGCACTGTTTTCCTTAACGCGGAGCGGGATTACACCCCGCAATATGTTTGCCCGCCGCAGACTGGATTCTTTGGAGCCAAGTGCCAGAACAGGCGTTCGTGGTTTCCACTTGGAAAGCAGCAGTGCCGAAGTTCCAGACCCGGCTAGAACAACGATAGCTTTGGCGCGCAATCGTTCGCAGGCACTTACGGCAGCTCCGGCGGCTCCGGCAGAAAAGGAGATAATATCGGAGTCAAAGGGGTGCTGTTCAGCCTGTTTGCAGTCTTCTGCTTCGTAGGCAATTTTAGCCATGGCCTCAACCGCTTTTGAGGAATGTTTCCCGACAGCAGTTTCTTCTGAAAGCATCAGGGCGTCTGCCCCGTCTATGACCGCATTGGCAACGTCCGAAACTTCTGCCCGCGAAGGCCTGGAATTTAAGACCATGGATCCGAGCATTTGCGTGGCCACCATGGCCCATTTGCCTCGCAGTGCTGTTTTGCGCAAAATCTGTTTTTGTAGCGTGGGTACTTTTTCAAAGGGTACTTCTACACCGAGATCTCCCCTTGCAATCAACACGCCGTCGCTTGATTCAATAATTTCGTCGAGATTTTCAAAAGCTTCCGTGACTTCCAGTTTTGCCAAAACTGGCTTGCCCACGCCGTGCAGATATTCGCGGGCCTGTTCAATATCACGGCCATTGCGAACAAAGGAAATGGCAACCAGGTCTATATCGGCACGAGAAACATAATCGAGATCTTCTTTGTCTTTCTGGGTGAGCGTTTCTACCGAAAGTTTTGTGTTCGGAATATTCATTCCTTTGTTAGAATACAGCCTGCCACCGATGAGAACGCGCGTGTATACGTCGCCTCCCATAATTTTTTCTACCTCGAGCTCCAGCGCACCATCCGCCAAAAGAATGCGCGTTCCGGGTTTTACATCCTGGGTGAGGTATTCATAGGGAGAATAGACTTCCACAGAAGAGCCCATCACCTTGCGCCCGGTTATGATAAAGGATTCCCCTTCCATGAGCGTTACGCCTTCTTCTGGCATTTTGCCAACCCGAAGCTTGGGCCCCTGGATATCGGCAAGCAGAGGAATGTCTACGCCTTCGAGGCGCATTGCTTCGCGTGCTTTTTTTACCACGGGTTCCATGCTCTCTCCGCTGCCATGCGAAAAGTTGAGTCGAAAGCAGGCCGCCCCTGCGCGTATCAGGGCGCGAATTTCATCTACTCCGGAGGATGCCGGACCAAGGGTTGCAATAATTTTTGTGCGTCGCAGCGGCATAGCTCAGGAATTTCCTTTTTGATTATTTTGGATTTTGTTTTGAGTTACATAAATACACCAACAGTGGTGCACGTCGTTTATTGTTTTCAGGATTAAATGTGTAGGCAAGCATTTCTATTAAATCTGGCTGAAATGTTTTTTGGAGTGAACAGTTTTGTTTCATCTGCTCTGTGGTTTCTGCCGCATGTGCCAACATAAAAAAAGGTTTGTTTTGTTCTTCTTTATAGGCATTCTCCAGTGATGCCCTTGTTTTTACTTTAGGAAAATTATAACCATAATAAGCCTGAAACCAAAAGTCTCCAGTATAATACGCAGATATTTGGTTTGTGTTGGTTTTACGCAAATAGTCCGCTGCCTGTATCAATGCAACTTGGGAACGCTGCGTCAGAACAAACGGCAAAAATATAACTATTATGAACGCAACAGCTTTTATTGAGAAAGCCTCCCACTTGTCGTAGAAGGACTGTATTTTTTTTTCGTGTCCAACCAGCGTAAGCAAAAAAAATAAAGGTAAAACTGTAGCCATAAATCGTTCCAGTTTATTTTCCAAAAGGGAATGCAAAAAAACAAACATACTGAAGAGAACAAAGAGTAGTGTTGCTTTTGGAATAGAACGAAAAAATGCTGGCAACAATATTAGTGAAAAGGGCGGGATAAATAAAACCGAAAAAAATGCGATATACATGTACCATGGCACAGAACCGTATTTAGCAGTGACAATGTTAGTGGCAAAGTTTAATTCAATGTAATTCCAGGTTGTTTCCATAAACCCTTTGCCAAATAACATGTCTGACGCGCCGAGCAATAGAAGAACAAACAAACCAGCCACGTGAAACTCAATAAAATTATTCCAGGATATTTGCTTTCTAAAAGTTTTTATCATTAGCCAGATAGAAATTCCCAAAACAATGATTCCAACCTGGATACGAAAGAAAGCAGATAAAGAGACGAGGAGCCCACCTAAAATAAAATCCCTGCTGGATTGAGTTTGTTTTGTTAAAAAATACAATCCTCCTGGAAGGGTGAACATCGCAAACGATTCAATTAAAGGTTTGGTACTGTATAAGGGCATAAGTGGATGCAAAGCAGCGATCAAGAGCACAAGCATCTGGTTCGGTTTAGAGAGGTAATTTCCAGCTAATAAATAAAATCCCCACAATCCCCAAACGGAAAACAAAGCGACCAAGGCATTGGCAAGCCCATTCATTTGCAGCGGTGATGTTAGCCCCAAAATATTTGCGACGTTAAAGATACCATAATATATGTATGCGTACAACTCACTGCGATAATCCGCAATCTCTATCCAGTTCCCTGTTTGAATTTTTACTAAGGCTGGTTTAACAATAAAAACAAAGTCGTCGAGGGCAGCCGGACTTGGGCTGTAAAAAGCATAAAAGATTCTACTGATTGCCGCAAGACCCAATATTAGCCATAGTTGATACACTGGATTCGATTTTAATGCGTTGTACAATTGCTTAGCCATGATATATGACTTGATTGAGCAGGGTTTATTCCACGTAAATAGAATTATTTATTGTACATGTTCACCGTACATATATTATGGGCTATGCGTCCTGAAGTCTCTATTATTCTACCCACTTATAATGAAGCCAATAATATTCCATTAATACTGGAGAAAATCGATGGTGTTCTACAAAGCAATTCTATTATAGGAGAAATCATTGTTGCTGATGACAATTCTCCCGACGAAACCTGGAGAATTGCGGAAGACTTGATTCATCAATATTCCCGTTTGAGAGTTCTTAGACGCCTTGAAAACAAAGGTCTATCGCCGGCAGTAATGGATGGTTTTCGCAGTGCAGCAGGAAAATACATCATTGTGATGGATGCAGATATGCAACACGATGAAAAAGTTCTTCCCAAATTTATTAAAAAGTTTCAGGAAGGGGCGGAAATAGTCATTGGAACGCGAAAAGGAGACGGTGGGGGAGTTGATGGCTGGTCAAAAAAACGGTTGTTTATTTCTAACGGTGCTACACTTCTCGCAAAGTGGTTCGGATTTAAAAATGCAACAGATCCAATGAGCGGATATTTTGGGGTGACGAAGGAATTTTTTAATTCAATAGCAGAACAAATTAACCCGCGCGGCTTTAAAATACTATTAGAATTTTTAGCCAGGGCCAAGGACAGGCGTGTAGAGGAGGTTGGTTATGTTTTTCGACCACGTCTGTATGGGGAAAGCAAACTTACCGGCTCCATTATGCTGCAATATATTTTGGGGCTTTACGATTTGCGATTTGGCAAGATTATCCCAATTCGTTTTGTCAAGTATGGAATCGTAGGAGTATCTGGTGTCCTGGTGAACCAGTTGGGCCTGTATTTAGGACGAAATATTCTGTCGTTGTCAAATGATTTAGCTCTTATACTCGGAATAGAAATCTCAATACTAAGCAATTTCATTTTTAACAATTACTTTACGTTTCATGATCGGAGAAAATCAGATTTTAAGGGTATCATTGCAGCTCTATTTTTATTCCACCTGATCTCTTCTGTTGGAGCATTGATAAATTATGCAATCGCCATTTTGTTTTCGAAAAATTTTAGCTGGAATATTTATTGGGCCAATTTGTTTGGCATAACCATAGCTACCGTTTGGAATTTTGTCTTGAATTTGCATTGGACCTGGAGAGAAAAGAAATAATGAAAATAATAATGACTGGGAATTATCGGTTGATCATTGCAAATTCAAAATTGATGAAAAAAGATTTGATACAAAGATTTGGTATTTCTCCAGAAAATATTACAGTTGTGAATATTTTCTTCCAGAGTTTTTTTATTGAAGGATGACAATCCGCTTGCCCATCTGGCATCAGAAAAAGATATTCTGAAAAAATCAGAAGTGGAATTTTTTTCTGCTTTGGCTACATTTTTAAGAATAACATTGGGAAACCCTCTGTATGTATTCTGAAGTACCGTAAGAGCTTTTTTGGGGGTTCACACAACAGGCTTTGCCACTTGAAGTCAATATCTATTGACTGGATCATTTGACGTCCTTGGCGCATAGCTGCACTAAATAGACAGGAAGGGACTTTTCCTTTTGTTCTATTGCGAAATACTTTATAACAGCGTAGATGGAAATCTATGATATGGTTGCAAAGGTGTAAACAAGAAAACCTGCGGATAGCCGCTTTCTTTAATGTGCCACCTGTTATATTTTAAAAATTACCGAAATATTAACCTATCTTTCGCTTATAACTTGACGGAATCAGGCTGAATGATTTATAATACATAGAGGCAGCTATGGAAGAACAATTGATCGCAGCAGAAGAAAAAAATGGAAGTCTTATCATTACCGTTTTGTCCAAACAATTGCAGATGTATCACATTCCAGATTTTAAGGATGCGGTTGCCGAAATTCTCGAGACAAAACCGGCACGCGTCGTATTAAACCTGAGCAATGTGGATTATCTCGATTCCAGTGCCTTGGGAGCTCTGTTTCTCATCCATAAGCAAATAGACGATTATAAAGGACGTATGGCGCTGGCAGGAATCAGCCATGCCATTGCGATTGTGTTTCGGCTTACCAAGTCAGACCAGCATTTTAAGATTTACGAAACGCTCGAAGCAGCACTGGTGTAAGCGCAAGGGGTGCCCGTCCTTCGACTCCGAAACTTCGTCCACTACGAGTCAGGATAAATTTCGGCCATGGAGGCCGCGGCGAACTGGTTCAGCAGATTGTAGCTTTTTCCACTGCCTGTTAGATTTAGGAATGCTGTTGCTTTTTTTCGCGCTCCTCTTTTTCCAGCTTTAGAAACGCGTTGAGAATCTGAAAAGAAAGAATGCCAAGCAGCGAGACAATCAGCAGGCCAAATGTAATGGGTGCGATCAGCCTGTAAAGGGCAGAGGACTCGGGAGCAACCACGGCGCCTGCGAGCTGGTACAGAAGGGGAGAAAACAGCGCCACAATAAAGACACTGATTATCTGCCACAGCTTTACATTCGATTTAGCAATAATGCGGGGCAGCATGACGCGCACTTCTGCCGGTACCTGTTTTTCTGGCAGGGATTCAATGGCTCTTTCTATCAATAATTCCAGTCTCGATTTTTTTAATTCTGCTGTTTTCACGCTAAACCTCTCTTTTTTAACCTTTGGGTTATCATTTTTTTTCCTCTCAAAACATGGGATCTAAGCGTAGCCTCTTTTTCTCCCAGTTTGTTTGATAAGTCTGTGTAACTCATCTTTTCGTAATACCGCAAAATGAGCGGGATTCTGTATACATCCGGCAATTGTTCCAGTTCTTCCTGGATTGCCTCTATGAGCTCGTTTTCGGATAAAGAGTCTGACAATTCTGTATCCAGGGCAATGGCCTCGCTTGCGGATTCTGCGCTGACTTCTGCCAGCCTTTTCTGCTTGCGCAGTATCTCTAAGCCGACATTGCGGGCAAGGGCATACAGCCAGGTAGAGAAAGCAGAGAGACCCTTAAACAAATCCCTTTTTCCCAGGGCGTGAACGTATACGTCCTGTATAAAATCGAGAATATCGTCTTCGTTTTTTCCAAAAAAACGTCTGCCAAGATTATAGAGCAGCCGAGATGCTTTCAGAAATTCCGAATCAAATTTTTCTTTTGTGCCGAGCGGAGAGCGGTTTTCGCTATCTTTCATGAAAGCATATTTCTATTCTATTCCCGGTGCAGGTAATAAAATAGAAACAAACCGCCTCCCACGGAGAGCGGGATGAGTCCCCCCAACAGGCCATACGTGAGCCCGTCTATCATGAAGAGTAAAAGCGTAAGAGGGAGTCCCGCCGCGATGCTCAAAGAACCAAATAAAAGGCTGAGGGAACGTATATGCGGAAAAAAGGTAGGAACATACTGGTTGGTGCGGATCAACTCTTTGCGCAGCCGATATTGCCACAGGAGAAAAAAAAACAAAAGAGTGGATCCAAAGATCACACCCAGCATAGGCACAAGGCTAACGAGAATTTGTGCTGCCGTGCATCCACCACTGTGTAATTGAGCTGCTGTTTCAGTCTTCATTGCAAGGTTGGATGCAGGACAGATGTTTTTGTTGCAAAAAAAATCAAGAATTTGTTTTGTTTTCTGTCTTTTCGCCCTTTTTAATATTCTCGTTGTTGAGTTTGGTGCGGACCTCTTCTGCGTGGTCGCGGTTTAAGACATCGCTCGCATCAATTTTATACTCATCGGGAATGCGCGGATCGAGAACGGGCGCCAGGCGGGCATCTTCGTATTTGGCATAATAGTTATCTGCGTGATCTACCTGGACAGAATAAATATCGTTGCGGTTGAGAAGGCGGAAGACCTGGATTGCGCTTTTTTTGGCACTGCGGCAAGATTCAATAGAAGCCTTGTAGGCATCTATGCGGCGTTTGCGCATGGAGGGATCAATTTCTTTACCCTCTTCTAACCATTTTTCCAGATCCATTGCTTCCTGGCGAACGCGTTTGGATTGACCGAGAAATTCGTACCCTCTGTCGAGATTTTTCACGATGGGGTGCTTGTCGTATACCAGATGGTATTCTTCGGGAGAGTACAGGGTTCCCTCGTGCGGGGCTTCGCGGGCCTTGAGCATGTCGACAATTTTTTGGGAGCCTGGATGGTACTGCAGTTCAATGTCCACCACGCGGGTTGTCGTTGCTCGCAGAATTTCCTGCGTGCGATCAATGTATACGAGAGATAGATCCTCGTAAAGTTTTTCGAGTCCGGTTTGTACTTCCACAAAGCCTCTATACCCCTCGAGAAAATTATCTTCGAGATAAAAGGCGAGAGCTACTTCGTATTTTTCTTTTATCTCATCGTACTGTTTTTTGAGATCTTCTGTGCCAAAATTGGCCAGAGGTATCTGTAAGTACGCAAGATCGTGCAGATTCTGGTAGCGGCGCTCTTTGGCCTTCTGGCTAACCGGTTCTGCAGAGAGTGAAGAAGCAAATAAAATTAATACAGCAATGACTGTTGCACGCATGTGATTCCCCTTGTGTTAAACTTTCGCCCGACTATACAAGAAGGGCTGCTTTATTATCGGCTGAGCCGATGAGTTTGTTTAATCCGACTGAAAAAAGTTCCGATAATACTCCATATGGCTTCTATCAGGCGTACAATCCTTTTTTTGGCAATTCTGGCTGTATTAACGCGTTGCAACTCCGTAAAGGTAAAGGACGAACCAACTCTAACGACGGCGTCAGAGCTGGCCAATAGAGGCAACAAAAACGCATGGGAAGAGATGGCAAAGGCACTTGCGGCCCCACCGCCAGAAAAAGAACCCGATCTGCACAGCAAAATTTTTGAGCGGCTATCCGTAATGGATCCCCAGAAGGCGTTGCCCATTTTGGAACCGTATCTTACCGACAGAATAGAAAAAAAAAGAGCCGGAGCTGTGTCTGCATGGAGTCGCCAGCTTTCGCGGCAGCCCTCGCAGGCCAATTCGGCAAAGTTGTCAGCGGCTATTGCCTCTAATCAAAAAACATATTCCATATTGCTGCCAGAGGAAATTCAGGCACTTTCGGAAATGGATGGCCCCGAAGCTCTTGCCATCCTGAAAGAGGAGTTGAATGCAAAGCGAGGCAATCGTGAGCTCGTAGTGCAGGCGCTGGGAAAAATTTTGAGCCGTGAAGTTGCAGGGAGAAAAACTCCGGAAGAATCTAAACCAGAGCAGCCTGTGGAAGAAGACACACCCTCCGTTCCAGAAGCCCCGCCGGAAACGGGAAAAGGTCTGACGGAAGAAGATATTATGGGGTATATTCCAGGAGCGACAGAAAAGGGCGATGGAGAAAACTTTTACAGCTCTCTTCCGGAAGCCGAAAAAATCCTGATCGATGCCATTGCTATAGAAGATGATTCCGGACTGGATCTGCTCGTGCTGCGCAATATACAGACTGCCTGGGGTACAGAATGGGAAGATCATTTTTACTCTCTGTACAAGGAGGAATCATTTGTCTCTTCATTTCGCGGGCGCATTCTTGTTTTTTGGGCCCAGAGAACCGAGAGGGAAAAGCTGGCCGAGGCTGCAAAATTGCGAAAGCTATACAAGCCGGCGGGTGAGGATCTGAAGCCATTTATTTTGCAGGCCATTTCTATTCTGGAGGGCAAAACTCCGGAAGAAATTCTGGCCGAGCTTACCAATCCACCGAAACCGAAAGTTGCAAAGCGTTCTGTCGTTCTGCCTGCTAAACCGGTTGCCGAATCGCGTCGCGTGCCCTGGTTTGGCCGTCGCCATTCCCTGGGCGAATCTATTTGGCACAATGTGGATGCCCATACGGCCATGTTGCTGCGGCAGTACGGCGAGAATCCAGCGCCAGAGGCGCGCCTTGTGTATTCTGCTTTATCAAAAATTCATCCATCTAAAGATTATTACCAGTTGCGCCAGATTGAGCGTCCACTGTATGAGCGAAGGTTTTTATTTTATTTACTTTCCATGATTGAGGGGTCGCGACGTTCTGCAGATTGGAAAGTTTACGCTATTCAAAAGACTTTGGGTCTTTCTGCTGCTGAGTCTCGCCATTTGCTCGATGCCTTTAAGCGGGAGGGCAGATTGTTGTATTAAGGGTTGCCCTACCCGGGCAGGGCTCTTTTGCCTCAACGAGTTATTTTGTCGCTAGAGTGGTGGATCTGTTGGGGAGGGTTAGAGTCCTTTTTTATTCGTTAATTTTTCAAGATCAAGTACAAAGTCATATTTTTCTTTTCGAATTTCTCTGCTATTTAGATCAGATTTGATTCTTTTCAAGAAATCTTTAAAATTAGGGTTTATTTCAGCCAATCTATTTACTGTTTCAATATCAATTACTTCTCTTTCTTTTGCAGGGAAAAGAATTTCTGAGGAATCAGGGTCATCAATATCTAATTTTATGATGCCAATTCCAAACGAAGTAGATAATCTTTTTAATTCGGTCTTGAACTCGTCATCAAGGTCTATCTCAGAAGCGACTAAATACCCTTCATTAGCCCATGAGGAATTCGACACTGCTTGAAAAAAAGATTCGCGTATGCTATTAAAATTTAAGTAAGCTCCGAAAAAGTTTGCCTTCCCCTCGATGCTTCGACAGGCTCAGCACAAGTACGCCATT
>DYKF01000307.1 GCA_020722745.1 Caldithrix sp.
GCCGAGAAATTGGTGCAGTCCGACCCGCAGCGAGCGGACTGGCAGCGCGACCTGTCGGTGAGCTATGAAAAGATGGGGGATGTTTTCAGCGCGCAGGGCGATCTGGGCGCGGCGCTGTCCGCCTATCAACAGTCACTGGGGATTCGAGAGAAATTGGTGCAGTCCGACCCGCAGCGTGCGGACTGGCAGCGCGACCTGTCGGTAAGTTATTGGAGAATTGCCGCTGTGTTGGAGAAATCGGGAGACGTTAGCGCCAGCAGGTGGTGGCAAAAAGCCTATTCGGTTTTAGCCGGCATAAAGCAACGGGGGCTATTTATCTCGGCGGAGGATGAGCAGTGGTTGGCATGGCTGGAGAAGAAAGTAAAAAATGGAGGTTGAAAAAAGGAATTCAGGCTTTAGCCTTTCAGGTTTGCTGAAAAAAATGAAATCCTGAGGGGTTAATTCCTGGCATTTGCCTTTCAGGTAGGTTTGGTGGAAGCATGAAGCTCTGTGGAACCCAATGAAAGCCAGAAGGGTTAATTCCTGGTATTTGGTTTTGGTGAAATCATGGAGGGGGAATTCCCAAAATGAGGAAGAACGGCATGCAAAAAAGACATCACCCGTTTCATCTCTATCTCGATGAAGCTGTCTATTTTGTTAGCGCTCGGGTATATAAGGGAGAAATGGTGCTGAACACAGCGGAAAAACGGCAATTGGTTTTGGAGGCAATTCAGACGAACATCGCCAGGTTCAAGGGTAATTTGTACGCCTGGACTATTCTCCCAAACCACTATCATGTGCTCTTCAAGCTGCCTGAGGGGAAGGAACTGCCAAAGCTAATGCAGACCATCAATGGCCGCTGTGCTTTTGAGATCAATGCCCTGGATCAGCGTCGGGGTAGAAAAGTATTTCAGAATTATTGGGATTATTGTATTCGCGACCAGAAAGATTTTTATACTCATTTTAATTACATTCATCACAATGCGGTGAAGCACGGCCATGCCAAAAAAATGGGCGACTACAGTTTTTCGAGCTATCGGTACTGGTGCGCCAGGAAAGGCGAGAATTGGCTGATTTCGTGCTTTAGGGAGTATCCGGTGGTGGGTTTTTCTGAGCACGAGGAATGAGGTTGATGGAACCCTGAAGGGTTAAATCCGAGTGGCATGCAAAAAAAAGCCGGGAATTCAGGCTTTAGTCTTTCAGGTTTTTTGCAGGCATGGAACCCAATGAAATCCTGAAGGGGTTAATTCCTGGCAAAGGAGTGCAAACAAATGGACAAGAAAATTGCTCCACGATTGCGGTCTCGCAGCCGGGTGGGCACTATCTGGCGCAAACACGTTTATCTTCATTTTAAATTCCCATATCTTTCACTTCGTCCACCAATGTTTTTACGATTTGTCCCTGAATATTGAGAATGGAAAGTTTCACATTGCCCGATCGAGCTAATTGATATTTTATTCGCGTATTGCTGTTAAACGGATTGGGATAGTTGCCAAACAGTTTGAATGAAATATCATCCATAATTCGGGTTTCAACCAGAACTGGCATTTCTATTGTGGGAAAAACAACACTTGATGGATAATTCATACTGCAATGTACTGTGTTAATGGCAATTTGTTTTTCCGACAGATCGTACAACTCGTTTGCTGTATTTGGATTTATTTCGTAACGGGGATAATTACTTGAGGAAATACAAACTTTGATTCGATGTCCGCTATTAAAAACAGTCGCTGTTGGCGGAAGTTGAACGGTCAAGGGGACAATTTCTCCGGGAGTCAAAAAAGACATTTCACTTTCCGTCTCCCCGAGACGAAACCGGGTTCGGGCGATCCCATCGGTAACCAGCATTTCGCGACCATCAGGATAAACATCCACCAACTTCAGCGTAAAATCAGTATCCGGGCAATTACTGGAGACATAAAGATGTCCTTTGACAATTCCTTCAACACGTATCGGTTGATCCAGCATTTCCGATTCAAATTCCAAAATATCATCTCTATCGCCAATGTATCGTTGATCATAAGGGCCCGCATTTATCGT
>DYKF01000308.1 GCA_020722745.1 Caldithrix sp.
CCTGGTGTGTGAACTTCACCGCGTTGCCCGTCAGGTTGGTAAGGATCTGGCGCAGACGGCCCGGGTCGCCGGAAAGCTGGGTCGGCACATCGGGATCGGCGGCGCAGAGCAGCTCCAGGCCCTTGTCGTGGGTCTTGACCGCCATGGTCGCGGCAAAGTCATCCAGGAGGCTCTGCAGGTCGAAATCCAGGGTCTCCAGCTCAAGCTTGCCCGCCTCGATTTTCGAGAAGTCCAGAATGTCGTTGATTAGACTCAAAAGCGACTCGCCGCTGGCCTTGACAATCTCGGCGTAGCGCCGCTGCTCCTCGTCAAGCTCGGTGTCGAGCAGAAGGCCGGTCATGCCGATGACCCCGTTCATGGGCGTGCGGATTTCGTGGCTCATGTTGGCCAGAAACACGCTTTTGGCGGCATTGGCAATCTCCGCTTGCACGGCCATGGCATTGGCCCGGGCGATGGCTTCTTCCAGTTTCCGGTTGGTCTCCAGCAGCTCCTGCTCCGCCTGTTTGCGGTCGGTAATGTCCAGGAATGCGCCCACCAGTCCGGCAATGTTCCCGGCATGGTCCCTGAAGACATCACTGGCAAAGATCACCGGTCGGCTGTTGCCGTCCTTGTCTGTGACTTTGAATTCGTAGGTTTGGTGTTCCGGGTTTTGTATAAGGTCGAGATCTTTCTGGTAGAAAATCGAGGCCTGCTCACTGGGCCATAGTTCCTGCGTCGTCTTCCCCCGTATCTCCTCACTGGAAACGCCCATGATTTCGGTAAACTTGGGATTGCAACCCAGGTACCTTTCGTGCTTATCCATATAGAAAACAGGTGTCGGGATCGCATTAAGCAGAGCTTCAGTGAAGCTGGCTGACTCCTGTATGCTTCTGGTTTTCTCTAATATCGCAGCTTCAAGTTCTGAAGTATGAAGTAAAATCTTGCCGGTAAGAGGTCTGCTAATCAGCTTAAACCCAAACAGGAAAGCAAGATATAAAACAACAACCAAAAAACCTACAAATAACAATTTGTTATGTAAGTTGGCGTAGAGTTCCCGCTCTTCTTGAGAAATAACAAGCCACCAATTAAAGCTCTCAAGCCGGATGAACCCAACTACACGTCCCCCGAACTTGTTTAAAGAAACTTCAGATTTATTTTTAACATCAAGCATTTGCCTGTAATGATGTTGATTATCATCCAACTGCGTGGATTGCATTGTGCTTTGCGAAAATATCGAAGAGAAATGATTGCCGGCAAAATATCCCACGATGATTTCTATGGTTTTGGCAGAGTTTGTTTTCCTGGAAATAATGGTCTCCAGATCGCGCATATCAAACAGAACTAAATCGGCGCCGACAACCTGTTTTTCCCGGTTCAGGATTGGCGCACGAATGATAAACAAAAACTGCTCTCCGACTCTAAAAGGTAAAGAAACCGCAATATCCTTACCATTATTTAGTATTGGCTCCCATTCTTCTTTTGGGATACTTTGACCACAGGCTGCTACCATGCGATTTTGTTTATCCAAACGAGTTATTCCAACGATATTTCTGGAGGAATTCAGCGCATCCGTCAATTTAGGTTCGGTAAAAGTTTTAAGCTGCTGAAGAGTTATCGCTCCATTATTATATTTTTCCAGTTCCTTCCGTATTTGTGTACGGCTGGTAATTTGCCAGGCGAGGTCTTGCGTCTGGCGCATCCATTCGTTAACTGCCATGGCGGTGGTTTGTGTAGCGTACTGTATGCCTGCGTCTTCTGCGTTTTTTAAACGACTATAAACAGGCGTTATGGTTCCGATGGAGATAGCAATGCTCAATATTAAACTTCCTGCCGCCAAATATCTGAACATATATTTCTTAATAGTGGCGGTTGATAATGATGGATTCATGATCGATTTTTCCCTTTCTTTCGTTTTCCCTAAAGTAGCAACTCAGTTGGATTCATCCCAGAAGCGCGTTGATTGTTTCCTCCAACTGGGTCATCTTAAAAGGCTTGCCGAGCGCTGCCTTAAAACCATACTTTTGGTAATTCGCC
>DYKF01000060.1 GCA_020722745.1 Caldithrix sp.
CAAAAAATGCCGCATTATGTCACATTGCCATGCTTGGTAGATAACAAAAAATGCCACATTATGTCACATTGCCATGCTTGGTAGATAACAAAAAATGCCACATTATGTCACATTGCCATGCTTGGTAGATAACAAAAAATGCCACATTATGTCACATTGCCATGCTTGGTAGATAACAAAAACACCCACATTATGTCACATTGCCATGCTTGGTAGATAAAGCGGGCGCCCGCTAAAAAACTAAATTTCACAGCAAATATACATCACGGTATAATAAGAGCGATATACCCACTGCAGCTGAATGGAAAATGGGACGGTAGCCCTCTGGCGACAGAGTATCTCCAGCCGGCGGCCAATATCCGCCCGAAGGGCTCCCCAATGTATTGACAAAATCATCAATCAGGACAAAAGAATTCATGGGACATATATTTGTGGAAATAGAACTGTCTAATTCACGGTAAATCAATTTGTCCGTCCTGCCGCGAGCTAATGGCCAATCCAGACAGCCAAAACCATTCGCGCGCGCGAGGAAAATAAGGAGATCCCTTACAAATTAAAGCCTTACGCTTTCCTCGCGCTAAATGTAAACGTATAAATTTAATATTTTCAAAATTTTGAATAATTAGAGGGCCCCATTATCATCTTACCTCAGGCCGCAGGAACAAAAATGCAACAAAACAGCAAAGAATATGTAATAATTTTGAAGATCTGTTTGACAAAGCCAGTCCATCTGAATACGGATGCTTATCTCTCTTACACGAGAGAAGAAAATTTCAATACGAGGAGAAGAATATGAGATCAAAACTTTTAAGAGGTTACTTAGTAACATCTTTGCTTGCTGTTTTTGCGGGCGTTGCTATGGCTTACGACAAAGCTGTGGAGGCGCAAAAGAACGACCAGGGTTATAAAAAGCAGGTTGTTAGTTGGGTGGTACCCGACGAATCCACGCTTCCTGACAACCAATACGGGAAGATGGTTAAGTACGGTAAAAAACTTGTTACCGAAACTTACAATATCATCGGGCCAAATGTAAAAGACAAAAAAATGAGATTTGCGGGGAATAACTTGTCCTGCAGTAGCTGCCACGCCGATGGCGGTACGGTTCAAAATCAAGCCGCATTTGTTGGCATCTACTCCAGATTCCCTCAGTATCAGGCGAGAGCTGACGGAATTGCCACCATCCAAAACAGAATTAACGGCTGTATGATGAGAAGTATGAATGGCAAGCAGCTTCCAGAGAATTCCAAAGAAATGAAGGCCATGGTGGCCTATATGCAATGGCTATCTATCGGAGTACCTGTCGGAGCGAAGGTAGAGGGTCAAGGGCTGGCTAAAATAGAATTGTTAGATAGAGCGGCAGACCCCAAAAAAGGGGAAAAAATATATGCTGAAAAATGCTCTGCATGTCATGGCGCTAATGGCGCGGGCGTCAGCAATCCAGCCGGTGGATACATTTTCCCACCCGTTTGGGGTAAGGATACCTATAACACTGGTGCGGGAATGTACAGGCTAATCAAGGCAGCGCAATACATCAAAGCAAATATGCCCAAAGGTGCAGCTACTTTAACCAATGAGGAAGCGTTTGATGTAGCGTCTTTTATCAACGATCCATCCCACCAAAGGCCTGTCTTTAAAAACAGAGAAGCTGACTTTCCGGATAGAAGAATCAAGCCTGTTGACATGGACGTTCCACCTTACGACGATTCATTCAGCGTACAAGAACACAAGCTTGGGCCATACAAAAAAATGTTTAAATAACAGGGACTTAAAAGATGAAAAAGATATTAGTTACCAACCTTATTGCGATTAGCACCCTCTTTGCGGTGGAAACAACGGAAAGCACCACACCCGTTAATTCTGTCACCCAGGAAAATCAGGCTGTGACTGTAACGGATGCGACAGCTACCAAAAAACCAGCAAAAGAGAAAAAAAAAGGCAAAACAACTGGACAGCTCCGATATTACTACATGTTGGAAGACAACAAGGAGACCTTCTCTAAGGACGGTCTTAACGATTATTATGGCAACGCGATCGGCGGTTACTTAAAGTACGAAACACCCTCTTGGGCTGGCTTTAAGGCTGCCGTGGCTGCCTATTCGACAAACTTTTTGGCTGACAATGTTAGTAAAACGAGCACAGAACCCGCTGCAAACAATCTAAACTCGAGGTATGTGATTGGGCTTATGAATCTAAGCGACGCAGATGATAATAGCGTTACAAACATTGGTGAGGCCTACATCAGCTACGAATTGTCTAAAACAAAAGCTACGTTTGGCCGCATGAAGTTGAATACGCCTTTTATCAATCCGCAAGACGGTAGAATCATACCAACTCTGGAGCAAGGAGTCTGGTTGGATACAAAAGACCTGAAAGATTTTCAATTTCAATTAGGGTATATCAACCGATTCTGGGACAGAAGCACGCCCGAATGGAAAGACGTGGAAGATTCTCTGGGCTATTTTTATGGACAAGGCAATGCACCGATAGCGGGCACGTCCGCCACAAAATCCAATTACTCAAATAACACTAAATCCAATGGAGTCTTTATCGGTTCTGCTCTATACCAGAGCAAAGAGGGGCCTCTGGAAGGTGTTAAGTTAGAGGTTTGGGATTACTATGTTGAAAATATTTTCAACACCGCGTACGTGGAAGGTAATTACAACAAAAAATTTGGATCCTTCAAGAGTCTGGTTGGCGGCCAATATATAGCACAGCAAGAAGTTGGGGATGGTGGAAATGGCGAAGACAATGGAACCAATCCTACAAATGCGCAAAAAGCTAAATCGTATATGCGCGATGGAGAAAAGAGCCAAACTTATGGTGCAAAGCTGGGTTTTGGATATCTCGATACTTTGCTTACCATTGCGGGTACAACAACTACAGACGAAGGTAGATTTTTGTTTCCCAGAGAATGGGGCAGAGAGCCAATTTTCACATTCCAGAAAAGAGAGAGAACCGACGGTAGCGGCAACACTACGGCGTGGTTGGTAACGCTCGACCAGGACTTTAAAGCAGTTGGACTTATCGGGTTTAGCGTGAAGCTTGGCTATGGTCAATATTACAAAGAGGATCCTAAAAACTGGGTTCTCAACAAATATGGCGTTCCCAGCTATGGACACCTCGATGTAGATATTTTCTACAAGTTCCAAGGCGACTTACAAGGCCTAGAGCTTGAGTATCTATATGCCCAAAAGGATGCAATTGGACCAACCTATGAGGAGGCAAATTCCAATTTTGTTTTCACTAAAAATGGGATGGTCGTTCACAACTTTATTGTGAACTACAAATTCTAAACGGAACTCTATGCGACGTTTATTTTTGATTCCATTGCTTTTTGTATCTGCCTCCTTTGGGGCAGATACAAATCTCCAGAGCAAAGGCGTAGCAGTTGTCATCGGTGGAAAACAGATTGTCGTGAAGAGGGAAATCCCAAGCACTTGCGCCAATCTTGAAGCGAATCCCCAGAACGCATGGGGTGATGGTTTCGCTGCCAACAATGTGCCTCCCGAGTGCAAAAAATCCTTTGTGGCCACTATGGGAAAGATCTCCCCTATCAAAATCGATGGAGTAGAAACCTATGGGGAGCTGGAAACTCTGGAGTTTTTAACCCTCGTTTCCCAAAATCCCAAAGAGTACATATTGGTGGATAGCAGAACCAAGAGCTGGTTTGACACCGGCACAATACCATTAGCCGTCAATATGCCCTTTATCCACTTTGAACAACCCCAAAAGTTTCCAAAAGAGTTTGAAAACCATCTATCCATGCTTGGCGTTGTCAAAAAAGGGAGTAAATACGACTTTACGAACGCAAAAAAGGCTCTCTTTTTTTGCAACGGTATCTGGTGTGGACAATCTCCACGCGCAATAGCCGCTCTTGTAAAAATGGGTTACCCAAAGAATAAAATACTTTGGTATAGAGGCGGAATGCAGGATTGGCGTTCCGTTTCTTTTCCCGACTATACCTATTAAACGGGATAAGTGATACTCTGCAACCTGTAAAAGCCATGCTGATCTTTTAGGTTGCAGAGCACTTCTTCTTACTCAAGTAGTCTCTTTCGCCCAAAAAGAGAATCGTCGTCCCGCCCTCCGTGGAGAAGCGGCAAATCCAAACAACCCAACCTATCCGCACGCGCGAGTAAAATTATCTTTACATCAGGCAACGGGCACATACGCCAGATGGCGAGATGCAAATCCACCGACATAGAACGGCGATTGTGCGCCGACGCTTTTCCAAACCAGTACAACTTCTCCTAGACGATGGAATCCTGAACAAAGAAGCAAGCTTCTTTGACTATGGTTGTGGATATAGCGAAGACATATCTTTTCTCAAAAAAGCAGGAATTAGCGCGCATGGATTTGACCCGCACTTTGCAAACGCAGAAAAGCCAATTGAATCTGACATTGTCAACCTGGGATATATTCTCAATGTAATTGAAAACCAGGAAGAACGAAGACAAACACTGCTGCACGCACACGCTCTTGCCAAACATCTTCTCGTCGTTTCTGTTATGATTCGCGACAATTCTCCAGCAGGAGAAAACGAAAAAGAATGCTGCGATGGAATTGTCACTTCGTGGAATACGTTCCAGAGATATTTTAAGCAGGCAGAATTTAGAGAATATCTGGAATCCAGCCTGCCGGAAAGTAGCGTGCAGATGGCGTCGCTTGGCATCGCCTATATTTTCAAAACAGATCGGTTTAAGCAACAGTATCTTTCCGGGCGACTCGGTTCGTACGCGCAAACTATTTCGGCAGAACTCAAAGAACAGGAATACCGCGAAAAAATTTCTGCGTGGCTTTCTCTCTACCACGAGCTTGGCCGCCCGCCCTCCAAAATCGAATTTCCAGAAACGTCCTTTATCTTGCGGGCTTTTGGCTCTTTGGAAAAAGCGGTACAGGCCACGCGGGCAGAACTCCATGCAGAAACTGTGCAGGCAAGCGCCGAGCGAAGAAAGAAAAATCTGGTTGTGGCATTGGCGCGCGTGCTCATACGCAATGCAGGCAAAGCGAAAATGAGCGATCTGTCGGCAGAACAGCATGCAGATGTGAAATTGTTCTTTGGAAATTTTTCGGCAGTGCATGCGGCAACCATGCAGGAACTGCAAAAATTATCCAGCCTCGAAAATGTTAGCAGCTACATTAACCAGTCGCAGGTGGGAAAAATTCTTCCCGATGATATCTATATCCACAGAGACTCCATTTTGTTTGCTCCAGACATGCTGCAGATATTGACAGAACTTGCGCTCATTGTATTGCCTTCGGATATCGACTGGAATATTGTCAAAATTGCGCGCAACGGACACCACGTTTCTTTTCTGTACTATCCTGATTTTGAGGCTGATCCGCATCCAGCCCTTTGGCATTCCATGAAAGTAATGCTCACCAACCAGAAACTGACATGGCGCGATTACCGCTCCTCAGAAAACCCGCCTATTCTGCATCGCAAGGAGACATTTCTTCACAGTGCGCACCCACTGTTTGAGCAGTTTTCTGCCCTTACCCAGGAGGAGGAAGAAGCCGGGCTTTTAACTCCACCCGTTCCCGGCAATCGCGATCAATGGGAAGCGAGGGTTAGCGAAAGCAAATTCAATTGACAGAACAATCCATCAGGCTATAAGACTCCATGGGACATGTATTCGCGGAAATAGAGCTTTCCAATCCAAGAGAAATCAATTTGTCTCCCGTTATAGTAAACTCCCTTGTCGATACAGGTGCACTGATGCTCTGCATTCCAGAACATGTAGCCATTCAATTAAACCTGGCAACGGAATCTTTGCGAGAAGTCACCGTCGCGGATGGCAGGGGTATCCGCGTACCGTATGCCGGCCCGGTAAAAGTTAAATTCCGCGATCGCTCCTGTTTCGTTGGAGCTCTCGTTTTCGGCGACGAAGTACTTCTCGGTGCTGTTCCCATGGAAGACATGGATCTCATCGTTCATCCCGCCCGCCGCGAGCTAACGGCCAATCCGGACAGCCCAAACTATCCGCACGCGCGGGTAAAATAAATCCAAAATTTGTTTACTGTATACAAACACTCTTTTGGAGAGGACAGGTTGAGGAGTAAATCATGGAATTGAGCTTTGACGCAAAATACAATATCGCCTACATCAAATTACGCGAGAAACACGAACAGGTCCAAACAACAGTATTCCCTTACCGCTTGACGGCAGGTTTTCAATATAACCTGCTGCTTCCATGAGCGAAAAGCAGGGTAAAGCAAACGATACCGCAAAAGAAAACGAGCAGGAAAAAAATCCATGGTCCCACACAATCTGTCTGCCGCAGACAGAATTTCCCATGCGGGGAAACCTGCCACAACGCGAACCCCAAATCCAGAAATTCTGGGAAGAAAACAAAGTCTATAAAAAGATACTCGAGAGCCGTAGAAAAAGCAATGCCCCCGTGTTTCTTCTGCACGATGGCCCGCCCTATGCAAACGGAAACTTTCACACGGGCCACGCTCTCAATAAAATCTTAAAGGACACAATCAACAAATACCAAACTCTGCAGGGAAAATATGTCCCCTATATTCCCGGCTGGGACTGCCACGGTCTGCCCATAGAGCTGGCAGTGCAAAAAAAACTGGCCAACAAAAAAGACGGCTCAGACAAAGATCCAATCATAATTCGCAGGGAGTCCCGCGCATACGCTACAAACTTTATTAAAATACAGGCAAGAGACCAGTCACGATTTGGTGTTTTCTGGGACAATTCTGAAGTAGAAACTCTGACTCCGGAAAATCAGTTTAATCCATCTACCTTCTACTACACAATGAGCCCCCAATACGAGGCTTCCATTCTCAAGGCCTTCCGCGATATATATTCGAAAGGACATATATATAAGGGGAAAAAACCGGTATACTGGTGCCCGGTTACAGCAACAGCCCATGCTGAGGCAGAGATTGAATATAAAGAGGCTGTATCTCCATCCATTTATGTTGCATTTCCCTCCTCTCATAAAGATCTCCCGCAGGAAAGTTTTGTCGTAATCTGGACGACGACACCATGGACGCTGCCCGCCAATTTAGGCGTATCGTTTCACCCGGAATTTCCCTATGCCCTGTACACAACACCAGTGGGCCATCTTATAATCGCAGAAGGCCTGGAAGAAAAATTCTTTGCGGCTACCAATCTTTCCTTCTCCGCAAAACAATCTCTATCGCAGAAACAAATTTCTGAGTTAACAGTACTCCACCCTTTTATTGACCGCGAATCCAAAGTGCTCTTTGGCGATCACGTAACTCTCGAAGCTGGTACGGGAATTGTGCACACTGCTCCGGGACACGGAATGGACGACTATAAAGTGGGGCTCGCCGCTGGTCTTGAACCCTACTCTCCTGTTGACCACTATGGACGCTATACGGACGAATTTCCTCTCATGGCGGGAGTGAAAGTAAAGGATGCCAATCCCAAAATACTGGAACTGTTGCAGGAGAAAGGGCGCTTGATTCATTCTTCGGAAATAAGGCACCAGTACCCACACTCCTGGCGTTCCCATGCCCCGCTGATTATGCGCGCTACGCCTCAGTGGTTTTTTGCCATGGACGGCCTTCGCGCAGAGGCTCTTCGCGAAGCCGTTCGCACGCTCTGGATTCCGGACTGGGGCGAGAACCGCTTTAAGGCCATGATAGAAAACAGACCAGACTGGTGCTTGTCTCGCCAGCGCCACTGGGGAGTACCCATTCCTGCATTTACCTGTGAAAAATGCGGCGAAACGCACATGAATACCCATTCTCTGGATCATATCATTTCTCTTGTGGAACAACATGGAATAGAAGTCTGGTTTGATCGCACTGCTTCCGAATTGCTGCCCCCCGGTGCAACCTGTGAAAAATGCGGCAATAATTCTTTTGCAAAAGAAACAGATATTTTGGATGTCTGGTTCGACTCTGGCGTCTCCTGGTATTCTGTATTAAAAGAACGCGACGACACACCCATTCCTGCGGATGTCTATCTGGAAGGAAGTGACCAGCACCGTGGATGGTTTCAGTCGTCGTTGTGGCCCTCTCTTGCCATTGAAGGAAAAGCCCCCTTCAAGCGCGTTATTACCCACGGCTATATTCTCGACGAAAAGGGGCGCGCCATGAGCAAATCCCTCGGAAACGGAATAGAGCCCAACACGGATATTATTCCAAAATTTGGGGCGGACATTCTTCGCCTCTGGGTTGCCTCTGAAGACTACAGGACAGACAATACTATTGGCATGGACAAATTAAGCCACCTTGCCGAAAGTTATAGAAAAATACGAAATACGTTTCGCTATATTCTGGGAAATCTGCGCGACGGCAAAGAAGTCCAAACTCTTTCATCCAAAGATGTTACAGACAAAATAGATTTGTATTTTTTAAATGAACTGGCCCTTCTCGCAGAAGAGATTACAAATGCCTATGAAAAATACGAATTCCATATGGTATACCAGAAGGTATTGCATTTCTGTACGGTTACACTTTCCAGCCAGTACTTTGATATAATCCGCGATCGCCTGTATTGCGATGCAACACCCGATACAACTGAGTCTCAAACTATCGAAGCAGCACGGCGCCGTTCTTCTCTGTCGGCACTTAAAATTATCAGCGATGCTCTTATGGTATATTTAGCGCCCATTCTCTCTTTCACCATGGAAGAAATTTTTCAGCTCACTTCCAACGGTAAAGAAAGCGTATTTTCGCAGGCATGGCCCAAAGTTTCCATCTGGAAAAATGATTCCCTTGCGGAAGAATTTGAATCCCTGTGGAAACTGAAAGATTTTGCTAACCAACAAATGGAGCAGTTGCGAAAAAGCGACACGATTGGTTCTTCTACAGAAGCAATGGTTGAAATTTCAGATCAAGACCTTTCGACATTTTCGGATGATGAAATTGCCAAGGCCTTTGTCGTCTCTGCGGTAGCGAGAGACTCTTCGCTTTCACCCGGAATTCTACGAGTAAAAAAAGCTGCCGGCGAAAAATGCCCGCGCTGCTGGATCCACGCGCCGCTTACAGACAAGGGTTTGTGTCCTCGTTGTTCCAACGTGATCAGTCTTTGATAAGAATCTCTTTCAATGCCTGACCATGCGTGGTCAGGCGATATTTTTGCAGGGGACTATTCGGAGTTTCTGGAAGTGTCATCTCTACAATATTTTGCTGCAATGCAGGGATAAGATAAGCTTCTCGGAAATTCTTTGAGTCCCTTAGATTCAATTTTTCTTGAATTTCATTGCGGGTCATTTCTCCAGATATTGCCAAAACAAATTCTTTGACTTGGGGGGTAGCTTGGGGGGTAGCTTGAGGGGTCTTTCCAGCTAATGTATCACGGATTAAGGATAAAATAAATTCTGTAAAAAATCCAGAGTGCCCGTCTAAATTACTTTTTGCGATGGCATCATAATATTCCTGTTGGCGGTTAAACACCATGCTCTCTACAGGTATTCTCGAAAAAAGTTTTTCCCAGCTATTCAATATCAACGTTTGCCACAGACGGCCCATTCGACCATTACCATCTTCGAATGGATGAATAAATTCAAATTCATAATGAAATACGGAACTGGCAATGAGTGGATGATGATCCGTTTCCCTGAGCCAAGTAAAAAGATTGCCCATGTTCTGCGGAACGAATTTGGCTAGAGAGCCCATATGAACTACGCGCGACCCGGCCATAACTCCAACATCGGTATCTCTGTACCGACCAGGATTTTTAAGGAGAGCGCCCATCATTACTGAATGCGCCCTGAGCAGGTGGGTCTCCTGAACAGGTTTCCATTGATCTAATTGTTCGTATACCTTAAATGCATTTTTTACTTCTCGAATTTCCCTTTCTGGGGCTATGACCTTCCTGCCTTCCAATACTGCCGTGATCTGTTCAATCGACATAGTATTTCCTTCTATGGCAAGTGTGCCGTGAATCGACTGAATCTGGCTGATCTTTCTGAGTCGAAGGACGCGCGGATCGTCTTCGGGTAGAGAATGCAGAGCAACCAGGCGTGAAATTTCTGCAATCAAATGAATGGTGCCCGGAGTAATAACCACAGGCGGCTCTGCTTTACTGCTTTTCACGTTTTTCCTCTGAAACATTCATACTCCCACGCAGCAAATAGCGCGGCAACTGAGCACCACCAAGAAACAAAAAGGTTCTCATCATGGAAGCCCTGCGCGCCTTTTCCGCAAGCAACACCGGTGTAGCATCTGGCAAGCCATCGTCTATTAAGAGAAAAGATACAACAATGGGAAACGCAAATTCCATAGTCGATGCAAGCTGTTCCATCCGATTAAACAGCATGGGGAGAACCTGCTCTTCGTTAAAGACGGGGACGACGAGCAAAAGGGAGGCTTTTTTTCTGGCTCTTTGCTTCTTCCCTTTGGACATCCACGCACCACCTTCCCCTTTTTTATTTTTTTCCAATGACATCTTCTATCACTCCAGGCACAAACAGATCTCTGCGTTGAATTTCTTCTTTTTTCAGAAAGCGATAATATGTCAACGGAGACAAAAAAGCATAGAGCGCCATGACAGCCACTGCGGCAATTGCAAGTATTCCCGTAAACAATGGCAGCTTAGATTTGTTCTCCGTTTCGTTTTCCTGTATTTGAAAAAGGTGGAGGTTAAGCCATGCAGATTCTTTGAGAAATCTATCGCGGGCAAAATACTGCAAAAAAACAAATGATATTAGCAATGTAACAATAAGAGGCAAAAAGTAATGATACAAATACAAAACGCGCGATGCGTACAGCGCTATCGCCATGTATGCCATGTACAGGGACAGCAGAATAAAAATGTTCCGGCAGTCGTTATGGCGGCCCTCTGGACAACGCAAACCGAGCAACAATACACCAGCGGCGAGAGAAATGCCGAGTGCCAGGCCTGCCAAACCCGTGAGCCAAACCGCCATATTGGGAACGAGATACAGATAGCGCGCCTGATCTTCCTCTTTATGCCATCTGTAATTGATAGATTTTTCTCCGAGGATCCATCGCATGGGGTGGCTGCCATTTTCTCCATTTTTGCATACATCGAGGCGCGGCACCCCGCTCTGGTATTCTGCCATATAGCGAATGTTCCCGCGCAAACCTTCCGCAAATGCTGGAATTGAAAAAGTTTGATTCATGGAAATTCTGTTGAGATGGCCGGGCGTTGCTTTATACGCTCCATTCGTGAGATGCTTTCCCATTCCAATGTGAATATAGAAAATAGATAGAACAAGGATGGCAATGACCGCTATCGAAGATGCCGCTCTTACGACCAGGCGAGCGAGTTGGCGGGAAAAGAGCATATCTTTTTTTTGCGCAAAATGTTCCATAAGGAAAAGGGACGGAAACAACAACAGCAAAAAAGCCGCATTTATTTTTACGCTGAGCGCCAATCCAACGGGAACAGAGAGCGCGGCATACGACGCCAGAGAAATTTTTCTGTCTGCCATTCTGAAAAAGATCAGCAACGACAGTAACGCAAAGAATATAAGAAAGGGCTCCAGCATGGCGCCCCGCGAATGGACGATGATGGCATTGTCGAACAAAAACCAGGCGGTAAAAAGGAAGGAGATATAGACATTCCGAGACAGGGTTAATAGTACTGCAAAAAATAATAGGACATTGAGCGAAGCAAAAACCACGGGAAAAAATCGATACCCCTTGAACGAAAAGCCTGGTGGAAATTCCCTTATATAGTCCGTCTCTAAGAAGGAGAGTTTATCGACTTCCCGGTTGGGCGATCGAATCTGCTCTCCAAGCGCAATGAGCATTTTGCCAAGCGGCGGATGCGGCTCCATAAACAGGGAGCCCGCAATATATTTTTCTGCCGATGCTATATGGTAGTTTTCATCCCAAAACACGGCATGTGGTTTTTGGTAATTATTATACACGGTTGCCCAGGTGAGCAGAATCAGAAGAATCGTGGCAAGGATAAACGGCATGCTGCGTCGCATGGTGAATGAATGTTTGCGCCAGCAACCCGTCAAGATGGATTCTGGATTGACAGAAAGACCACCGCAGTTAAGCTGCCAGAGTGGAAAAGAGCCTGATGCTTGCGTTCAGGCAGCTGGGCTTTTTTATTCTCGGCCTATCTTCTCTTCTGTTTCTGCAATGCTCTAAACCTCAGTATTTGGACGAATTTACGGAAGTACAGGAGAAAGACTCCATAGCCGCCCGGTATCTATCCGTAGAGAGCATCAATTTTGGCCTGCCTCCCTGGGGCGCACCGGCAGAAATTGAAAAATCTTACGGTCCTTTTCTGAAGTATCTATCCGCAAAACTGGGTACGAGCTTAAGGCTGTATATTTCGGCAGATTACTCCATGCTGCTTACGGATCTCAAAGAAAATCGCGTTCAGTTTGCACTGCTTCCGGCGGGTCTCTATGCCGATTCACTCAACCAGAAAATGAATCTACGATACATTGCCTCTACGGTTCAGGGAAACAAAAATCATTACAGAGGACTCATCATTGTTCGCAAAAATTTTCCCGGCGAAACACTGGCAGACCTGAAAGAAAAAAAATTTGCCTTTGTGGAAAAATCTTCTTCTTCCGGATATAAGTATCCCCTTGCCGCCATGATCAAAAGCGGGATTCATCCCGATAAACATTTTGGCCAGATTTTTTTCTGGGTTCCCACACGAAGCAATGCTGTATTGAGAGGAAGCATAGATGGCGGAGCGGTCTATGACGACCTGCTGGAAAACGATGAATCAGAGAATGAATTAAAAATATTATTTAAAACGGAAACCATTCCCTTTGAGGCAATGGTTTCCGCTCCTGCTACACCGGGCCGCTTTACCAGCAAGTTGAGATATCTGCTGACAGAAATCTCGGAAGAAACCAGACTGCCGGATGGTACAAAGGTACTCGATTCCTCAAAAGGAATATATTTTTCGGGCTTCACGGTTAAATCAGAAGACTTCTACTCATTCACAAGAGAAATCGACTCGCTGGTGCGCCAGTACAGCGGAGACACTCCATGAAAAAAATGCGTCGCACCATCGATGCCCTGCTATTCCGCCTTGCGCAATCAAAAATTCTCCCGGATTTTCTTGCCCGTCGGCTGCGGGAAGTTCCTCTCATATCGAAACTGAATACAATCATTCTCGTTACCGCAGTTCCGCAGTTCCGCTCTTCAGCATTCTAATCCTGATGCTCGGAGGGGCTGCTGTCTACCACAGCCGGGAACTGAAAAGTGATTTGCGGGAAAGCGCACGGGCTGCCGAAAATCTACTGGCCATAGACAGAGAACATCTTCTCGAATACGCCCGCATTCTTGGTTCAAACCAGGAAATTGCGAGAGAACTCATCTCTCCGACGCCGAACAGCGGCGTGCTCTTCGGCGTCGGGAACGCAATTCGCCACGGAAAAGATCCGGACATAATAACGATAACGTCGGCCTCCGGAGTTGTGCTTGCCAATATCCGCATTCCTTACGAAATAGGAGAAGACCTGTCCAGAACAGCGCCCGTTCAAAAGGCTCTCGAAGAGGGCAAAACCAGCGTCTATTTTTCCGGCACCTCCGGAGAATTTGCACACCTTGCCACGATTCCCGTAATTTCGCGCGGCGAGATTATAGGCACCATTACAACCGGCATTCTGTTAGGTATCCTCTGAAAAAGTCCCTCCGTGGACTTTTTGCCTGCGGCTTGCTACGCA
>DYKF01000061.1 GCA_020722745.1 Caldithrix sp.
TTTTCGCAGTGGTGCGACGGCATGCCGCTTCGCTTACGCATGCGCCCTTGTCCTTTGGACTTGTCCCCTTGGGGACATCGGGTTTACCTTCGGTGAATGACGAAGAGTATGATTCCTATGAAGCCGCTGAAGAGCGTGCAGCATACGAGATAGCCCACGAAATGGACGACGAATACGAATATCCCCCTGAGAATATGCCGACGGGGATTAGGATAAGGGGATTTTGGGGGGCTTTTTTAGCGGTTTTGTCTTTTACACGTGCCACATCCTTCCCATCGGCCTTGCATGCCGAAAGGACTGCGTTGCCGCGGTCCGTCGGTTTTCTTCTGAAGTCGTAGGGAACAGTTCCAAGCCTATCCAACAGGATGAGTATTCCCGGTTCCAAGTTGCAGGGGATGCACTTTTCCGTTGATCCAACACTCGACAATATTCCATTCCTCCGACTTGTTCAGCCAAGGCTTAGTCGTAGGAGCCAATTGCAAAATTGCCTTTTTGGGGGATCGCCAGCCTTATGGCTGGCTCCTAGGCCCCGAGCGCGCAAGTTGCAAAATCCCGGTCCCGATAGGGCATCGGGCCCCATCGGGGCGTTCTATCGGCAGTTTTGCTCTTGATTACAAATCTTTTCTAATTTTTCATGTTTCTTTCGGAACTTCACGCAACTTCCTTCTTAGCACAATAATGAACACAATAGCAGTATAAGGATGGGAGTTGCGATGAGACTTGATGAAACAATTGACAGCCAAGTGGCAGTGCTGGATACTGTGCAGGTGGAGCGGATAATGTCCGGTCCCGGTAATGCGCACGATGCTGGGAGAGGATTGCTCCACAGGTTCCTTATTGCCTTTTCTCCCATGTATAAGAACTACGAGGCGCAGATTCAGGACAATGAAATAAGGAAGGAGAAAATTCGTCTGGCCGCCAATGTTTTTCAGAATGAGCTGATGCGCAGGGCCAATGTCTCTTTATCAGTGATCGAGCAGAATGGGCGGCAGTTTGAAGCTGAGATCCGGAAGATATCTGAAGTCCTGGCCGATATTCGAAATAACAGGAAACTGAGACATGAGAGCATCAGGACGCTTCACGGGGTCATCAGAAGATCGGAAAGTAGCGAGGAAAGGCTGATCGCGATGAGAGTTCTCCAAGCTTTGCACGGAGAAAGCTCGGAAGAACTCAAGGGAGCTTTCAAGGCCATTAATGATTCTGGAGAAAGACAAGTGATGCACCTTGAGAAAACTGGCAGCATGCTTCTATCAAACAAAATGGAGGGGATTCAAAAATGCTTGGAACAATAATAATCAGTGGAATGGCTGTATGTAGCGCTCTTGGCGCGGTCAAGATGATATTCGACTCCTGTTTAGCTCAGTCTCAGCGTTGGCAGGAGTCGCAACTGAGCGTAAGAAATCAGATGGACCGCGTTGCCCGGGATATTAACCGAAGTTTTGCCCAGACCCAAGAAAGTCTTCGATTTCAGGCGTTGAACGAGCATTATTTCCAGTCGCGAAAACTGGCCGACAAGGCCTATGCCCTTCTGTGTGATGCTAATGATTGTAGGGAGGCATTGTATAAGTCTATAAGCTTGATGAAGAGTGAAATCCACAGAGTCAAGGATGCCAGGTTCAAATGTTCGGACTCCCAGGAGCGTAACAGGCTAAAGCTGGAGCTTGATGCTCTGTATTCGAACGAAAATGAATTTTCCCTTCAGTTGGAAAGCCTAATCAGGCAGATAGGCGAATATTCCTCAAAGTTGAGGGAGTTTAACTCACGGACTCGCGAAATCAAGTTGACGATGAGGGACTCCTGCGGGGAAGGCGGCAGAATCTGGTATGAAAGGCTCGCAGGGAGAATAGAGGCTTCAAAAGAGATGAAACAACTGAGGTGAAAAAATGAGAGAGTGTTTCGACTGCAATGCGATGTTTGAGGAGGCTGATTTTAGGTCTTACACATTCTGTCCGTTCTGTGGTAGAAATTTCAGGAGGCGCGGAAATGCGCATAGGCCACTACGGACTAGTCAGCCTGCCCAAGGTCCCGCAGCAAGGGACATCCCGTCAAGATCGGGGATTTTCAACAACAGTTCGGAGTTTGGTGTCAACATCGGAGAAAGGACTCTGGCGATAGACAAGCAGAAGTTCGCCACGATAGTCCCGAGATGCAGGGAATGGATACTTCAGAATCCCGGAAGGTCAATCTGCTATGGACTTGGTTCAGCGATTGCAGGAAGCGGTCTAGTGGCTGCAAGCGCTCCTATCATAGCGACCGGAGCTGCTGTTGCAAGTGTTGGAACCGCAATCTGCACAGTTGGAGCTGTTGTCATGGGACTTGGGGTTGTCGTAGGTGTGGTAGGGAAAGATGCAAGGATTGTCGTGTCAGCCTTGAAACTGGGGCTTTGTGGCATTGCTGCAGGAACCGGGATAATTGTGACGGGGATGATCCTGCAAAACATTGGTTATGTGTCGCTTGCTACTGGTCTGGCTCTAGTCGGAGGTGGTCTTCTTGTCGCGGGGATAGCTGGGCACAGGCTTATATCAAACGCCCAAAATAAACAGGCGCAAATCGCAGGATCCGCCACAGGGGAACAGAAGGCCATTCTTCAGGGGATGGCCCAGACGGTTCAGACCCTTTCCAAAGATCCACGGACAAGTGGATTTGATGTCAACGAAAAAACGCCAGTCTATGTCTTGAACATGAAGGATCTCAATGGAAATTTCAAAATTTGAGGGATCAACAAGAATAATTCAAAACATAGCCGGAAAAGCAAGATGGACCAGCCTTAATTAATATTCAACAAAAAAATGGAGTCGTGATCATGAAATGTTCGATTTGTTCCTACACGCGGAGTGGAATAATCCATGCCGTATTCGGCAGAACCTTTTCAACATGCCAATACTGCAATAGTGTTGTGTGTTCTCACTGTTATAGAAATGGATTATGCAATAATTGTCATAGAATTGCAGAAAAGGTGGTTGTTACCAATTCTAAAAAGCTTCATAAGGGCAAAACAGATACGATAACAACAGGCGTTTTTCCCTGCCTTTACGATGCAATCTTCGACCTAAAAAAAACATGTCTTCTGAACGGAGGTGAATCTGTCTCAGAAATGTGGATGGATAAGACCTATGATGGTGGTTCAACCAGCGTGCATGTGGAGTTTGAAAGGGCAGGCTTTCTTAGAAATGCTCAAAAGCAGACTTCGGTTAGACACTATAGGGATTACTCGTATCAATGCACTGGCTTGATAAACTATCCTATAGAAAAATTCATATATTCATGCAAAGATGGACGATGCTTGGATGCCACTCTTGATGTCTTTTGCGGAGCAGGAGCACAGCTTTGGACCTGGCATGGCGGTAAAAACCAGAGGTGGTACATAAAAAAAATCGAGGGCAATACTTTCACAATAAGATCTATAAATTCAGGGAAGTATCTGGATGTTGCAGGATATTCTATGGATAATAATGCCACTGTCCACCAGTGGAATCCTAACAATTCAGAGAACCAAATGTGGGAAATAAATCAAATAGCAAACGACATCAGCTCGATAAGAGTCGTTCACAGCGGAAAGTTCTTGACTGCATTAGACGGTGGTGATGGAAGGAAAATAGTGCAAGCTGACTGGAATGGCGATGACAATCAGAAATAGCAGATAAGAAAGGCAAATTGAAGGGACTAAAGAGTGGTTTGTAATGATTTTTCACTTTTTTTTGAATCCGGACTTTTTTTTTTCGTAAGGCATGTAATTATTAAGAGGAGTTGATTTTAATCTATGGATGTTCTCATAGGCAGCACATTCCCATTGTCACTGATAAGGAGAAAGGTTCAGATTGAGCCTTCGTCCTTGTCGGAGCTTTCCGCTTTGGCTGCACGAGCGGTGGTTCATTCATTCTGGGGGCATTCAAACACCTACGCGGCGGCTAGTGCCATGCTCGGATTCAATGTTGCTCCTCGCAAGGAAAGGCCCGCCATATCTTTGGATGAAGACAAGCTGCCAGCCCTTGATGGCATCTCGTTCAGGGATTGCTGGATTCTTTCACCGGATTATGTTTCGGGATTCCGTCCGGAAATCGGCGCTGAGGTCTCCCCCGGGAAGATAGCGAACTGGCAGGTTCTAAGAATAAGATGGCTATGAGAGGCAATACATGCTGAATGTGCGGAAGATAAGATACGAGATAAGCTCCAGGATGCCCATGCTCCTGCATATGGACATACCAACCATCACGATGCGGGGGGCTTTCGGCTACTCGCTGGCCCAGATTCTGGAAAGCGACAGGACAATCTTATCGCCAGAGAAGAGGAGCTTGCTATTCAGAGACATATTCAAGCCTCGCTCACAAACTACAGAGAAACTGCATAACGCTGATCCGGCCAGACCATATGTGATGCGTGGATCCTTCACTAGACCCGACAATAAAAGCTTCATGCTTGAAATATGTCTTTTTGGCGAGGCAGTAAAAACCGAACCCATTTTCGACAAAGCTGTCGAGAACATGGCGAGGATGGGGCTTGGAGCAAAAAACACAGCCTGCAGGGCGGTGAAGATCGTATCGGAGGAGGCTGACACGAGATTCCCGGACAATGTTCAGCGGATAATGGTTGAATTCATAACTCCTGCGAGGTTGTCGAAGAGCGTCCGGCTTGATGATGGAAGCATTAAGAAGATATGGATGAACGATTCAGTTCCTTTTCCCACGCTCTTTGCCAGACTGGTGAACAGGCTTGATGAAATAATGAGGCTTTATTCTCCCGAGAGAAAAGGTCTTCCCGAAGATTGTCTTGAGGATTTGAAAAAAAAATCTTTCGAGATAGATTCGGAAAAAATCGAAGGAGGTTGCTTCAAGACAAGAAGGATATCTGGAAGGACCGAGGAGAAGCTTAAGCTCGACGGATTTGTAGGAAAAATGCTTTACTCGGGTGACTTTTCAATGTTTGCGTATATATTGGGCTATCTGCCTTGGGTGCATGTCGGCAAGGCCGCCGCACTCGGCTGCGGATGGACGACGATAGAGTGCGTAATGGTTAAGGAATAGAACTTTAGGGGAATATAATTACCAATGAGTGATTCAAGCTTGACATCTAAAGAGAATATATTGGCGATCCTTATTGATGCGGAGAACGCCTGTCCAAAGAATATTTCAGAGATATTGGCTGATATCAGCAACAGCTGTAAAAACGAACGCAATTAGAACTGCCACAAAAAATGCTGAACCTTTATATACTATGATTGGAGATCTTATTGACGAAATGAGTGACGACTCAGGCTGGGCTAATCTTGGTCGTGTTGTTCAAAGTATCCAGAGACAAGAGCCATCTTTCGACTCGCGCACCTATGGATTCAAAAAAACAAGTGATTTTTTTAGGTCGCTGCACGATTTCGAGATAGAGGAACGAAAAGGCAACGATAGACATTCGGTTTCAATCTATATCAGGAATAGGAAAGTTAATTCATGAATAAAGGATGGTGAAACATGGGCTACCTTTACGGAGCAAGTGTGCAAGGGATACAGGGTTTCATCTTTGAGACGGACAAGCTCAAGGAGATGATTGGTGCAAGCGAAATCGTCAACCAGATTTGCGAAGTCGAATACAAGAAGCTTTACAAGGGTAAGGAAACGAATGTATATCTATCGGCCGCAGGAAATCTTAGGATTGCCGCGGAAAACGAAGATGAAATCAAGGAACTTGTCCTGAAATTCCCGAAGTTGGTTCAGGAAATGGCTCCGGGGATCACCTTGAGCCAAGCCGTGGTAAAATATGAGGGATCCTTGGAAAAAACTCACATGGACAAACTTGAAGATAGACTGAAGGTTCAGCGTAATAAGTCATTGAGACCGGCAATTCTCGGACTGACCGCAACAGAAAGGTCAAGGAGAACAGGAAAGCCGGCTTCGGAAAGGGAAAATGGCGAATTGCTGGATAAAGGGACTCTTGGCAAGATAAGCAAGATAGGTGCGGCAAACAAAAGGCTGGTAGCGGATATTGGAGCCCCGTTGCGCATCGAAAATGTCCCTTTCGATTTTGAACACTTCAATTCATCCTGGCTTGCCGTGATCCATGCCGATGGCAATGGACTTGGCAAAATCATTCAGTCGCTTGGAGAAAAGGTCAAGGATAATTTACAAAAGGCATATTCAGTTTTTTCGAAGGCACTTGACGAATCCACGAAAGCCGCTGTGAAAAAGGCTTTTAGCACGACTGTCAAAAAGGGAAGAGGAGATAAATATCCCTTTCGTCCGATAATAATCGGTGGAGACGACCTTACCGTGATATGCCGGGCTGACCAGGCTCTTCAATTTACCTCCGAATACCTGAAAGCATTTCAAGAAGAAACAAAGAAAAATCTCGTCTTTCTCAAGAACAGGTTTGGAATTGATGGATATGAAGGTGGCTTAACCGCCGCGGCTGGTATAAGCTTTGTTAAAAAGTCTTATCCTTTCCACTACGCATATAATCTTGCGGAAAAGCTATGTTCCGACGCCAAAAAAGCATCTGAAAGAAAATTCAACGCAATTGCCTTCCATAAGATCATGTCGAGCTTTGTCGAAGATTACGAAAAGATAGTGGAGCGGGAGTTGACAGCCAAAGCGTCTGGAGTCAGCTTCAAGTTCGGTCCTTATGTCATTGAAGACAAAGACGCTATGCCGAATATCCACAATCTCATTGCTGCCGCAGAAATTCTTGACGGCACCAAGGGCATCAAATCAGGACTCCGCAGATGGCTTACTGAACTTCATGAGAACAAAGAGTCGGCGGACTTACTTCTCTCCAGAATCAATCAGATAGCGAAGCAAAGGGAGAAAAGCAAGCTGGACGAGGAGCTTAAGAAGCTGAATGTAAGCCTGAACAATCTCATAAAAAATGGAGGCAAGATAGATAGCTCCCCAGTTTACGACATCCTTTCAATACTTTCATTCAAAGGAGATGAATGATTATGGATATCAAATACAAAATCGAATTTCTCAGTGAATGGCACTGTGGTTCTGGATTGAGCTCCGGATCAGATCTCGATTCCCTAGTGGTAAAAGATGAGAACGGCCTGCCTTTCGTCCCTGGCAAGACAATTAAAGGACTTTTACGCGACGCCGCTGAGAAGATTTGCGAATTTCGCAAAACCGGTCTCGTAAAAGTCGAAGAATGCTTCGGCAGGGAGACTGGAAAGAACTCGGACGACACTGGTGCGGGCCGTTGCTTCTTTTCCAATGCCGAAATTGAAAGGGGCACTCAGGATTTTCTGAATTCAGAACCAAAACGCAAGGCCATGCTGTTCAGAAAAATATCCTCGACGGCGATTGATGAGAATGGAATGGCTAGGGAACATTCTCTAAGACGTGCTGAGGTGGCGATACCAATGACGCTTGAGGGGAAAATATCAGGCATTCCGGATGAAGATTCGGCAAATATGATAAAAGAATCCATGAAATTTGTAAAACGCCTCGGAGAAAACCGGCACCGGGGTCTTGGACGCTGTATAATATCGGAGGTGAAATAGCCATGCAAACAAAATATTTCAAATGTGTCTTTCTTTCAGACGTAATTCTGAACGCTGATACCGCCACGGAAGGCAACAGGGATGTCCTCGATTTTATCCCAGGTTCAAACTTTCTTGGAATAGTAGCAAAATCATATTCTGAACTTTCAGATAAAGGTCTTGCCTTTGACATGTTTCACTCTGGAAAAGTCCGATTCGGAGACGCTCATCTGTCAAAAGGTGATTTGCGCTCGCTGAAGAAGCCTGCCGCCTGGTTCACGGAAAAAAATGATGACGCAAAGAATATCCGTGTGCATCATTGTATTCCGGACGATAAATTCAAAGAGTATCATAAGAATGGCACCCAGCTCAAACAGGTTAGAAGTGGATATTTTATACAGAAACAGGATTTGGCCGAACTATCTGCCGAGACGTCGTTTGCGATCAAGTCCGCCTATGACAGCTCCAATAGAAAATCTGAAGATGGGAAGCTTTATGGCTACAGCTCGATACGCAGGGGAGCGGAGTGGATATTTTCTGTTGAAGCTGATGATCAAAAATTATTAGAGGAAGCGTCTGCAAAGCTTCTTGGTGAGCACAACATTGGACGCTCACGTTCCGCTCAATACGGCAGAGTAGAGATTAAGAAACTAGATGGCTTTAAGGATTATTCGGACTTTGACGACAAGGAAAAGGAGCACGTAATAATTTATTTTGAAAGCCGCGCCGCGTTCTTCGATGAGAATGGCCAACCCACATATCAACCTTCGCCGGAAGACTTGAAACTCCCTGTCGGTTCTAAAATAATCTGGGAAAAATCGCAAATTTTGACTTTTGTATATTCTCCGTGGAATGCCGCAAGAAAAACGCGCGATGCCGATAGGGTTTGCATCGAGAAGGGAAGCGTAATTGTCGTCGGAGACCTTGGCGCCAACTTCAATCTCTCTGAATACAGAAAAGCTATTGCTGGTGGGCTTGGATCCTATCGCAGCGAGGGATTCGGGAAACTGCTCGTCAATCCGTCGTTCCTGACAAAGGCCGACAACGACGGACTCCTGCAATTGAAGTTCATCAAAGACAAAAATAAAGACGAACAAACCCAGAGTCAGATAGCGATAACAGCCAAGTGTGACTTTGAAAAATGGATTGACGCGAAACTAGCAGAAAAAAAACTGGAATTTAAAATTTTGGAATTACTAAAACAGGAGTTTGATCAAAATAGATCAAAATTCTCCCCTATAACTGCCAGCCAGTGGGGAGCTATAAGGGCTATCGCAGAAAGAAGTGGTGATTTCAGCAAGATGAAGGAATATCTTTTCAAAGATCCGCAGACAAGGGAAAACAGACAGAGAGACCAGAGGGTCGTTGATGAAGGCGGTTTTCTGAGACATGGCAAGAAAATGAAAGATTGGAATGACAAAGATCGCTGGCTGGCATTTAAGACAATTGTCGAGACTGTCCACTGTAATTTGAAAGACGATTCCGCAACAATCAAGTTTGTCATTCTTTTCTGTTCAGAAATGGCTAAAAACGCAAAAAAACAAAGGTGATAATATGAGCGAAAATAAAAAATATCCTCTTCGATATCTTGCACAGATAACTGTGGAGGCTGAGACTCCTCTTGCCGTCAGCAACGGGGAGGAAAGCTTGGTCTGCGATCTACTCGTCGCAACGGATGCCAACGGAGTCCCGATGATCCCCGGAACATCCCTGTGCGGTGTCCTGCGAAGTTCGCTGGCGGAAGCGAGAAACGAAAAACAGATCATTTATTCTCCCGATATCCAAGTAAGTCCGATTGACGAACTTTTCGGCTGGCAGAAGCCTGGAACCGAGAAGGGCGAAGGCTCCAGACTCATCATAAGCTCCGCGCATATTATTGACGAGGACGGCAAAGCCGTTGAAGGTCTTCTTTTGAAGAGAAAATCCAAATACCTCCAGATTCTGGAGAAGCTTCCCGTGCGTCAGCATTGTAAAATAAATCACCGTGGAGCAGCGGATACGGAAGCGCATGGCAAATTCGACAATCAGGTGCTACTCAAAGGAGTCCGGTTCAAGTTCGAAATCGAACTTGTCGGAGATGAAGCAGACAAACCGATTTGGAACGAATTGATTGATCAACTCAAGAGTCCTGCATTCAGAATCGGGGGCGGGACCCGCAAAGGATATGGGAAACTTAAAATATTCGAGCTGAAAAAAAAGGTTTTTGACTTGTCAAACTCGGATGATATTAACGGATATCTTGAAAAGACATCCTCTCTTAATTCCCAACTGGAAGTCAAAATCGGCAGTGACATCGCTGAAAAGGCTGTAGATGGGAATTGGATCAAATACACTCTGACAATTACCCCGGATGATTTCTTCCTCTTCGGCTCCGGTTATTCAGACGAAGATGTTGACATGACTCCTGTTTACGAAAATGTTGTAATTTGGAAAAATGGAAAACCAGAGATATCCGAGAGAATGATTCTAATCCCTGCAAGCTCCATAAAGGGCGCGATCTCGCACAGGACAGCGTACCACTTTAATAGGCTCTCCAAGAAATTCGCGGATAAACTGAAGCCCGGAGAAAAAATTGAGGATTTTGTCGGGGAAAATAATCCCTCAATCAAAGCACTTTTCGGATGCGCCAAAGACTCAAATGGCGAAGATGACAAGAAAAACGACAAAAAGAGTTCAGATATAGATAAAGGTCTTCGCGGAAATGTGATAATGTCTGATATCCTTATCAAGGACGAGAAGAAGACTAAAATTCTAAATCACGTCTCGATTGACAGGTTCACAGGTGGCGCGATAAACGGAGCCCTTTTCGATGAAAAAGTTATTGCTCAGAAAACCAGACTAGACTTGGAATTACTTGTAAACAAGAAGGCTTTTGAAACGGACATGTTGAAATACGGAGATAAAGAGCACATTCAAAAAGCGTTAGAATGTGCATTGGATGATCTATGCAAGGGACTCTTGCCGCTTGGCGGCGGCGTAATGCGTGGACATGGTTGCTTCATCGGCAAATGGGAGAAACAATGAAGGACAGAAATATACAAACCATAAGAACAGAGCTTGCCCAGTTCAAGCCCGAGAAAATAATTCTGTTTGGCTCAAGGGCAAAAGGAACTTCTGGCAGGCACAGCGACTATGACGTAATGCTGATTTTTGACAGGCAGATGGACAGGGCGAATCGGATTTCAATAGCCTCATCTGCGAGGAAAATACTCGCGCAGAAATTAATTGATGCCGATATACTTGTCAAAACTTTGTCAGAATATGAGCGTTTGAAAAGTCAGGTCGGAACTGTATCACGCCAGGTGTTTCTGGAGGGGGTCGCTATATGAACGAGCTGGTCAAACAATGGCTGATCAAAGCTGAATCCGATCTTAAAACGGCACGGCACGAGCTTGAATTAGGAAAGGATGATGATTTTTATACGCCGTCATTTGAGGAGGCTAAAACGGCGTTTGACCTCGCACTAAATATTAACACATTTGCCAAAAATAAACTTGGAGGCTCAGCGCATGAATGACTATAAAACTAGACTTGAGCTGGAAGCAAAGTGGAATGAACTTGCCGCTAAAGCAAACGACTGGCAGGGATACATCTGTTTATCGGGTTCGGCTGACATAACGGAAATAACAGGAGGACTGCCACTATTTTCTGGATTAGAGCAGAAAGGGAATTTCATTTTTGAAGCCAACCTATATTCAAAAGAGAAGGATTTTTCAGTGTCCATCCGCCAGCTTGACGACAAGTGGCTGGTAAAAGAAAAAGATAAACCACTCGAAAAATTCAATGCTGGCAAGGAGGCCTTCATTGAACAAAAACTGATTTCGCGCATGGATGGCAAAAAAATGAAGTTCATCGAGTTGTGGCAGGCTGAAAAAGATGAGCTATGTGCGGGACTGGACATCCTCAAGCCTAAATGGATAGCCTTTGTGGGACTCGAATAGGAGGGGTTGCTCATGATTAATGCACCTTACAATTTTGTTCCTGTATCAAATCAGGTCTATAAACCATCCTGGACTGAGCAGATTTCCCAAGATCTACCCTTTTCGGATTCTGAGTCCGGGACTATAAAACTTAAGATTACCGCACGCTCTCCCATATTTGTCAGGAATGGAACAACAAAACAACAACAGGATGATAAAACAGAAGCTTGGCTGAGCTTTTCCTGTAATGAAGGTAAATATTTTATCCCTGGAACATCAATCAAAGGCTCGATCAGGAATGTGCTTGAAATAATGAGTTTCGGTAAGATGTTTTGCCCGTCTGTTGAGTCGCAAACTCCATGCCGTCGAGTTGACGATACCCGCCATTCATTCAGGGATTTATCACCTGCCGCTAAAAAAGATTACTTGGATAAAATGAAACCTTCCTCGATCCGATGTGGCTGGCTACATGAACGGCTGGATGGAACTCATGCGATTGAAGACTGGGGATTGCCTGCAAGAATTTCTCATCAAGACTTGGACAGATATCTGGGAACAGATTTTACGGGAACATTTTCTTGCGATAATAATGAAGCAAATTGGAACGACAATGATTTTAAGACTGCAAAATATAAGTATGAAAACATATCGGATATTAACAAACTCTCCTCAAACTTCAGGCTTGTCCAACTCAAAAAACTTGAAGCTGCTGTCCCGGACAGCGATGGGGAGCAAGAGGGAATTATAGTTTTGACCGGTCAGCCTGATCCGAGGAATGAAGAAGAGAAGGAAGGAAAGAAGTGGGAGTTCGTCTTCAAAAGGCCCGCCCAAGAGACAATAAGACCTCTATCTGATAAATTATGGCTGGATTTCCTTAATATTTACAAGGACAATGATCCGAAAAACATTTCAAAGGACTGGGAATATTGGAGAGACAAGAAAAAAATACCAGTATTTTTCCGCCTGAAGGATAATAATGCCAATGAAATCGAGCATTTTGGCTTGGCTTACCTCTATAAGATGCCGACTGAGCATTCTGTAAAAAACGGACTTTCTGAATATCATCGGAATGAATATTCCTCAGATCTTGCGGACTGCATTTTTGGCCATGCTACAGATGATGCGGACAATCGAAGGCAAAACCATCCTGAAAGACAGACATTGCGAGGAAGATTACAGTTTTCACACGCTTGGGCCAACAATGCAAATCCTATCGCAGTTAAAACAGAGGTGCTTGGTTCTCCAAAATCTTCTTATTATCCGTGCTATATAAAGCAAAATGGAAACAACGGAAGGACATCAAATTACAGCACATACATGTCTGACTCTAAAATTTCGCTTTCTGGCTGGAAAAGATACCCAGTTCATCATGGCGCGAATGTTTCAAGTAATAACAATCAGAAGAACGCGAATGTAGCCACATCCTTTATCCCCTTGAACACTGGAGCAAGCTTCATTTGTTCAATTCGTGTCCACAATCTGAGGACGATTGAGATCGGTGCTCTTTTGTCGGCAATCACTTTTCATGATACTGGCAATTGCTTTCATTCATTAGGTATGGCAAAGCCACTTGGCTACGGAAAATCGTCAATCGAAATTATTTCTTCAGATGGTTTTTCAGAAAATCTAGCAGAAAGCAAAGGGCGCAGAAAATATCTTGAGGCTTTTGAGGCGGAAATGAATCTGAAGCTTTTTGATTGTAAACTTAAATGGCACGATACATCACAGTTAAAAGAACTTCTTACAATGTCATCGGAGCAATCACAAAATTTCAACTCAAGGCCGACCTACATGAGCCTCGATGAACACGTTGCCGCGAAGCAAAAGCACAGCATGTCTTACTTGGTAAGCTATTCCAGCGCAGATGGAGCCACAATAGTTTCACCTAACACCGTGACTTCAGAGAAAGTTCTTCTAGATGCCCAGGCTTTGGATAAAGCAGAAGAAAATAGAATTAAAGCTGAAAAAGAGGCCTACGGGAAAAGGCTTCAAAAAGAGAGGGAAGAACTCGTAGCGATAGAAAAAGAGCAAAAAACTCAGGTAATTATTCAAGAGGAAAAGGAGAAGCAAGAACAGGAACGACGAAGATATGCCGGGGGCTTATTAGAAATCAAAGAGGAAACAGATGTCGGTAAGATATTGTCATTCGTAAAAAATTA
>DYKF01000309.1 GCA_020722745.1 Caldithrix sp.
TCCGAGCGTAAGTCGCAAATGGGCATGGTTACAGACATACTCTCTGCTGCGGGTACTCCATTGCACATTTCGGAGATCATACGCATTGCGGAAAAGCAGTACGGGGTAAAGCTGGATCGTGAATCCATGGTATCGGCATTGACGAAGAAGGTGAATAAAGGGGTGGCATTCGTCCGCACTGGTCCCAATACCTTTACTTTGAAGGGAGAATAACGATGCCTGAAAACATGGCGGTTTTCTCCCTTGCACATCTACCCATAGTGAAGGAGTATGCACAACGAATGGGATTGGTTGAAACTATAGACAAAGCTCTTCCGTGCAACATGCAAGTAAGTCCCGGACAAACCACCCTGGGACTGGTGATGAACGTACTTTGCGGCAGGTCTCCGGTTTACCGCGTGGAAGAGTTTTTTCGCACACGGGATGTGGGCTTGCTTATCGGAGAAGAGATAAGCGCAAAAATGCTCAACGATGATGCTATCGGTCGGGTGCTGGATCGTATTTACGAGTATGGCACATGGAAGATATTTTCTGATGTGTCCCTGAATGCCTGCAAAAACTTCATGGTGAAGTGTTCCGAGATTCACCAGGATACAACCTCAGTGAGTGTTTGGGGAGAGTACAAGGAAGCGTCCGATGAATCCTTGCGTATTGTTTGTGGGCACAGCAAAGATAAACGCCCTGATTTGAAACAGTTCATTATTTCCATGCTTTGCGTCGAGGGCAATCTACCGTTCCATGCAGAGATTCTGGACGGCAACGCGTCGGACAAAAAGATCAACGGGAAGGTGCTCGAAGAACTTCCCCGGATTATGTCTCGCCATGGCGTTGACAAACTGGACTTCATATACGTGGCGGATTCTGCGTTGGCCACAAAGACGAATTTTTCTCTTATGGGCGATGATATCCGTTTTATCACCCGCTTGCCTGAAAATTTTGGCATTTGCGGGGAAACAATCAGCAAGGCGATCGCCGTCGGCGCCTGGCAGGATGTGGGAAGGTTGTCTAACAGGAAAGTGAACGGCAAGGAGGTTTGCGCCAGTTATCGCCTGCGGGAAGAAACGGTAAACATTGAAGGTAGAAAGTACCGGGCCGTGGTGGTGCATTCCGATGCTCATGACCGCAGGAGGCAAAAACGCATAGACAATGCCGTCAAAAAAGATGCGAAGGCTGTGCAGACCAGGATAGCAGCCTTGAGTAAGAAGGAGTTTTTTTGCCTTCCCGATGCCCAAAAGGCGGCATCCGAATTAAAAGAAGGCAGTTTCCACCATATTGCCTGTTCTTTTGAGAGCCGACCTGTTTATCGTCGGGGACGTCTTGGCAAGGAGGGGAACCGTCCGATACAGGGGGAACGTTATCGGGTTCTGACAACGGTGAGCGAGGCAGTAGAAGCCGTGAAAAAGCTGAAAGAAGAAGCAGGCTGTTTCGTCCTTGTAACCAATGTGCCGATAGAAGAGAAGACGGCGCTGGAAATACTCAAAACCTACAAGGAGCAGGACGGGATCGAAAGAAACTTCGGATTTCTTAAAGACCCTCTTATTGCCAATGACATATTCCTCAAAAAACCTCATCGGATTGAAGCCATGGGGCTGATTTTCATCCTCGCGCTGCTCCTGTGGCGTTTGATGGAGAGAAGTATGAGGGAAAAAGTAAAAAAGGAAAAGATTGTGCTGCAGGGATGGAACAATCTACGAACGACCAAACCCACGGCATTCATGATGGTTTCCAAATTCTCTCCCGTTTTTGTAGGGGTAAAGGATAATCTGAGGGTGCTGTTTACCCCTTTGGATAAGTTTCAACTCGAATATCTTGACGCTTTGGATGTCTCTCCGTCAGTATTCAGCAAGACCAACACCATGGCGGGCGGGGCCCGTCGTGCCGGATACCATTGACGGCACCCCCAAAAAATAGTCCCCGAGGTGAGAAAATAGGTGCGAAATATGGGATGAAAATCCGGCGGATTATTTAAATCCCGGGCCATGCGCAAACCGTGCGGTGTT
>DYKF01000310.1 GCA_020722745.1 Caldithrix sp.
AAATTTAAGGGACAAATAAAATAAGGGTGTACAGTTTATGGGGTGCAGTCCACATTACCTTGCGCATGGCATCGTCGTCAAAAGCGTCGACAATATTGCCGTCTTCATCAATGCCGGCAAGTTCCAGTACGTTGCGGTTGCAGGCCTTAAAGCAACGACCACAACCAATACATGTTTCATGATTAATAGAGAGAATAAAATTGGGTTCCCAGGGCTTTCCGCCCCGCGTTAATCCCGAGTAGTGGTCCGGCATCTGTTAAACTCCTTAAACAAATATTTTTTTTTCTGCCGGACAACCCGGAGAACCCGAAGGCAGAGCCTCCAGCAGACATTATGCAAAGGGTATGCCAGAAAAAAGTGCAATGGCGTTGCGATGAGCGGCATATTGTACAGGCGGTTCTGCACAATGAATAAACAGCATAGCCTAAAGACGGAGCAAGTTGGGCTTTGCAGATTTGCCAACAGAATTAGCCAGTGATAAAAATATTTAGCAGCTTAAAATAAGAGCATAGATTTCATTATATAAAAAAGATAAATAGATATGCTGCCACTTATGGCTATAAGCTTTGTCTTTCGGCAATGAATATCCGCCCGAAGGGCACCCACCAGACAGACTTCGGTCTTTTAAGGTTGTTCTTCCGCGCGGCTCCTCCGGTTTACATAAACAACAAAAAAGCCTTTGACAAATGAGATAGCAGAGTACACTGACCGCATGAAACGATTATACACGACAGCCATTATTCTTTTGCTTTTTCCAGCGAGTTTATTCGCGGATTTCACCGTGGAGTTTAAAACGGGAGAAGCCTTTGTCATTTCGGGCGGAAAAAAGGTTCCGCTTGCTACAGGTTCTTCGCTCAAGGAGACAGATACGATTGAGCTTGGTGCCAAAAGTCTTGTCGTGTTGAGGGAAAGCAATACACAGGTTCGCCTGCGAGGGCCTGCCAAAAAAACATTGGCTGCTCTAAGAACAGAAACGGCTAAATCTCCCGCTTCATCTATGGTCAATAAAACCCGTGCTCCCGTTCAGGTAGCGGGTGTGCGCGCTAAAACGGCCATGCCTTCTAAGAATACTGTTAAGCCGGTAAAGGAAGAAAAAAACAATAAGAAGAAAAAAGATGCCAAAAAAGATTACGAGCTTCTTTTAGCGGACAAAAAATATGACGACGTAATTCGTGATTTATCTAAGCCGAAAAATGCACAGGAAGTTCTTTGGTTGGGCATGGCCTGGTATGGTAAAGAAAATTACGTACAGACAGCAAAGGTGTTGTCCTTGCCTGAAATCAAAGGAACGCAGCAGGAGCATAAAGCCATTGTTCTCGAAGCAGATTCTTTATTGCGCATGAACCAGTTTGAAAGAGCCCAGCAGCGATTGAGTGCATTTATTGCTGAAAAGGACAGTGGAATATTTTCTGCCGAAATTCTTTTTTACCTGAATCATGCAGCCTATTTTAATAATCTGGATGAGGACGCAGCTCGCTGGAAAAATCTTTTTAAGGAGAAGTTTCCCGGCCACGAGTTAGAGTCTTCTTTGTATTAAAATAGGGGAGCTATGCCGACGAGTCTGTTAAAAAACTCCACAGACTCTGCACAAGCACTCTCCCCATTGAACTTACTGGTAGTATTCTACCCGTTCAATTTTCCAACCCGCAGCAGTTACGGATGAATCCGAAGTAAACTTGACCTTCAGCGTAGAGCCTGTCACTTCTACAGAAGTAAACGCTCCTTTGGGTTCGCTGTATGTAGCCTTGTTTGTTCCGGCTGCATCCTATATGTACACATAATCGTATCCGCTCTCTGTGTTAAAGGCAGAGAAGTAGACGCGCATTTTGGTAGCACCCGTGCGTGTGATGGTTGTTGTGTTGCTGTAGCTGTTGCCATAGGGAGAAGGATAGTTTGGAGAAGTATACGTTACCGTATCGCTTTTCCAGGATGCTCCGGCACTGCTCAAAGAAGAGCAGGCTATTTCAAAACAAAAGAAGGAAGATCAAAAAAGCCG
>DYKF01000311.1 GCA_020722745.1 Caldithrix sp.
CGGCAGTTGCCGGGGGTGCTTTTTGCTCCATTGTTCCTTGCCTGTTGTTCTAACGTCCATTGCGAGTCGCGCCACCCCGAAGAATGAAAGAAAATGATTCCTTTCTTTCACATTAAGGCTCATCCTGCTGTCAGGAGAGAACTCGCCCTGCGGGCTCAGACAGCTCTCCTGACGGGCGCAGGATTTCGCCAAGAACAACAACGGCTCGAAACACGCTGCAAAGCACCCACGGCAACTGCCGTTTTTAGGTTTATTCAGCCGGCCTTGCTGGCCGCTATTTCTCGAATGATTTGTTTCCTCAACAAGGCTGCACGGTCAAGTTTTACCGGTTTTCTGTGGTAATGTCCCATGATCGAAACGATATCCCCATAGTGTAACAGGGCGTAAACCTTGCGTGCGTTTTGGTAGGGCTCCTCCACGCAACCCGCACTTTGGGGCCAGCCATAGCCTTTGCGCGGATAAAAGTGGATGGCGCGGCCATCGTAAAAGTAGTTTACGAAACGCACATTGGGCGCGGTATAGTGTTGCCAGCGGACATGATATCCATGATAAATACTTCGGTCTGAGGCAGGAAGTAAATGGTATTGCTGGGGGCTGACCGCAATAGGGAATTTACCGGTCATGGTGGTTTTGGCAAGGCGCTGATAAATTGGCCAGCTACCATCCGGGGTGGAGTGCATGACCCCGGTGTTGACGACTGTCCGGTAAATCCATTTTCCTTTTCCCTGGGGATCGGGTGGCACCTGCCAGATCTGCAAGTGCTCTGGGTGCGTGCTCTTGTCGACCTTAATCCATTGAAACGGAAAACGGTTTTTTGGGATTGGCGCGCGCAGGGCTAAGAGGACTTCCGGAGTGACCCGCCCGCGTGAAATGCCTCGGCGATTGAGCAAATGATCTGCGCGTTCAAACTGGATCAGACCGCTACGAAAAGCGGGATTATAGGGAGAATATCCCCAGTTGTTGGAAATTTTTTGCAGAGCCCGGGGCACGGGAATATTCCATGCGGCAACTGTATGCATCCCCCCATAACGACCCATATAGGTGCCATAAACCAGGTGTACATATCCGGCAAGGGCGAGAATCTGCCAGACTTGTTGCCAATCTTGCGGATTTTGTGTGCTGCTGCTGGTGCTGCTACTGGTGCTGCTGCTGGTGGTACTGGTACTGGAATCAAAAGTGTTGGCGAAGGCTGAGGTATTTGCTGATAATGCGCCTGTTATGCAGGCTGCAGTTACAATGGCCCCTATTTTTGCAGTAAGAAACCGGGAACGTGATTTTTGATGGTGATGGCATAGCTCCATACAGGTATTCGACACATCTGGATGATTTTAGTTCTCTGGCTCAGGCTCATGCATGGTATTTTTGATGATTTTTAATAATTTTTGGCAACGATTGATTTCGGCATCCATGATGGCAATTTGATCGTCCATTTCCGCGCGGGTACAAATATTTATGGATTGCAGTACTTCGGTGCATTGCTTTTCGACGATATCCAGCCGATTTTCCAGAATATTCAGAACATCAAGCAGTGTGGGATGATGATCTTTTTCGGATTTCCCACGGGTTCTTAAGGGGTTATGTTGAAACCGTTTAATCAAAATATGCTCGTATCATGATAAATGAACCAGACCAATATCCTGTCTGCCAAGCACCAGTTTTTTGACCGAAGAAAAGTAGTGTTTGTAACGCATGATCTCGACAGAGAGCTCAAAACATTTGTCGGATATGGTTTCGACATTTTCCGACGGCATGGATTTGCGGACCTCGCCGAGGCGGTCTGCAAGCCGTCCATAACGGGACTCAATATTTTCAATAATATCCAGCGCCGTACTTAAGGAATTTTCATCATATGCTGTAGACATTTTTTACCTCGCTTGAAAAGGGCGATGCTCTGTTTCAAAGCATCTCCAGAACATCGCCGATACGCTTTTAGTGCGCGCCGTAGGCCATTTTTTTGCTGAAGCGACCCCGGAATACCCAAATCTGATACCAGT